>NZ_BAABJO010000003.1:0-376804 GCF_039543345.1 Pseudonocardia adelaidensis | reverse complement strand
AGGCCGGCTACCAGTGGCTCACCCGCCTGGCCCTGGGTTGCGGCAAGGACGATCCGCGGGGCATGGACGCCCGCCGCGCCGACCTCGCCGCCGCCCTGCTGTCCGGCCGCCTCACCAACGCCGCACCCGACCCCGGCAGCGACACCGATGCCGACAGCGACAGCGGCGCCGCCACGGACGAAGGCGCGGACGAAGGCGCGGACGCCGACACAGACACAGACACAGACGCCGGAGGGTCCGGAGACGCCGACGACGAGGATTGCGGCGAGCCGGTGTGTGACGCGCAGGCCTCAGCGGCTGGTGAGGCAGGTGGATCCGACGACGGTGCGGAGGCGAAGGTTGCCGTCCCCCGGCCGGTCAACCCCGGCAAACCCCTCGTCCAGATCCTGATCCCCTTCACCACCCTGCTCGGCGCCGACGACCACCCCTGCGAACTGGTCGGGCACGGCCCCATCCCGGCCGACCTGGCCCGCGAGATCGCCGGCGACGCCACCCTCAAACGCCTGGTCTACGACCCACTGTCGGGCACCGTGCTGGACCACGGCCGCAGCACCTACCGGCCCCCGGCCGGACTCGCCGACCACGTCCGCGCCCGCGACGTGTACTGCCGCGGCCCGATCTGCCGCCGCCGCGCCCTGGACGGGCACCTCGACCACATCACCCCCTACCCGCACGGCCCCACCAACGACAAGAACCTGCACGGCTGCTGCGGACACGAACACCGCATGAAACACGCCCCCGGCTGGGCCGTGCGCGCGCTACCCGACGGACGGATCCAATGGATCACCCCCACCGGCCACCGGTATCACAGCCACCCCCACGACTACCGCACCGACGACGAAATGCCACCCGACAAGACCACCACCCGCAACGGCCTGCCGAAAGACCTCGCCGCCCGGCTGGAACACATCCAGCGCGCCCGCGGCACCACCGCCCTGCGGGACGGCGAGGCCATCCCGGACGACGGGGACGAGCTCCCACCCTTCTGACACAGCGCGCTCCTGCGCACGTTGCCGGTGCGCGCCCGTCGGCGGGCTACTGGCAGGACCTGATGGGTCGCGGCAGCCCGGGCTCGGGGAGACTCGGAACGTGACGAGCACACCGCACCGCCCGCTGGACGGCCTGCAGGTCGTGGAATGCGCGAGCTTCGTGGCCGGCCCGACCGGTGGCATGACGCTCGCCCAGCTCGGTGCCTCGGTGATCCGGATCGACCCGATCGGCGGCGGCCCCGACCACGGACGCTGGCCCGCCGCTGGGCACGGCACCGGCGACTCCTACTACTGGGCATCGCTCAACAAGGGCAAGCGCTCCATCACCGTCGACCTGCGCTCCGCCGAGGGACGCGAGCTCGTCCTCGCCCTCGCCACCGCACCCGGGGACGACCGCGGCGTCCTCGTCGACAACGTGGTGGGCCGCCGCTGGATGGCCAACGAGGCGCTCACCGCCCGCCGGCCCGACCTGATCCACGTCCGCGTCCAGGGCTACCCCGACGGCCGCCCCGCCGTCGACTACACCGTCAACGCCGAGGTCGGCATCCCCCAGATCACCGGCGGCGAGGACGGCGCCGCACCGGTCAACCACGTCCTCCCCGCGTGGGACCTCGTCACCGGGCTCACCGTCTCCACCACCGTGCTCGCCGCCCTGCACCAGCGCACCCGCACCGGTCGCGGCGTCTACTCCGAGATCGCTCTGTCCGACGTCGCCCTCGCGGGCGTCGCGAACCTCGGCTGGCTCTCCGAGGCCGAGGAACAGCATCGCGAACGCCCGCGCCACGGCAACCACGTCTACGGCAGCTTCGGCGTCGACTTCGCCTGCTCCGACGGCCACCGGGTCATGGTCGTCGCGCTCACCCCCGGCCAGTGGACCGCGCTGATCACCGTCACGGGCACGGAGGCGGTCTTCGCCGCACTGGAGAAGGCGCTCGACGCCGACCTGGCGGACGAGACCGAGCGCTACCGCCTGCGCGACACGATCGCCGCCGTCCTCAAGCCGTGGTTCCTCGCGCGGGACTCGGCCACCGTGGAGTCCGAGCTGAACCGGGCACGGGTGCTGTGGGGGCGCTACCAGGGCATGACCGACGTCGTCGACGAGTACCGCGGCGGGGCCCACCCGCTGCTCGCCGACATCCGGCTGCCCGGTGGGACCACCGGGATCACCGCCCGCTCCCCCATCCGCTGGGACGGCGAACACGGTGCCCCCGGTGCCGCCCCGCAGCTGGGCCGGGAGACCGACGAGGTCCTCGCCGACGTCCTCGGGCTCTCCGGGCCGGAGATCGGAGCGCTGCACGACCGCGGCGTCGTCGGCTGACCCGGGGATCCAGGCTGCGGGCACTGACGATCACTGTTGCGCTCGGGTGCGCTTTGTGTTTTATATATAAACTATGACAGGCCCGGGCATCCCTCGCGACGGTCTGACCGACCGCGCGTACGAGACCCTTCGCGACCGCATCCTCGACGGACGGCTGGCACCGTCCGAGCGCCTCCAGATCGACCGCCTCAGCAAGGAGCTCGGGGTCAGCCACACGCCGGTCCGCGAGGCGTTGAACCGCCTCACCTCCGAGAAGCTCGTGACACTGGCCCCGTACAAGGGGTTCAGCGTCACCCCGCTCCTCGACGTCGACAGCCTGCGCCTGCTGCTCGAGGCCCGCCGCGTCATCGAGCTCGGGGCGCTGGACCGCAGCGTCGTCCTCGCAACCGAGTCCGACCTCGACGGGATCCGGCAGGTACTGGCCAAGCTCGACGGGATCGTGGCCGAGCCGGATCTCGACATCGTCAGCTTCAACCAGCTCGACGCGGAGTTCCACCGGCTGACCGTCACCCCGTGCCGCAACCCCTACCTGATCGGCTCCTACGACGACCTGCGGGTCCACCTGCAGATCGCGCGGTACTACCGGGGGCGCCCGGCCACGGACTCCCAGCAGGCCCAGGTCGAGCACCACGCGATCCTGGACGCGCTGGCGGCCGGCGATCGGGACGCCCTCGTCGACGCCGCGTCCCGGCACGTCGACACGGTCAGCGGCCGGCTCGCCGGCGAGGGGCCGACGGCATGAGCACCGCCGCGGCAACCGTCATCGACCTGCTGGAACGCGCCGGTGTCACTCGCTTCTACACGGTCCCGGGCGAGAGCTTCCTCGAGCTCATGGACGAGGTCGACCGGCGTCCCGGCCTCCGGCTGATCTCGACGAGGCACGAGTCCGGCGCCGCTTTCATGGCCGAGGCCGACGCCAAGGTGACCGGCCGTCCGGCCGTCGCGATGGCCACCCGCGCCGTCGGCGCGGCGAACCTCGCCATCGGCGTGCACACCGCGCGCCAGGACTCGACGCCCATGATCGCGCTGCTCGGCCAGGTGGAGACCGACCACCTGGGCAAGGAGGCCTTCCAGGAGGTCGACCTGCCCCGCTTCTACGACGAGATCACCGTCTTCGGGGCGACGGTGCACCGCCCGGACCGCGCCGCCGAGATCGTTTCCAGGGCACTGCTGCGCAGCACCGGACCGCGGCCGGGCCCGGCCGTCGTCGCGTTCCCCGCCGACGTGCTGGCCGGTGCGGGCCTTCCGGCCGACCCGCCCGTCCCGATCTCCGGGCCGGCCGCCACGGACGGTGACGTGGGCCGGGCCTTCGACCTGCTCGCCGCCGCCGAACGCCCGGTCGTGATCGTCGGCGAGGGGGTGCCGGACGGGCACCACGAGCTCACCGAGCTGGCGGAGGCGTTCGGGCTCGGCGTCTACGCGGCCTTCCGCCGCCAGGACACGTTCCCGAACGACCACCGGCACTACCTGGGTCACCTGGCGCTGGGCACCCCCGCGGAGATCACCGGACCGCTGCGCGACGCCGACGTCGTCCTCGTCATGGGGAGCAGGCTCGACGAGGTCACCACCCAGGCCTACACGCTCCCGGCCGCCGGACCCGCGGTCGTCCAGGTCGATGCGGCCGCCGAGAACCTGGGCGCGGTCGTGACCCCGCGGCTCGCCGTCCACGCCTCCCCGCTCCTGTTCGCCCGGGAGCTGACGCGGCTGGCCGCGGACCGCCGCCACCGTTCGGCCTTCCCCTGGCAACGGGCCCGCGCCGGGTACGAGCGGTTCAGCACCCCGGAGACCGTGCCGGTCGAGGGCGAGGGCCTGCACCCGACCACGGTCATGACGGCGCTGCGCGCGCACCTGCCCGGCGACAGCATCGTGGCGAACGACGCCGGCAACTTCTCGGTGTTCGGCCACCGGTACTGGCGCTTCAACCACCCCCGGACCCAGGTCGCACCGATCTCGGGCGCGATGGGCTACGCCGTCCCGGCCGCCGTCGCCGCCTCTCTCGCGGCCCCCGGCCGGACGGTGCTCGGACTCGTCGGCGACGGGGGGTTCCTCATGACGGGGCAGGAGCTGGAGACGGCCGCCCGGTGCGGCGCCGGACCGCTGGTCGTGGTCTTCCAGAACGGGCTCTACGGGACGATCGCCATGCACCAGGCACGCTCGACCGGCCGCCCTGCCGCCGTCGACATCAGCCCGGCCGACCTCGGCGCGTTCGCCCGGTCCCTCGGGGCCACCGCCCGCACCGTCGACGAGGCCGGCGAGCTCGACGACGCGGTTCGCGAGTTGCTCGCCACGCCGGGGCCACGGGTGCTGGTCGCCCGCACCGCCGCCGACGTGCTGACGCCGTCGGCCACCCTCAGCGGCCTGCTCGGGGGGCGCGCGTGAGCGAGCTCGCGAGCGAACCATCGGCGCAGAGCACCGTCGCGCGCATCGAGGCGATCCCGGTTGCCGACCCGCTGGACGTGGCCGACCGGTACGGGTCGTCGCGGGGCCTGGTGCCCGGCCGGGCCGCCGTAATGGTCCGCCTCGAGACCAGCGACGGGGTCGTCGGCTGGGGGGAGGCCTGGGGTGGGTCGCCCGCGGCCAGGACCCTCGTCGAGGAGCTCGGCGAGACGTTGGTCGGGAGCCCCCTGCGGCCGTCGTCGAACTGGCTGACCGGCCTCCTGCAGCGGTCGTACCACTACTCGTCGTCCGGGCTGCACGTCGTCGCCGCCAGCGCGCTGGACATCGCGATGTGGGACGCCTTCGCGCGCACGCTCTCCCGCCCCGTGCACGAGCTGCTGGGCGGCCCCACCCGCGACCGGATCAGTTGTTACGCCTCCACCGGGTACGTCACGGTCGACAACGACCTCGGCCGGTTCCGCAGCGTGTTGCAGGAGTCGGCCGACGCGGGCTACCCGGGCGTCAAGATCAAGATCGGGCTCGGCCGGGACAGCGACGAGGAACGCACCCGGATCACCCGCGAGACCTTCGGCCCCGGCGCCGTGCTGTTCGTCGATTTCAACGGCAACTACACGGCCGACCAGGCGATGCGCTCCCTCGAGGCGATCCGGGCACACGATCTCGGGTGGGCCGAGGAACCGGTCACCCCGGACGACCACGAAGGCCTGCGGCTGCTGCGCCGGTGCGGGGTGCCGCTCGCCGCGGGCGAGGCCGCTTACACGCGGTTCGGGTTCCGCGACCTGATCGCCGGTCGCCTGATCGACGTGGCCCAGCCCGACGTCACCAAGTGCGGCGGCATCAGCGAGGCGCGTGTGATCGCCCACCTCGCACAGACGTGGAACGTCCGGTTCTCGCCCCACGTCTGGGGCGGCGCGATCTCGCAGGCGGCGACCGTACAGCTGCTCGCCGGTGTGCCCACCTACCCCCACACCGACAACGAGCCCGAACCCCTCTGGTTCGAGATGGACCGCGGCACCAACGCCCTCCGCGACGAGCTCGCCGCCGTGCCGCTGGGCCGGGACGGCACCGACGTCCTCGTCCCCGGGACGGCCGGGCTCGGCGTCGAGATCGACGAGAAGGCCCTCGCCCGCCTGCGGAGCGACCGGTGACCGGCCGGCTGGCAGTCGTGGGCGGCAACGGCTTCATCGGGCAGGAGGTGGTCCGCCAGGCACTCGCCGCCGGCTGGGAGGTGCTGACCGTCGATCCGGCCGCACCCCGCCGTCCGGCCGGCCTGCCGACCGGACGGGGAGTCCGGCACGCGGCCGTCAGCGTCACCGACGAGGACGCGCTGACCGCGGCCCTGACGGAGTTCGCCCCGCACAGCGCGGTCAACCTCGCTGCGTACGGCGAGGGCACGGGCGGCCTGGCCGGGGGCGCCGGCAGCAACCCGACCCGCGCGGTCGAGGTCAACGTGGGCGGCACGGCCGTCCTGCTGCAGGCGCTGCACCGGGCCGGCTGCCGGCACCTGTCGTGGTCGAGCAGCAGCACCGTGTACGGCCCGCGGACCTCCTACCGGGAAGGCGTGGTCGACGAGGACGCGGCGCCGGCCCCGCAGTTGGTCTACGGGGCCACCAAGGTCGGCGCCGAGCAGATCGCCCGGGTGCTGGCCCCGGAGTACGGGATCCGCGCGGTCGGCGTCCGGTTGCCGCTGGTCTACGGCAGCGGCCGGTGGTACGGCGGGAGCCAGCTGGACCTCGTGACGTTCGCCGAGCGCATCGCGGCGGGCGCGCCGGCCGTCCTGCGGGCGTGGACCGACACCGCGGACTGGATGCACGTCGACGACGCGGCCCGGTGCCTGCTCGAGTGCGCGGTGAACCCGGCGGCCACCGCGCCGGTCTACAACGCCGCCGGGCACCGGTCGAGCCTCCACGAGCTCGGGACCGCACTCGCCGCCGCAGCCGGAACCACCGCGAGCGTGGAGGCCACGGCGGACGGCGCGCCCGACCTCCCCCTCATGGACGCCACCCGGATCCGCGCCGACATCGGGTTCGCGCCCCGCATCGCGGACCCCGCCTCCGGTGCCCGCCGGTACCTCGATCCCTCCCAGGAGGACATCCCATGACAGCTCTCCCCAGTGCGCGGCTGACAGAGCTCGGTCTCGCGCTCCCCGACCCCGCTGTGCCGAGCTTCGACTACGTACCGGTCACCGAGAACGCAGGCGTGCTCTACGTCAGCGGCCAGCTCCCCAAGGAGGACGGCGCGGTCCGGATCACCGGGACGCTCGGCGCCGACCTCGGCATCGAGCAGGCCCAGGAGGCCGCGCGCATCTGCGTGCTGCAGGGGATCGCCTGCGCCGCGGCGCACGTCGGTGGCGTGGACGGCCTGGAACGGGTGCTCCGGGTCATCGGGTTCGTCGCGAGCACCCCCGACTTCCACGACCAACCGCGGGTCATCGATGCGGCCAGCGAGCTGCTCGGCCGCATCTTCGGCGAGAACGGACGCCACGCCCGCTCCGCCGTCGGGGTCGCGGCGCTCCCCCGGCGAGCACCCGTCGAGATCGAGTTCATCCTGACCGCGCGCGACCCGGAGGCACGTCCATGAGGTTCCGCAGAACGACCGTCCTCGCCACCGTCGCCGCGCTGTGCACGGCCCTCACCAGCTGTGGCTTCCTGACCGGCGGTTCGGCCTCGTCCGGCGCCGACGGGTCGTGCGCCCCGCAGGACCTGCGGTTGGCGACGATCCGGGCCGAGGGGGATCCGGCGACCCTGGCCGCCCAGCGGTTCGCCGACTCCATCGCCCGCGCAACGGACGAGCGGATCAAGGTACGGGTGTTCCCGAACAGCCAGCTCGGCGACGTCAACGGCATCTTCGCCGGGCTGAGCTCCGGCCAGGGCGTCGACATCTTCTACGAGGGCATCACGATCTACCCGACGCTGTCCGGGGCGAACGCGTTCACCGTGGTCAGCGTCCCGTTCATGTGGGACAGCTACGAGCAGCTGCTCGGTGTCCTGCGGTCCGACGAGTTCACCCAGCTCTTCGAGCAGGCCGCCGAGCAGACGGGCGTGCGGGTCATCGCGGTCGAGGGCGACGCCGAGCCGCGGGCGCTGTCGGCGAACCGCCCGATCGTCACGCCGGAGGACATGCGAGGGCTCAAGCTGCGGATCGCCGAGGCGCCCATGCCGCAGGCGTTCGCCCGTGCACTCGGCGCGAACCCCCAGGTCGTTCCGCTGTCCGACCTGTACCTGGCGCTGCGCCAGGGCGTGGTCGACGCGCAGGAGAACGGCGCGATCACGATGATCAACCAGAGTCTCGACGAGGTCCAGGGCTACTACATGCCGACCAACTACATCCGCGACGCCCGGTCCTGGTACGTCAACGACGCGTGGTGGGGTGGCCTCTGCGCCGCCGACCGGGACGCGGTCACGAAGGCGGCCACCGAGGCCGGACAGCTGGACACGGCCGAGGTCGACAGGCAGCTGGCGGCCGCCGAGCAGGAGCTGCGGTCCCGCATCACGGTGGTCGAGCCGGACGTCGAGGCGTTCCGCGCGGCGTTGGACGGCCAGTTCGACCAGTTCGACGGGCAGCTGTGGCCCGCGGGCGTGCTGGACACCGCGCGCAGGATCAGGGACGAGCAACGATGAGGGCCTTCACGCTGGCCGAGCCGGGAGCGTCGTCGCGGCTCAGCGGCCCGATCGGCCGCCTCGCGCAGGGGGTGTCCGCCGGCCTGTTCATCACGCTGCTGGTCCTCAACCTGGTGCAGGTCGGCCTGCGGGCCGCCGGGGGTGGCTTCGTCTGGGTCACGGACCTGAGCCAGCTGATGCTGCTCTGGATGGTGATGACCGGCGTGGTCGCCGCCTACTGCGCGGGCGAGCACATCGTCACCGGCTACCTCGACACGAAGCTCGGCGGCCGGCCGCAGATCGTCCTCCTCCTCGGTCTGCGGGTCCTGGAGGTGCTGTTCTTCCTCATCCTGGTCATCGCCGGGTACACGGTCGCCACCGTGCGGGCGGCCATCCCGTACGTCCAGCTCGGCATCTCCACCGGGTGGACCTATGCCGCCATCCCGGTCGCCGGGGTGCTGCTGCTCGCGGCCGCGCTGTCCCGGCCGCTCAGCCTGCCGAGCCCGGAAGTCCCCCTCGACGACCTGCCGGAAGGACGCCCGTGAGCGCCATCCACGACCTGACGACCACCGAGTTCGCCGACCTGTCCCCGCGGCCCCGGCTCGCCCTGATCCCGGTCGGCGCGACCGAGCAGCACGGACCCAACCTGGCGATGGGGGTGGACTGGCGGATCGCCCACGCGATCGCCACGAAGGTCGCGGCGGCCCTGTCCCCCACCGTCGTCACGACGCCGCCGCTGCCGTTCGGGCTGTCCGCCCACCACATGGACTTCCCGGGGACGATCAGCATCGGTGCCGACGCGTTCCGCGCCGTCCTGACCGACGTCGCACGCAGCCTGGCAGTGCACGGAATCACGAAGCTGGTGTTCGTCAACGGGCACCGGGGGAACGAGAACGTCCTCGGCGTCCTGATCACCGAGCTGGCCTACCAGCACGGCATCGAGGCGGCGTCGACGTTCTGGATGACCCAGGCCGCCGACGTCATCGCGCGGCACCGCGTGACGGAGCGCTGGGGACACGCCTGCGAGATCGAGACCGCGGTCGCCATGGCACTGACCGAGGACCTCGTGCGGCCGGACGCCCTGGAGGCAGGCGACCTCATCGAGGACTACGGCGTGCTCGAGGACAACTACCGGCCGTTCGCCGCAGGCGTGGTCCGCTCGTTCGCCTCCCGCACCCGCAACGGGGTCTTCGGGGACGCGACCCGGGCGACCCTCCGGTCCGGCACCGAGATCAGCGCCGCCGCGGTCGAGCGCACCACCGAGTTCGTCCGGGACTTCGCCCAGCGCCCGTCCCGGCTCGCCGACCGGGGTGGCCCGTGGACGTCCTGATCCTCTTCGGAGCCCTGTTCGCCTTCATGGCCCTCGGCCTGTCGGTGTGGATCTCGATGGGGGCCGCGGCCCTGGTGGCACTGGCCGTCCTCGGGCTCGGCGACGCCACCGACCTCCCGACCGCCATGGCCGACGGGGTGGGCAACTTCGAGCTCCTCGCCATCCCCTTCTTCATCCTCACCGGCGAGCTGCTCAACCGCGCGGGTCTCACCGACCGGATGGTCGCGCTGCTCATGTACTTCCTCGGCCGGTTCCGCGGTGGCCTCGCGTACGCGACCGTCGGGGCGAACGTCGGGATCTCCGGCGTCTCCGGCAGCGCACCGGCCGACGCCGCCGCCGTCTCTTCGGTGATGCTCCCGGCGATGCGCAAGGAGGGCTACGAGCCCTCCTACGCCGCTGCCATCAACGCCAGCGCACCCGTCATCGGGCCGGTCTCCCCGCCCAGCATTCCGATGATCTTCGTCGCGCTGGTCACGCACCTCTCGGTCGGCAAGCTCTTCCTCGGCGGCGTCGTCCCGGCCCTGCTCCTCGCGGCCTCCATGGTCGTGGTGATCCTCTGGCAGGGCCGGCGGGGGAAGCTGCCCGACGCCCGCCCGGACACCTACACCGCCGCGTCCCCGCTGCTCCTGCTCGGGAGGGCGCTCCCCGCGCTGCTGGCGCCCCTGTTCCTCGTCCTCGGCATCATCACGGGTTTCGCAACGGTCACCGAGATCTCCATCCTCGCCGCCACCTACGTGCTGTTCCTCGGCCTGGTCGTCTACCGGACGATCACGCCCGCCGACCTGTTCCCGCTGTTCCGCACGAGCGCCGTGAACAGCGCGACGATCATGGTCCTGTTCGCGGTGGTGGGCACGTTCTCCTACGTGCTCACCGTGGGCGGGCTGAGCGAGAACGTCACCCGGCTGGTCGGTGCGCTCGACGTCGGCCCGGTCGCGTTCCTGCTCCTGGCGATGGTGTTCTTCCTGGTCGTGGGGATGCCGATGGACGCGGTGCCGGCCATCCTGATCTTCCTCCCGATCCTGCTGCCGGTCGCAGAGGGCCTCGGGATCGACCCGATCCACTTCGGCGTGATCGTCGTGGTCAACCTGATGACGGGCTGTTGACCTGGCCGGTCGGCGCGCTGCTCTACGTGGTCACGAAGACGAGCGGGGTGCCGTTCGGCCGGCTCAGCGTCGCCGTCCTGCCGTTCTTCGGCGCCATGCTGGTCGTGCTGCTCCTGCTCGCACTGGTGCCGGGGCTGGTGACCTGGCTGCCCAACCTCCTGCTCGGTCCCTGAGGGCCGCCGCTTTCACGGTTCGCCGACCGGGATGGCGCGGACCAGCGGAACTCCGGGCCGGTAGGCGAGGTGCCGATGGGACGGGGCCTCCAGCACGGACAGGTCCGCACGTGCACCGACCCCGAGGCGGCCGACATCAGCGCGCCGCAGGGCCGCCGCGCCACCGGCGGTCGCCGCCCACACGGCCTCCGCCGGCGTCATCCGCATCTCGCGCACCGCGAGCGCGATGCAGATCGACATGGACGAGGAGTAGCAGGTCCCCGGGTTGCAGTCGGTGGCCAGCGCGACGGTGACCCCGGCGTCGAGCAGCCTGCGGGCGTCCGGGTAGGGGCTGCGGGTCGAGAACTCGACACCCGGGAGCAGGGTCGCCACCGTGTCCGCGGACGCCAGCGCGTCGACGTCGGCGTCCGCCAGGTACGTGCAGTGGTCGACGCTCGCGGCTCCCAGCTCGACCGCCAGCCGCACACCCGGGCCGGGCCCGAGCTGGTTGCCGTGCACCCGCAGGCCGAGCCCAGCCGCCCGGCCGGCCTCCAGCACGGCCCGGGAGGCGTCCCCGTCGAAGGCGTGCGGGGAGGCGGGCTCGCAGAACACGTCCGCCCAGCGCGCCGACGGCGCGCACGCCGCCAGCATGGGGCCGGTGACCAGCGCGACGTACTCCTCGACGCGGCCCGCGTACTCCGGCGGCACGACGTGGGCACCGAGGAAGGTGGTCTCGTCGGTCACCTCACGGGCGAGCCGCAGGGCCCGCGCCTCGTCGGCGACGCTCAGGCCGTACCCGCTCTTGACCTCGACGGTCGTCGTGCCCTGGGCGCGCATCTCCGCCACCAGCGCCCGCAGCCGCGCCCGCAGCCGGTCGTCGTCGGCCGCGCGGGTGGCCGCGACCGTGGACGCGATGCCGCCGCCGTCGTAGGGCACGCCGGACATCCGGGCCTCGAACTCGGCCGAACGGTCGCCCGCGAACACGAGGTGGGTGTGGCTGTCGACGAAACCGGGCAGCACCGCCCGGCCGTCCACGTCGATCCGCTCGTCGGCCGGCGGGCCGGCGGCGGCAGGCCCCACCCAGGCGACCAGACCGCCGTCGACCACCAGCGCCGCGTCGGCCACGATCCCCAGCGGGCCGGGCCCGAGGACGGGGTCGTTGGTGACGAGCTCGGCGATCCCGGTGACGAGAGTGCTCACGATCCCTCCCAGAGCGGGGCGATGGCGTCGGCCAGCAGCCTGCCCACGTCCCCCAGCGCGTGCCTGCCCTCGCTGACGACGACACGCCCGTCGACCACGACCGTGTGGACGTCGTCGGCGCATGCGGCCATCACCACCTGCTCGGGCGCGACCCCCGCGGTGCGGGGGCGGTCCAGCCCCACCGCCACCAGGTCCGCCCGTGCACCCGGGGTGATGCGTCCGGCGTCCGGCCAGCCCAGGCAGGCGTGGCCGTGCACGGTGAGCGCGTCCACGAGCGCGGCGGGCGCCAGCCGGCCCCGTTCACCTGCGGCCAGCCGCTCGTGGGACTCGACGAGCCGGGCCTCGGCGAGCAGGTCGACCGCGACGTGCTGGTCGCTGCCGACCGTCAGCGACGACCCGGCCCGCAGCAGCGCCCGGAACGGGCCGATGCCGTCGGCGAGGTCGGCCTCCGTGCTCGGGCAGGCGCACACGCTGGTGCCCGAACCGCCGAGCACGGCGATGTCCTCGCGGCTCAGGTGCGTGGCGTGCACGGCGGTCGTGCCCGGCCCGAGGACGCCCTGTTCGGCCAGCAGCGCCGTGGGAGTGGCCCCGTAGAACGCCTGACACGCGTCGTTCTCCTGCGGCTGCTCCGACAGGTGGACGTGCAGGGGGCGCCGGCCCGCGGCCCGCACGACGGTCGGCAGCTGCGCGGCGGGCACCGCGCGGACCGAGTGCACCGCCGCGCCCACGCGCACGCCGTCGGTGTCCGCGAGCGAGCCGACCCGCTCCGCCCACGCGTGGGCGTCGCCGTCGCCGAACCGCACCTGCACCGGGTCGAGCGGGGTGTGGCCGGACGCGCCGAGCCCGCCCGAGAGGTAGCACGTGTCCAGCAGCGTGAGCCGCACGCCCGCCTCGGCAGCCGCCTGGATCAGCGCCTGCCCCATCGCGTTCGGGTCGGCGTACCGGGACCCGTCCCGCTCGTGGTGCAGGTAGTGGAACTCACCGACGCAGGTCACGCCCGCCAGCGCCATCTCCGCGTAGACGGCCCGGGCCAGCGCGAGGTAGCGGTCGGGGTCGAGCCGCGCCGCGACCCCGTACATCCGCTCCCGCCAGGTCCAGAACGTGCCGCCGCGGTCGTGCGTGCGCCCGCGCAGCGCACGGTGGAAGGCGTGGCTGTGGGAGTTCGCGAAGCCGGGCAGCACCAGGCCGGTGAGGCGCAGGTCCTCGGGTCCGGGGTCGTCCCCGATCGTGACGCCCGCGATCCGGCCGCCGTCGACCGTGACCCGGACCCGGTCGCGCGGGCCGCCCTCCAGCCAGGCGCGCTCGCACCAGTACGTCGTCATCCGAGCTCCCCGACCACCCGGACCAGGGCTTCGACCCCGCGGTGGCAGTCGGCGGGGTCGGCGTGCTCCTCGGGCGAGTGGGACACCCCGGTCGGGTTGCGCACGAACAGCATCGCCGTCGGGATCCCGGCGGCGGAGAGGATCCCCGCGTCGTGGCCCGCGCCGGTCGGCAGCACCGGGGCCGCGAGCAGCGCGGCCAGCCGGTCCCGCAGGCCGGCGTCGAAAGCGGTGGGCCCGGTCCACGACTCCTCGACCGGCTCGCTCCCGGCGGCCTCCCCCACGGCGGCGACGACGGACCGCACGTCCGCCTCGACGGGGCCGCGGGCGTCCAGCCACGCGACGACGCGGGACGGGATCGCGTTGACCCCGCCCGGCTCCACCCGCAGCTTGCCGATCGTGGCGAGCGCGTCGTGCTCACGCGCCGCCCGCCGGGCCGCGGTGACGGCCTCGGCGAGGTGCAGCATCGGGTCGTCGCGGTCCTCGAGCCGGGTGGTGCCGGCGTGGTCGGCGCGGCCGCGCAGGTCGAGCCGCCACCTGCCGTGGGGCCAGATCGCGCTCGCCACGCCGACCGCGGCGTCGTCCGGTGCGTCGACCAGCGCCCTGCCCTGTTCGACGTGCAGCTCGACGAAGGTGCCCACGCGGCGCAGGGTCTCCGGGTCCGGGCCGACGTGCGCCGGGTCGTGGCCCGCCGCGGCCATCGCCTCGGCGACGGTGGTGCCGTCGGCGTCGGCGAGCGACCGGGCGCGGTCGGGGGCGAGCGCGCCGGTGATGATCCGGCTGCCCGCGCACGCCACACCGAACCGGGCGCCCTCCTCGTCGGCGAAGACGGCGACCCCGAGCGGGCGGCTCGGCGTCCACCCCCGTGCGCGCAGGGCGTCCACGGCGGCGAGCGCGGACACGACGCCGAGCGGGCCGTCGAACGCGCCGCCGTCGGGCACCGAGTCCAGGTGGCTGCCGAGCACGAGCCCGGGCCCGTCGGCGTCCGGGTTCCCCCACCAGGCCCACAGGTTGCCCGCGCGGTCGGAGGTGACGTCGAGCCCGCGTGTCGCCGCTTCGCCGGTGAACCACTCCCGCAGGGCCGCGTCCTCGGCCGTCCACGCGAACCGCCGGTAGCCGCTGCTGCGCGGATCCCGGCCGACCGGGTGCAGGTCGGCCCACATGCTGTCGAACGTCATCTCGCCGCGACCGTCCCCACGGGGTAGATCATCTCGGCGGGTACGTCCGTGGTGCGCTTGGCCCACGGGTAGTACACGGCGGCGGTGACGACGAGGCCGACCAGCCAGGAGATGTCGGCGCCGTTCAGCGCCTCGGCGATCGGGCCGGTGTAGAGCGCCTGCGCCATGAACGGGATCTGGGCGACGATGCCGATCGCGTACGAGACCAGCGCGACCGGGTTCCACCGCCCGTACCGGGCGTCGGGGTCGTAGAGCGCGGGCACGTCGACCCGTTCCCGGGAGACCAGGTAGTAGTCGATCAGGTTCACCGCGCTCCACGGTGTGAAGACCATGAGCAGGGCGAGGATGAACTGCCGGAAGTTGTCCAGGAAGTTCGCCGACGCGAGCAGCGCGATCAGCACCGACGCCACGAGGAACGCGCCGATGAACGCCACCCGCCCGGCCCGCGACACCGAGGCGGCCCTGGTCACCGAGGTGACCGTGGTCAGCAGGCACATGAAGCCGCCGTAGGCGTTCAGGCAGTTGACCGTGAGCTTGCCGACCACGATCACGAGGTAGATCGCGATCGCCGCGGCGCCCCCGCCGGCCAGCTCGCCGAGGAACCCGACCTGGTTGTCCAGGAAGCCGCCGCCGTCGGCGATCGGGATGGCGGCGATCAGCGCGCCCAGGCTCATCGACCACTGCGAGCCGAGCACGCTCCCCCACAGCGTCGAGTGGAACGTCACGCGCTCGCTGGTGTGGCGCGGCAGGTAGCGGGAGTAGTCGGCGACGTACGGGCCGAACGTCAGCTGCCAGCCGGCGCCGAGGGAGATCGCGAGCAGGAACGTCGCGACGTCGAACGGCACGACGCCGAGCAGCGCGGGCACGTCGTGCCCGACGAGCAGCCGGATGCCCAGGTAGGTGAAGCCGACGACGCCGACCACGGTCGAGACTCGCCCCAGCATGTGGATGTAGCGGTAACCGAGCGTCGCGACGATCCCCGTGAGCGCGCCGAAGACGAGGATGCCCACCACCGGGGCGTCGACGCCCACGATCTCGTTGACCGCCTGCCCGGCGAGCACGGTGCCGGTGGCCGCGAACCCGAGGTACAGCAGCACCACCAGAACCAGCGGGACGACGGCCCCGTACACCCCGAACTGGGCCCGGCTGGAGATCATCTGCGGGAGCCCGAGCCGGGGCCCCTGCGCCGAGTGCAGCGCCATGACGCAGCCGCCCGCGAGGTTGCCGATCAGCAGGCCGATGATCGCCCAGAGCGCGTCGGCCCCGAACACGACGGCGAGCGCACCGTCGACGATCGCCGTGATCTGCATGTTGGCGCCGAACCACAGCGTGAACTGGTTGATCGGTGACCCGTGCCGCTCGGCGTCCGGGATCACGTCGATGGAACGGCGCTCGATGCGGGACGGGGGTGACGAGACCTCCGGCTCCATGCGGCTCCTCCTGGGGTCGTCGGCGGATGTCAGCAAAGCCACTTTCATGACGGCTCGTGTCATGAAAGTGGCTTTGCTGACGCTCCTTCGGACATCGGGACGCGGATGCCGTGGGCGTCCGCCGTCGCTTCCGCCAGGTCGTAGCCCGCGTCCACGTGACGCAGGACGCCCGTGGCCGGGTCGTTGGTCAGCACTCGTTCGATCTTGGCCGCCGCGAGGTCGGTGCCGTCCGCGACCGTGACCTGCCCCGCGTGGAGGGAGCGGCCGATGCCCACCCCGCCGCCGTGGTGGATCGACACCCAGCTCGCCCCGGACGCCGTGCTGACCAGCGCGTTCAGCAGCGGCCAGTCGGCGATGGCGTCGGAGCCGTCGGCCATGCCCTCGGTCTCGCGGTAGGGGGACGCGACGGAGCCGGTGTCGAGGTGGTCGCGGCCGATCACGATCGGCGCGCTGATCGCCCCCGAGGCGACCAGCTCGTTGAACCGCAGCCCGGCCCGGTCCCGCTCGCCCTGCCCGAGCCAGCAGATGCGGGCCGGAAGCCCCTGGAAGGCGACCCGTTCGCGGGCGGCGCGGATCCACCGGTGCAGCCGGTCGTGCTCGGGGAACAGCTCGAGCACGGCCTCGTCGGTGACGGCGATGTCGGCCGGATCGCCGGACAGCGCGGCCCAGCGGAACGGGCCCTTGCCCTCGCAGAACAGCGGCCGGATGTAGGCGGGCACGAAGCCCGGGTAGGCGAACGCGCGGTCGTAGCCGCCCTGGCGGGCCTCGTCGCGCAGCGAGTTGCCGTAGTCGAAGACCTCGGCCCCTGCGTCCTGGAACCCGACCATCGCCTCGACGTGCCGCGCCATCGACTCGCGGGCCCGGTCGGTGAACTCCTCGGGCTTCTTCGCCGCGTAGTCGTCCCAGTCGTCCAGGTCGACACCGTCGGGGAGGTAGGACAGCGGGTCGTGCGCGGAGGTCTGGTCGGTGACGATGTCCACCTCCACGCCGCGGCGCAGCAGCTCCGGCAGCACCCGTGCGCAGTTGCCGACCAGCCCGACCGACAGCGCCCGCCGGTCCTCCTTCGCCGCCACGGCGCGCGCTACGGCGTCGTCCAGGTCGGTGGCCAGCTCGTCCAGGTAGCGGTGCTCGACCCGCCGCCGCAGCCGGGCCGCGTCGACGTCGACCACCAGGCACACGCCGCCGTTGAGCGTCACAGCGAGCGGCTGCGCCCCGCCCATGCCGCCGCAGCCACCGGTGACGGTCAGGGTGCCGGCCAGCGTCCCCCCGAAGCGCTTCTCGGCGACGGCCGCGAACGTCTCGTAGGTGCCCTGGAGGATGCCCTGGGTGCCGATGTAGATCCACGAGCCCGCGGTCATCTGGCCGTACATCGTGAGGCCGAGCTTCTCCAGCCGCCGGAACTCCGGCCACGTCGCCCAGTCCCCCACCAGGTTCGAGTTGGCGATCAGCACCCGCGGCGCCCACTCGTGCGTGCGCAGCACCCCGACCGGGCGGCCGGACTGCACGAGCATCGTCTCGTCGTCGGCCAGCGTGGTGAGCGTGCGGACCATCGCGTCGAACGATCGCCAATCTCGCGCCGCGCGCCCGGTGCCGCCGTAGACGACGAGGTCATCGGGCCGCTCGGCCACCTCCGGGTCGAGGTTGTTGCAGAGCATCCGCAGCGGGGCCTCGGTCTGCCATGACCGGGCCGTCAGCGTCGTGCCGCGCGCCGCACGGACGGGACGAGCACCCTCCATGACCATCTCCTCTCAGTTCAGCGGGCCGGTCACGCGCTCGGCGGCGGCGAGCACCTCGCCGGAGGCGGCGAGCCCGACGGCGGCCTCGATCTCCGGCGCCAGCCACCGGTCCGGCCCCGGGCCGGCCACCTCGGCACGCAGCCGGTCCCGCACGGCGGCCGTGGCCGCGGCGGGCGCGAGCGGCGCCCGCAGGTCCAGGGCCCTCGCGGCGGTGAGCAGCTCGATCGCCACCACCCTCGTGAGCCCGTCGACGGCGCGCCGCAGCTTGCGCGCCGCCGCCCACCCCATCGAGACGTGGTCCTCCTGCATCGCGCTGGACGGGATCGAGTCGACGGACGCCGGGACCGCCAGCCGCTTCAGCTCGGACACGATCCCCGCCTGCGTGTACTGCGCGATCATGTGGCCGGAGTCGACCCCGGGGTCGTCGGCGAGGAACGGCGGCAGGCCGTGGTTGCGGGCCACGTCCAGGAACCGGTCGGTGCGCCGCTCGCTCATCGACGCGACGTCCGCGACCGCGATCGCGAGGAAGTCCAGCACGTAGCCGAGCGGTGCGCCGTGGAAGTTCCCGTTGCTCTCCACCCGCCCGTCCACGGTGACCACCGGGTTGTCCACGGCGGCCGCCAGCTCGCGGCCGGCCACCACCTCGGCGTGGGCGAGGGTGTCCCGGGCGGCGCCGTGCACCTGCGGCGCGCACCGCAGCGAGTACGCGTCCTGGACGCGCGTGCAGTCCGGCGTGCGGTGGCTGGCCATGATCCCGGACCCGTCCAGCAGTGCCCGGAGGTTGGCCGCGCTCTCGGCCTGGCCCGGGTGCGGGCGCAGTGCCTGCAGGTCGGCGGCGAACACCGCGTCGGTGCCCAGCAGCGCCTCGACGCTCGTCGCCGCGGCGACGTCCGCGGTGCGCAGCGCCGTGCGGAGGTCGTGGCAGGCCAGCACGAGCATGCCGAGCATGCCGTCGGTGCCGTTGATCAGGCCGAGGCCCTCCTTCTCCGCCAGCACGACGGGCTCGACGCCGGTCGCGGCGAGCGCCTCCGCCGCGGGGCGCAGCGCCCCGGAGGCGTCGCGCACCTCGCCCTCGCCCATGGCCGCCAGCGCGCAGTGCGCCAGCGGCGCCAGATCCCCCGAGCAGCCCAGCGACCCGTACTCGCGCACCACCGGCGTGATCCCCGCGGTGAGCATCGCCGCGTAGACCCGCGCGGTCTCCGGCCGGACCCCGGTGCGCCCGGTCGCCAGCGTCGACAGGCGCAGCAGCATGAGTGCCCGCACGACCTCGCGCTCGACCTCGGGACCCGAGCCGGCCGCGTGCGAGCGCACGAGGCTGCGCTGCAGCTGGGCGCGCCGGTCCACGGGGATGTGCCGGACGGCGAGCGCTCCGAACCCGGTCGAGATCCCGTAGTGCGGCTCCGCGTCGTCGGCGAGCGCCTCGACCACCTTCCGCCCCGCCGCCATCGCGCTCTCGGCCTCGGCGGACAGGCGGACGCCCGCGCCCTCCCGGGCGACGGCGAGGATCTCTGCGGGGGCGAGCGGGCCGGTCCCGACCTCGACGGTGATGTGGCGCATCACTGCATCGGACACCCGCGAGCCGCCGCCGCACCATGCGGAGGCGCGCGAATCCGTCCGGGATCCCGGACAGTTGCTAGTTTCCCACCGTGCCCCGCCCGGTGAAGGTGCCCGCCGCGCACCAGGTGCTGGCCATCCTGAGCCATCTCGGGCGGCAGGCGGGCCCGGTGCCCGCGGCGACCGTCGCGCGGGAGCTGGGGCTTCCCCGCTCCACGACGTACCAGCTGTTGGCCACGCTCGCCGAGAGCGGGTTCGTCGTGCACCTCGCCGACGAACGCCGCTACAGCCTGGGGGTCGCGGCCTACGAGCTCGCCACCGGCTACGCCCGCCAGGCACCGCTGCAGCGCGTCGCGCGGGTGCCGCTCGCCCGGCTCGTCGACCGCACCGGCCACACCGCGCACCTGGCCGTCATGCACGGCCACGAGGTCATCTACCTCATCGAGGAGCGCGCGCCGGGCCGCCCGCCGCTGGTCACCGACGTGGGGGTGCGCCTTCCCGCCCACCTCACCGCCAGCGGCCGCGCGATGCTCGCCGCCCTGCCCGCGGCGCAGATCCGCGCGCTGTACCCGCACCCCGACGCGTTCGTGACCCGGCACGAGGCGGGCCCCCGCTCGCCCTCCGCGCTGCGCAAGCTCCTCGTGGAGACCCGGCGCCGGGGGCACGCCGTCGAGGTCGGCGAGGTGACGCCCGGCTTCGCCTCGATCGCCGTCGCTGTGCTCGACCACACCCGGCACCCGGTCGCGAGCG
Source organism: Pseudonocardia adelaidensis (assembly GCF_039543345.1). Classification (NCBI taxonomy): domain Bacteria; kingdom Bacillati; phylum Actinomycetota; class Actinomycetes; order Pseudonocardiales; family Pseudonocardiaceae; genus Pseudonocardia; species Pseudonocardia adelaidensis. The sequence continues at coordinate 356,749 of NZ_BAABJO010000003.1, read as the reverse complement.
TCGCCGTGACGGTTCCGCGGCCGGAGCTCGGCCCGGACCTGCGCGACGTGCTCGTCGTCGAGGTCGGCCGGACCGCCCGGGCGATCGCGGCCCGCATCAGCGGCCACACCCGACCGGCGCCGGGTACATGAGCGGCCCGGGTCTCAGGCCCCGGCCCCGTGGATGTGCCGCGTTGCGGCCTCGTCGGTGGTCCGCCACAGGGTGGTGGCCATCGGCCGGGCGAGCTCCTCGCGCAGGTGCCCGACCAACCCGACCGTCCGCGAGATGACTCCCAGCCCTCGTGCGATGCGCCAGTCGAGGCCCAGCAGCGCGACGACGGTGCCGATGGCCCCGGTGACGTTGACCGGCAGCGCGCGGCCCGACGCCTCGCTGCCCGCAGCCGCGACGGCCCGCACGAGCCGGACCGGCAGCGTCGGGAAACCCTCCGCCTCCGCGATCTCGAAGAGCACCTCGGCCCGGGGGTCGACCGGCTCGTGGATGGGGTGCCCGATCCCGGGGACGTGCTCCCCCCGGGCGCGGAAGTCGGCGACGATGCGCTCGGCCTCGGCGCGGACCGCCGCGTCGTCCAGCGCGTCGTCCAGCGCGCCGTCGGCCGTCAGCCGCGCGGCACCCCCCGTGACGAACCGCGCCGCCCCCTCGATCGTGCCCACGAACCTGCTGCCCAGCCCGAGCAGGCCCGCCGCGACGGCGCTCTGCAACGACTCCGGAGCCCCGAGGTGGGTCAGGCGGGTGGCCATCGCGTTGGGGGTGATGCCGTGTTCGACGAGGCTCACGAGCGCGGCGTTGAACAGCTTCGCCTCGGCCTCGCCGGGCATCCGCTCGGTGAGCAGGAGGAACGCGAAGCTCCCGAAGTCGAGCCGGCCGATGATGTCGTGGCAGAGGTCGCGGCCCAGGACGGTGATGCTCGTCGCGTCGCTCCAGCAGATGTCGCTGCGGACGTCGAGCGCGGTTCCGTCGGACAACTGGTTCTCCTGTCGGGTCTGTGGTCGGGGTGTTCGGCGGTCGTGTTCAGCGCTCGGCGAGCAGCTGCTCCAGCTCGCGCCGGACGAGCTTCCCCGAGGGGTTCCTGGGGAGGGAGCCGGGCGCGGCGAAGACGATGTCCTTCGGCACCTTGTAGGAGGGCAGGTGCTGCCGGCAGGCCTGCTGCAGCGCATCGGCGGAGGTCTCGCCCGCGTGCACGACGACCGCGACCGGCACCTCGCCCCAGGTCGGGTCGGAACGGCGGACGACCCCGGCCTCCAGCACGCCCGGCAGGCGCAGGAGAACGCGCTCGATCTCGGCCGGGTAGATGTTCTCCCCACCGCTCTTGATCATGTACTTGACGCGGTCGACGAACGTGAGCCGACCGTCCGCCTCCCGGACGAGCACGTCGCCCATGTGGAACCAGCCGTCCCGGAAGTCGGCGTTCGTCGCCTCCGGGTTGTTCCAGTAGCCGCTGAAGAGCGTGGGGCCGCGCATGCAGAGCTCGCCGGGCACGCCGTCGGGCACGTCCCGGCCGTCCGGGTCGACCAGGCGGACCTCGCAGTAGCCGCTCTGCTCCTTCGGGAAGGTCGTGGGCGCCTCCCCGACCGGGATGACGCCCGCGGAGCACGGTGGGCAACCGGTCTCGGTGGCGCCGAAGGTGTTGGCGAACGGGGCGTCCAGCAGGCTCGTGATCTCGGCGATCTCCTCCGGCCGGACGAGGTCGGGCATCACGCCGCAGAGCCGTACGCCCGCCGGCCGGGTGCCGCGGGCGCGCAGGGCCTGCGCGAGCCGGGCCACGGTGCCGGGCATGACGAGCAGCCATCCCAGCCGCTCCGCGGCGACGACGTCGGCCAGCTCGTCGGGCCGGAACCCGTCGACGACGACGACCTTGCCCCCGGACACGAGCGTGCTCACCGAGTTGTCGAGCGCGCCCATGTGGTGCAGCGGCGACCACGCCACGAACGTGTCGTCGCCCGCGATGCCGAGCTCCGCCCGGGTGGCCATGCTCCGCACGACCTCGGCGCGGTGGCTGATGCACGCACCCTTGGGCACGCCGGTGGTCCCGCTCGTGTAGATGATCACGGCGAGGTCCTCGGCGTGCGCCGCGGACGGCTGCGTCCACGGCTCGGCCGACGCGAGCGCCTGCTCGTACGCCGCGCCGAGCACGATCCGTTCCCCGGGGCGCGCGAACAGGTCGTACCGCGCGTCGGCGCGCTCGGACGCGACCGTCACGGCCGGCGCGACGAGGTCGAGGCACGCCGCCAGCTCCTCGTCGGATGCGCGCATGCTCTGGCAGGCGACGATCGCCCCGAGGCGCCCGGCGGCGAGGAGGACCTCGAGGTACTCGGGCCGGTTCTCCGACAGCAACCCGACGCGGTCGCCGCGGCGCACCCCGGCGGCCGCGAGGAGGCCCGCGGCCCGCCTGCTGCGCTCCTCGAGATCGCCGTACGTCGTCCGCGACGCGCCGGCCTGCACGGCGACCCGCGCCGGGTGCAGCCGGGCCCGCGCGTCGAACAGGCTGACGATCGTGCTGTCGGCGGCCCGGACGACGAGCTCCGATCGGGCGGGGTCGGTCACCGGGCCGCTCCCGGGGTGTCGACCGGCTCGGCGCCGACCGGACGCACGAGCAGCACCCCGACGATCCCGAGCAGGCTCGTCAGCAGCATCCAGCCGGAGACCGCCCAGCTGGACCCGCCCTGCCAGGCCAGGAGCCCGGCTGCGATCAGGGGCGCCAGGCCCCCACCGATCACCGTGCCCCCTTCGCGCCCGATCGAGACCCCGCTGAACCGGCTCTGGGTGCCGAACATGCCCGTGAAGTAGGCGGGCTGGATGGCGTCGGCGGCGGCCGCGCCCCCGGCGATCGCGACGACGACGGCGACGAGGATCGCCGCGAAGTTCCGCGTGTCGACGAGCAGGAAGAACGGGAACGCGAACGCGGCCTGCACGACCAACGCGACGAGCATGACCCGCCCGAAGCCGAAGCGGTCCCCGAGGTGGCCGTACAGCGGGCACAGCAGCCCGGCGACCAGCGAGCCGATCAGGGTGGCCGCGAGGATGGTCGGCCGCGGCAGGTCGAGCGCCGTGGTGGCGTAGGTCAGCACGAACACCGAGACGATGTAGAAGGTCGTGTTCTGGCCGAGCCGCATCAGGAAGATCGCGATGACGTTGCGCGGCCGCCGCAGCGCGGCGATGATCGGCGCCCGCTCCCGCACCTCGCTGCGCTTGACCCGCTCGAACTCGGCCGTCTCCGGCAGGTCGCGGCGGATCCACAGCCCGACGACGACGAGCAGGACGCTCACGAGGAACGGGACGCGCCAGCCCCAGCCGAACAGCTGCTCCTCCGTGAGCACGGAGGCCAGCGCCGTGTAGACGACCGAGCCGAGGATCAGCCCCGCGAAGACCGATGCGGACAGGAACGAACCGAAGAAGCCGGGTCGCGAGCTGCCGTTCTCCTTCGTCATGAGGGCCGCGCCGCCCCACTCCCCGCCCGTGCCGAGTCCCTGGACGATCCGCAGCGCGACCAGCAGGACCGGTGCGGCGACCCCGACCTGGTCGTAGGTCGGCAGCAGGCCGATGCCGACCGTGGCCACGCCCATCAGGATCAGGGTCGTCACGAGGACGGTCTTGCGGCCCACCCGGTCACCGAGGTGCCCGAAGATGATCCCGCCGAGGGGCCGTGCGGCGAAGCCCGTCGCGAAGGTCGCGAAGGACAGCAACGCACCGACCGTGCCGTTCTGCGCCGGGAAGAAGAGGTGCGGGAAGACCAGCGCCGCCGCGGTGCCGTAGAGGAAGAAGTCGTACCACTCGATGACCGTTCCCAGCGAGACCGCTGTCGTGACCCGCTTGGTCAGCTGGGGCGGCGGTACCTCGGCACCGGACGGTGTCGCCCCCGCCTTCTGTGCAGCACTGCTCATCACGCCTCCTCGTTGGGGCTTGACGGAGTTTCGCTCAGCGAATAACGTTTCGCTCTCCGAACGCGCGCAGCATGCGGCGGAGGAGGCGGCATGTCAACCCCGGCCCGGCCCGCGCCGGACAAGGAACAGTTCGTCAGCTCGCTGGCCCGCGGCCTGGCCGTGTTGCGGGCCTTCGGGCCAGCAGGCCCCGAGCTCACCCTCAGCGAGGTGGCCGCGGCCACCGACCTCAACCCGGCCGTCGCCCGGCGCTTCCTGCTGACGCTCGTGCAGCTGGGATACGTCAAGAAGGTCGGCCGCACGTTCGTGCTCACGCCCCAGGTCATGGAGCTGGGGGCCGGCTACCCGGACTCGATGAACCTGGCCGAGGTCGCGCAGCCCCACCTGCAGCACCTGCGGGACGAGACCGGCGACAGCGTGTCGCTGACCACCCTCATCGGGGTCGACATCATCCACCTCTGCCACATGCAGACCGAAGGCCTGCTCCGCTTCGCGGTGACGCCGGGCAGCCGGGTGCCCGCCTACGTGTCGGCCACGGGCCGCGCCATCCTCGCCTTCCAGCCCGAGCAGCGTCTCACCGCGTACTTCGCCGCGGCGCACCTCATCCGGCGCACCCCGCACACCGTCACCACCGAGGCCGGGCTGCGCGAGTGCCTGGAGCGCACCCGCCGGGACGGGTACGCACTCGTCGCCGACGAGCTGGACTTCGGGATCACGGTTCTGGGCGTGCCGATCTTCAACGACGGCGTCGCCATCGCGGGGATCAGCTGCGCCACCACGTCCGGCCGCCAGCCCACGGACGAGTTCCTGCGGTCCCGCCTCCCGCTGCTGCAGTCGGCGGCCGCGGCCCTGCGGCGACAGCTGGACCGCTTCCCCGCGCTGGTCCACTCCCTGGACCTGGGCGTCTAGCCGCTCGCCAGGACGACAGGATGGCCGCACACATCGTCTGGGGCCGGCACACATCGCCGGGAGTGTGTGCGGTGCAGCGGAGGTGTGTGCGGCGCCCGCAGGGCGTGCGACCGGTCTGTGCGACAGAAGTCGATCTTGGCCGGGTGGGCGGCTGATAGAGTTGCGCGGTGCCCGCCAACGACGGCTCGGCCACGCCCCCATCCCAGCCCGCTGTCGTCCGCGACGCGGTGTTGCGCTGGATCGTCCAGGGAACGCTGCGCCCCGGCGACGCCCTTCCCGTCGAGGCGGTCGTCGCGCGCACCGGGGCGTCCGCCGACGCCGTGCGGGACGCCCTCGGGGAGCTCGCCGAGCTCGGCGTCGCCCGCCCGGACGCCGACGGGGTCGTGATCGCCGACCCGACGGCGCACAACATGGCCGAGACCGACGAGATCCGGCACATCCTGGAGGACGTCGCCGTCCGGCGTTTCGTCCAGCAGGCCACCGAGTCCCAGGTGGGCGCCCTGCGGCGGTCGTTGGAGGCCGTGGAGGAGGTCGCGGCGCGACCGGACCCCGCGCTCGAGCAGCTCGTCCGCGCACGGGACTGGTTCTTCGTCGTCATGCTGCGGACGGCCGGCCTCGCCACCCGCGACCTGCTGCGGAACCTGCGGTCGCACGCCGGTCTGGTGATGTCGCTCGCGGTGGCGGGCCCGGGCAGGCCCGCGGAGGTCGTCGAGGAGCTGCGCGCGATCTACCTCGCGCTCGCGGCCCGCGACGCGGAGGCGGCCATCGCCGCCTGCGACCGGCACCGGGCGAACTCGACCGACGCGGGCCTCAAGCAGCTCGGCAACGCGACCTGAACGGCTCAGCGAGCGCCCGGCACGATCACACCGATCACCGTGCGGTGCGCCCGCGCCGCCTCCTTCGCCTCGTCGATCTCGTCCAACGCGAACTCGGCGATCCCGACGAGCGACGCGTCGAGCCGTCCGTCCTCGAGCATCCGCACGAAGCGCGGGATGTCGTGGTGCATCCGCACCCGCCCGTTCTGGCTGCTGACGACCGTGCGGCCGTGCAGGGCGATCGGCACCTGCGGGAGCGAGAGCTCCGCGCCGAGCGGCTCGCAGCCGGTCAGGACGGCGGTGCCGCCCCGGTGGGTCATCAGCACGGCCTGCCGCTGGGCGAGCGCGGGCCCGGCCGCCTCCAGCGCGTAGGTCACGCCGTACCCGCCGGTCAGGGCGCGCACCTGCTCGACGGGGTCGGCCTCGGCCGGGTCGAGGGTCACGGTGGCGCCGGCCGCGGCGGCGCGCTCGCGGCGGCCGGCGTCCGGGTCGAGGGCGATGATCTGCCCCGCCCCGGCGACCCGGGCGCCTTGGATCATCCAGAGCCCCAGCTGCCCGCAGCCGACCACGGCCACGTCCGACCCCGGGACGACGGCGGCCACGTTGAACACCGAGCCCAGGCCCGTGGTCACCCCGCAGCCCAGCAGCCCGAGCACGACGTCCGGCACCGCGGTGTCGACCTGGACGACCTGGCGGGCGTCCACCGACATCAGCTCCGCGTACCCGCCGACGTTCCCCGCCGCCGTCGCGATGCTCCCGTCCGCGAGCCGGGCCACCGGCGGCGGCCCGTCCGGCCGGTCGAAGATCACCGAGCACTGGTCGGTGCGGCCGCGCACGCAGTAGAAGCATCGGCCGCACTCGGCCGTGCCGTGCACGACCACGCGGTCGCCCACGCGCACCCCGGTGACGTCCGGGCCCAGCTCCTCCACCACGCCCATCGAGGCGTGCCCGAGGATCGTCGGCGGTTCCTTGCCGAACACGCCGTCGGCGTTCATCACGTCGGTGACGCAGAACGGCGTGGCCCCGGTGCGCACCCGGATCCGCCCGGGCGCGAGCGGGAGCAGGTCGACGTCCTGCACCTCGAGCCTGCCCGGCGCCGTCATGATGGCGGCGCGCATCAGCCGGTGGCGCGGGTCAGCAGGTCGCGCACCGCCGCGACGGTGTCGTCGTTGACGTGGTGCTCCGGGTCCTCGTCGACGCGCAGGGTGACCTCGGCGCCCGCCCCGCGCAGGAGTGCCGCGGTCTCGCGCACGCGCTCGACCGGCACCCAGCCGTCACGCGAGCTGGACGCGAGCAGCACCGGCGTGCCGGCGAGGTCGCCCGCCACCTCCCGCCCCGATCCGGGTGGCCCGGCGAACCCGCCCGTCAGCAGCGCGGCAGCGGCGTACCGGCCGGGGTGGCGCACGAGGTACTCGCTGAGCAGGCAGGCGCCCTGGGAGAACCCGAGCAGCACCACGCGGTCCGCCCGGAACCCGTCCCGGCCGACGCCGCCGAGCACCGCGCCGATGGCGCGCAGGGACGCCGACAGGAAGGGTTCGTTGGCGGCGAACGGCTCGGTGAACCGCTTCGGGTACCAGGTGCGCCCTGGCGCCGCGGGCGCGTACCAGGCGAGCCCCTCCAGGCCGACGCGATCGGTGACGGAGCGCATGAAGCCGGGCTCCTGGTCGCGGCCGTGCACGGCGAGCACCGCGAGCGCCGCCCGCTCCGGCGCGCCGCCCCACCGCTCGACGCGCAGGGTGGCCTCGGCCGTCATACCGAGATCGGCTCGAGCTGGTCGAGCAGCTCCGCCCTGCGGTCCTCGAACTGCTCGGGCAGCTGGAAGGCACTGCCGAGCTCCTTCGGGGACTCGTCGCAGGTCCAGCCGCCCTCGGCGTGCGTGACCGCGAGCTCGAACAGCGCCCCGCCCGGCGTGCGGACGTAGACCGACTTGAAGTACTTGCGGTCCTTGAGCTCGGAGATGTCGGTGTAACCGACACCCTCGATCTCGAACTTCAGCGCGTCCTGGTTCTCGAGCGTCTCGGCGTTCCACGCGAAGTGGTGGATGGTGCCCTCACCGTAGCGCCAGGTGCCGGGCTCGTCGGTGCGGTTGACCACCAGCTCGACCGAGCCGCCCTGGCCCGGCCGGCCGACCTGGTGCACCACCCGGTCGCCCTCCTCGACGAGGCCCTTGCCGTAGAAGGAGTCGCTGAGGAACTCGACCATGTTCTCCGGGTTCGCCACGTGCACGCCGACGCCGTACACGCCGTGGATCGCGTGCTCGGCCGGGACGCCCGCGCCCGGGTGACCCACGCGGGGGTCGTCCTCGACGCCCACCATCGCGTACTCGATCCCGCACGGGTGGCGGAAGAGCAGCCGCCGCTGGTCGAGCACCTCGGCGTTCTCGACCTCGACCCCGCGCGCGGCGAGCCGTTGCTGCCAGAAATCCAGCGAGCCGGACGGCACCGCGAGGTGCACCTCGCGGGCCTGGTTGGTGCCCCGCCTGCCGCGCAACCCCGCCTGCCGGAAGGGGAACGTCGTGACGACGGCACTCGGGTCGCCGTTCGCGTTGCTGTAGTAGAGGTGGTAGATCGGCAGCGAGCCGTCGAAGAGCACGGTCTTCTTGATGAACCGCATACCGAGGGTGCCGACGTGGAAGTCCACGTCCTCCTGCGCGGGCCCGACCGACAGCGTGACGTGGTGGCTACCGTTGAGGTGCGCCATGTCTCCTCCTCGAGACAGCAGGAATGTCATTCGGTCATACGAAACTCAGCGAGTGGTCGCGGGCGCGCCGGCCTCCTGCGAGGCGCGCATCGCGGCGATTCCCAGCCGGGCGGCCGCCCGGACGTGGGCGATCATGGCGGCCGAAGCGGCCGAGGCGTCGCGGGCCTCCACGGCCTTGACCATGTCGCGCAGCTCCGAGACGGACCGCGCGGGACGGCCGGGATCCGACGACAGCGAGCCCGCCCGCAGGAGGCTCACCCGGGCGTGCAGCTGCGAGAGGCTGGTGCGCAGCGCCGAGTTGCCCGCGCCGTCGAGCAGCACGTCGTAGATCACGTCCTTGGCGCGCAGCACGTCCATCGTGCCGCCGCCCTCCGCCACGACGTCCTCGAGCTTCGTGAACGCGCGGCGCAAGGCGACGAGCCTGCCGTCCGGCGCCTGGGCGACGAACCGCCGGACGAGGTGTGCCTCCAGCACCTCGCGCAGCTCGTAGAGCTCCTCGGCCTCCTCGGGCGAGAGCGCGACGACGACGGCGCCCTTCTGCGGGACGGTGCGCACGAGCCCCTCGGCGGCCAGCTCGCGCAGCACCTCGCGAATCGTGGTGCGGGAGACACCGGTCATGTCGATGAGCTCGCGCTCGACGAGGCGCTGGCCGGGCGCGAAGCGCATGGTCAGGATGGCCTCGCGGAGCGCGTCGCGCACCTGGGGGCGCAGCGGCGCGGCGACCCGGCCGATCCGGGATGCGAGGTCGGGTACGTCGGGCTTGCCCTGCTGCCGACCTGGCTCGTCCACGGCGGAATCCTACTGGATGGTTGTCATACGTTCGGTCATGACCGATACCTCCTCGTTCACTACAGCGGCGTCGGGAGTCCGAAGTGGACGCGGGCGTTCGCGGCGAAGTGCAGGTCGGCCTGCGCCCCGATGTGCGTGCGGTACATGGCGACGTCGCGGAAGCAGCGCTGCAGGCGCGAGCCGCGCTTGGCCGCGGACGTCCCGCCGGTGGTGAAGAGCCGGTCGACGGCGTCGGCAGCGAGGCGGGCGGCCTGCTGGGCCATCCCCCGCGGCCGCACGTCGGCGCCGACGGGGAACGCGCCGGTACGCTCCCACTCGCGGCCTGCGGCCGTGTAGCGCTCACCGGCCGCGACGAGCACGGCGAGGGCGGAGTCGGCCAGGCTCTGCGCCTCGCCGAACCACCGCTGGTGGTCCGGCGACTCGCAGCGCAGCACCTTCGGGGGCACCGTGGTCGGGCGCGTGCGCAGGATCTGCTCGTATTCGTCGAGCGCCGCGAAGGCCGCGCCGACCACCGGTGCGGCGAGGCCCCCGTAGTAGATCGTCAGCGAGCGCCCGAGGTAGAGCGGGTTGCGGTGCAGGCGGTAGCCCGGCGTGCCGTCGGGCGGCATCGCGAAGGCCTTCCAGTCGTAGTGCTCGGCGAGGTGCTCGGGCACGAAGGCGTCGTCCACGCGCACCGAGTTCGAGCCGGTGCCCTGCAGGCCGAGGGTGGCGCCGCCGCCCCAGTCGTCGAGCACCGTGTAGTCGCCCCGCGGCAGCACGCACGCCAGTGGGACGGGCGGGCCGTCCGTGCCGGGTGCGGGGCCCATCGCCGTGGCGATGAAGTGGGTGGCGTGCGTGATCCCGGAGCAGTAGTCCCAGGTGCCGCGCACCCGGTACCCGCCGCGGACGCGTTCGGCCGTGCCGGTGGGCGCCGCCCGGTGCGGCGAGCAGAAGTGGCCGTCCGGGGAGAAGAGCTCCTCCTGCGCCCGCTCGGAGAAGAACGAGGCGATGTGGAAGACGTGGTCCGACGCCAGGCACACCGACCAGCCGGTGGCCGGGTCGCCGTGCGAGATCTCGGTGATCAGCCGGAAGAACGTGTCGAGCCCGAACTCGTACCCGCCGTACCGGCGGGGCTGCAGCACCCGGTAGAAGCCGGCCTCGGTGAAGCGCTCGTGCAGCCGCTCCGAGTAGCCGCCGCGCTCCTCCCCCGCCGGCGCCTCCGCCACCAGCTCGCCGCGCATGGCGGCGGCCCGCGCGATCATCGCCTCGGGCGTCGGGTCCGGCTCCGGGGGCTCGATCACCAGCCGGCCGGGGTGCGTCCGCGTCATGCCCTGCCCCCGCTCACGGCGGGCACGGCGGCCACGCGCGGCCGCCCCGTCAGGACGGCCAGGCACACCAGCGAGATCACCAGCATCGCACCGACGTACGCCGCGACGGCGAACGGCTCCCCGGTGGCCCGCAGCACGATCGCCGAGATGCCCGGGCCCACCGCGCTGCCCAGCACCGTGGCGAGCTGGAAGCCCAGCGACATGCCCGTGTAGCGCACCCGGGCGTCGAACGCACCCGCGTAGACCGAGGGCTGTGCGCCGTACCCGATGCAGTACAGGACGCCGAACCCGAGCAGGTACCCGATGGTGATCAGCCCGACGTCCCGGGTCTCCACCGCGCCGACGAGCACGAAGATCCCCACGATCGACGCGACCGCGCCGGTCAGCACCACCGGGCGGGGGCCGTACCGGTCGGCCAGCCACCCCGAGAGCGGCACGACCCCCACCTGCACGACGTTCGCCAGCAGGATCGCGGTGATCACCGCGAAGCGATCGACGCCGAGGGTGACGGTGGCGTGGCTCAGCAGGAACGTCGCAGCCACGATCGACAGCGCACCGAAACCGAGGAAGCCGCCGCAGACCAGCAGCACTTCCCGCAGGTGGTGGCGCAGCACGTCGAACAGCGGGACGCGCGCCTCGGCGCCCGCCTCCTGCACGGCCACGAACTCCGGCGACTCGGCGATCCGCAGCCGGACCACGATCCCGATCGCGATCAGCACGATGCTCACCAGGAACGGGACCCGCCAGCCCCACGACAGCAGCTCGTCGTCGGGCAGGGCGGCGACCGGCAGGAAGGCGAGGTTGCCCAGCAGCACGCCTGCGGCCGGGCCGGTCTGCGGGAGGCTCGCGAAGAACCCGCGGCGCTCCGGGGGCGCGTACTCGTAGGCGAGCAGGACCGCCCCGCCCCACTCGCCGCCGAACGCGATCCCCTGCGCCAGCCGCAGGGCGACCAGCAGTGTCGGGGCCAGCGCGCCCGCCGTCTCGTAGCCGGGCAGCAGGCCGATCGCCGTGGTCGCGACGCCCATCAGCACCAGCGTGATCACGAGCATGCGCTTGCGGCCGACGCGGTCGCCGAAGTGGCCGAACAGGACGCCGCCGACGGGGCGGGCGAGGAACCCGGCCGCGAACGTGCCGAACGCGGCGAGCGTGCCCACGAACGGGTCGGCCGTGGGGAAGAACAGCCGCGGGAAGACCAGCGCCGCGGCCGTCCCGTAGATCGCGAAGTCGTAGTACTCGACGGTGGTGCCCGCGAAGCTCGCGGACGCGACCCTCCACGTCGACACCCGGCCCGGGGACGGTGTGGTCATCGGCCGCACTCCTCCTCGAGCCACCGCGTGAGCACGGCGAGCGCGTCGAGGTTGTTGCGCTCGAACTGCACGGCGTGCCCGTTGCCCCGCACGCCCCGGTCGGCCAGCCGGACGTGCTCCGCCCGGCACCCCGCGTCCCGGAGGAACGCGGTGATGTCCCCGGCGAACCCGTCGAAGGGCGACGCCTCGCCCGAGAACACGCCGATCGGCACCTTCGCGAGGCCCGGCAGCCGGTGCGTCCCGGGGACGAGGTCGGCCGGGTCGGCGACGGGCGGGTCGAACGCGGGCGGGGCGGCCGTCAGCCCCCACGGCAGCAGCCGCGGCCCGTCCGGGACCGTGAGGAACGGCGGTCCCATCGGCTCCAGCGCGAGCAGCCCGACGACGAGGTCCGGCCGGGCGTCCGCCGCCAGCCAGCCGCCCGGCGCCCCCGCGGAGTGCGTGAGCAGCACCGCGGGCCCGGTGCGTTCCAGGAGCTGGACGAGCCGCTCGGCGTCGAGGCGCTGGCTCGCGGCGAGGTCCGCCAGCATCGGGCCGGTCGGCGCGGCGACCTGGTCGAAGAGCGGGTCGTCGAGGTCGCGGGAACCCGGCCACTGGGTGTGCCGGTCGGCGGTGTCGTCCGGGGCGAAGAGGCCCTTCAGCCGCTCGTAGGAGAACGGCGGGCCCATCGGGCCGAGGACGTCGGGGTGGTGCGGTGAGCGGCCGTGCCCCGGCCGGTCGACCACGTACACCCGGTACCCGCCGCGGACCAACGCCTCCGCCCAGCCCGGGCGACCGTCCGGGGTGCCCATCCAGTCGGTGCCCTGGCCCCCGCCGCCGTGCACCAGCACGACCGGGTGCGCCGCGGTGACCCGCTCGGGTTCCTCCCACGCCACGTACATCGGGGCGCGGGGCACCGTGCCGGCCGCGTGCCGGGCGCGCTCGGTGCCGACCCAGAAGAACCCCCGCCGGGACGTGAGCGGCTCCGGACTCATCGCGCCCCGTCGCTGATCGGCAGGCCGAGGTGCAGCTGGGCGAGCTTGCGGAAGGACGTCTCCCGGAAGCTCGTGTTGCGGTGGCTCGCGATCATGGTGAGGTCGCGCCACACGCGCTCGAACGGCTGCCCGGCCTTGATCGCGCTGGAGCCGACGTTGCGGAAGAGGGCCTCGTCGACGGCCTCCCACACCTGCACGATGGCCTCGCGGGCGATGATCCCGATCCGCTGCTCCTCCTCCTCGCTGTAGGGCTCCCCGCCCGCGGCGGTGCGCTCGCAGATCTCCATGTGCTCCTCGGCGCAGCGGATCGTGAGCGCCTCCGCCGTCGCGAGCTTCGCGAGCCCGGTGCCGTACCAGCGCTGGTAGTCGCCGTCACCGAGCCGCGGGACCATCGGCGGGATGCTCGTCTTGCGGGTGCGCATCTGGCGCTCGAACTCGTCCAGCGCGCAGTAGCCAGCACCCGTGGTGAGGGCGGCCAGGGAGATCGTGAACGGCGCCAGCGCCCGGCCCACGTACATCGGGTTGCCGTGCAGCGCGAGGCCCGGGGTGCCCGCGCTGACGTCGACGTTGACCATGTTCGTGTCCTCGACGGCGAACTCCGCCGGGATCCGCCCGCCCTCGAGCCGGATGCTGTGCGAGCCGCTGCCGCGCAGGCCCAGCGTGTCGCCCCAGTCGTCGAGCATCGTCCACTCGCTGCGCGGGGCCACGTAGAGCAGCAGGTGCTCGGCGGCCTCCTGCGGCGGCAGCCCGGCGATCATCGCCTGGCCCATGAAGTGGGTCGAGTACGGGATACCGGAGCAGTAGCGGACGGTTCCGTCGAGCCGCCAGCCGTCGTCGAGGCGCTGCGCCTTCGCGTCCGGCGCGGCGACGGACGCGCAGCGGAAGTCGCCGTCGCCGAAGATCTTCTCCTGCGCCGCCTCGGGGAAGTAGGAGCCGATCTGCAGCGCGTGGCTCGATGCCAGCGCCCAGCACCACGCCGTGGACACGCACCCGCGCGCCATCTCGAGCTGCAGGCGCGCGAACGTCGTGAGGTCGTACTCGAGCCCGCCGTAGCGCTTCGGCTGCACCACCCGGTACAGGCCGGCCGCGCGGAAGGTCTCGTGCAGCTCCCGGGAGTAGTAGGTGCGCTCCTCCGTCTCGGCCTGCGCCGCCACCAGCTGCGGGCGCAGGTCGACCACGGTCCGGATCAGCTGCGCGGGGGTGGGCTCGGGCTGGGTGTCGGCGGGCCGCGTCGGTGAGGCGGAGGTGGTCATGGCTCCCTCGGTCGCATTCGGTGGCATCGGGTGGGCGGTCAGGCCTGGGGCAGCAGGACGGCGGTGATCAGCTCGCGGCCGGCGGCCGCGGCGAGCGCCTTGCCCGCGTCGGCGAGCGGGTAGGTGCGGTCGACCATGGCGGCGGGGTCGAGCAGGCCCGCCTCCAGCACGCGGGCGAACCGCGGCAGGTCACGGCGGACGTCGACGTTGCCGTACTGGCAGCTGCGGATCTCGCGACGTCCTCGACCGCCGGCGCCGCCCCGAATACCCCCAGCACCGCTGCGCGCACGGCCACCCGCCTCTCTGTCGGATGGTCATACATTCCAAGGCCTTGTCGGCCCTGTCAAGGCGCCACGGGGGGCCTGCGCCGCGCTCCAGCCCGGTTCGGCGCAGATTTCTGTCATACGAAGTGCGGCAGGGCTACTGTCGCGTCGTCAGGCCCCGCGCCACCGGTCACGGCCGTCGGACGCAGGCGCGCACACCATCGGCTTGCCCTTCTCCGACACGCCCGTGCCCGGCGGGTCGCAATACGCGCCCGGGTGCACCGTTCCCGCCGACGACCCGCCGCCGGGATCGCCGTCGTTGTCGTCGTTGTCGTCGTTGTCGTCGGCGGCCGGCGTCGGGTCCGGCTCGTCCGCGGGCGCCGGGTCCGGTGCGGGTGCCGGTCGTGGGGCCGGCCGGGGTGCGGGTGCCGGATCGGCAGCGCGGGACGTCGGCGGCGGGGTCGGTGCCGGCACGACCGTGGTCGTGGGTGCGACGCCGGGGCACCCCTCGGCGTCCTTGACCACCCCCAGCTCGACGCGGGTTCCCGCAGATGCGGGAACCGGCCCGGGGTCCTGGGTGCACACGACCCGCACGGGGTCGTTACTCCCCGCTACTCGCCGCCTTCTCCCCGCCACTGCCCGCCTCGGAGTGGCCGGCGCCGCGGCGGTGCCGGGTGGTCACCATTCGCGCCGGCAGCGCATGTGCAGGAACAACGGCTGGGCCGCCGCCGCGTCCGGGCGGGGCTCGCGCAGCGCCTCGACGACGAACCCGGCGTCCTCCAGCGCTCCCGTGTAGTACCCGAGCGGGCGGTCGATCGCCTCGAACGTCATCGTCAGCCCGTCCCTCTCGACGGGGACGGCCACGCGCTGGTGCGCGAAGTAGTCCTCCAGTGCCTCTGCGGGCCGGTTGAGCGGGTGCACGATCGCCAGGCAGAGCCGTCCGCCCGCTTCGAGCACCCGCCCGCACTCGGCGATCGCCCGCGCGGGGTCGTCCATGTCGTGCAGGCTCATGAAGGCGACCACGAGGTCGACGGTGCCGTCGTCGAGCGGGATCGCGGTGGCCGCGGCGTCGAGCACCCGCTCGTAGCCGCCGCCGTCGCGGGCGAGCGCCGCGAGGGTCGGCGCGGTGTCCAGCCCGACGAGCCGGTGTCCCACGGGCTGCAGCAGCCGCCCCACTCGGCCCTCACCGCAGCCCAGGTCGAGGGTCAGCCGGCCCGGCGCCGGGACGAGCTCCTCGAACGCGGGCCAGTTGAGGTGCGTGAAGTGCACGTCGTGGCCGGCGGTGCGGGCCCACGCCGTCCACTCGGCGGCCCGTCGTTCCCACACGTCACCGAGTCGATCACCCACCGCGGCACGGTACCCGGCGCTCAGCGATCATGGGTAAATGGCTGCTCTGCAGCGGTGACCAAGGGCGGATGGTCGCCCCCGGGAGATCATTCGGCCACCATTTCCCCTTGATCGGCGATCCGGCGCGGATGCTGCACCTCGGACGACACCACGTGCACGGCGGGCCCGGGTATCCGCTTCGACCGCCCCGACCACCGCGCCGCCCCCCTCGAGCGTTCCCCGATCGCCCTCGACCGATGAGAACCCGGGGACCAACCGTCTAGAGCTTCCGTCCGAGCCGGCCGGCCTCCCGGCGGAGCACGGGGACGAACTCGCGGCGCATCCGTTCCGCGGAGACCCGCGCCGCGGATGCGCTGACGCTCATCGCGGCGACGGTCCTGCGTGCGCCATCGGTCACCGGAACCGCGATGGCCCGCATCCCGAGCTCCAGCTCCTCGTCGCTGATCGCGAAGCCCTCCTCCCGCACGTGCCGGACCACCTCCAGCAGGGCGTCGGGATCGGTGACGGTGTGCGGTGTCCGGCGTTCCCGATCGGCGCCCGCGAGCTGCTCGCGGACCTCGTCGTCGCCGAGCGCGGCGAGCAGCACCCGCCCCGTCGCCGAACAGTGCGCCGGGAGCCGGGCCCCCACCCGCACGCCCGTCTTCACGATCCGCTGCGCCTCGGACCGGGCGACGAAGATCGACCACCCCTGCTCCCAGACCGCGAGGGACACCGACTCGTCGAGCTCGTCGCGCGCGTCGACGAGGTGCTGGTCGGCGAGACCGGGCAACGACGACGTGTCCAGGTAGGCGCTGCCCAGCCGGAGCATGCGGGGGGTCGGCCGGTAGTACCGCCCGTCGTACTCGACGTAGCCGAGGTCGACCAGGGTCAGCAGGCAACGACGTGCGGTCGCCCTGGCGACCCCGATGCCCTCCGCCGCCGACGCCACGGACAGCCGTGACGACGTGCTCCCGAACAGCTCGATGATGGCGAGGCCCTTCGCCAGCCCGGCCATCCCCTCCGGCGCCCGGGAACGCACCTCGTCGGCCGGCGTATCGATCTCAGCGTCCTGCACGCGTTCGTTATACGAACCGAGTTCGCGTCCGTCAACGCGGATCCCTTGACTCGTCGAGCAATCGCAAGCTTCCATGCGTTCGCTGTAGGGATTGACGTTCGATATTCGAACAACTGGAGGGAGGGCGATGGATCGCCTCGACGGTCCGGAGACCGAGCCGCTGTCGGACCGGACCTGGCCCGGATCGCTCACGCGGGTCCCCTACTGGGTGTTCCAGGACGAGGAGGTCCTGCGCACGGAGCTCGGCCGCCTGTTCCACGGGCCGTACTGGAGCTACCTGTGCCTGGAGGCGGAGCTCGCCGAGCCCGGTGACTTCTGCGCCACGTTCATCGGCGACCAGCCCGTCCTCGTCACCCGGGACGTCGACGGGCAGCTGTACGCCTTCGAGAACCGGTGCGCGCACCGCGGGGCGTTGATCGCGATGGCCGAGCACGGCAACGCGAAGGACTTCACCTGCGTCTACCACGCCTGGACCTACAACCTGCAGGGCGACCTCACCGCCGTCGCGTTCCAGGACGGCATCGGCGGGGCCGGCGGGATGCCGCCGGAGTTCTGCATGGAGCGGCACGGCCCGAGGAAGCTGCGCACGGCCGTGCTGAACGGGCTGGTGTTCGGCAGCCTGTCCAACGACGTGCCGCCGCTGGAGGAGTACCTCGGCGAGGAGATCGTCGCCCGGATCGACCGGCTGCTCGGCGGCCGCACACCCGTGGTGCTGGGCCGGTTCACCCAGGAACTGCCGAACAACTGGAAGCTCTACGTGGAGAACGTCAAGGACTCCTACCACGCGAGCATCCTGCACCTGTTCTTCACGACGTTCGGGATCAACAAGCTCTCGCAGCGCGGCGGCATCATCGTGAGCGAGGACGGCGCGCACCACGTCAGCTGGTCGGCGATCGACCGCTCCGCCGCGGAGGACGGCGGGTACCGGGACCAGAAGATCCGCTCGGAGAGCGAGTACCGCCTCTCCGACCCGAGCATGCTCGACGGCTTCTCGGAGGTCGGTGACGACACGACGCTGCAGATCCTGTCGGTGTTCCCCGGATTCGTGCTCCAGCAGATCCAGAACGCGGTCGCCGTCCGGCAGATCCTGCCCACCGCCGTGGACCGGACGCGGCTGAACTGGACCTACCTCGGGTTCACCGACGACACCGACGAGCAGCGGCTGGTCCGCCTCAAGCAGTCCAACCTGGTCGGCCCGGCGGGCTACGTCTCGATGGAGGACGGCTGCATCGGCGGCTTCGTCCAGCGTGGGATCGCCGGCGCTGGCGACGAGTTCGCCACCTTGCAGATGGGTGGCTCCGAGGCCGTCTCCAGCAGCAGCCGGGTCACCGAAGCCTCGGTGCGCGGGTTCTGGAAGGCCTACCGCGCCGGCATGGGATTCACGCTGGAGGACGCATGAGGAGCCCTGCTCTGACCTCGCGGGTGCACGGGGCGATCCTCGAGGCCCAGGGGCACTACGTGCGCTGCATCGACGACGACCGGCTCGAGGACTGGCCCGGGTTCTTCGTCGACGAGTGCCACTACCGGATCACCACCGCCGACAACCACCGGCGTGGGCTCCCAGCGGGCATCGTCTGGGCCGACTCGCGCGGGATGCTCGTCGACCGGGTGTCCGCGCTGCGCGAGGCCAACATCTACGAGCGGCACAGCTACCGGCACCTGCTGGGGGCACCGGCCGTGCTGTCGGCGGAGCCGGGCCCGGGCGGGGCGGTCGACGTGCGGAGCGAGACCTCGTTCCTGGTCGTGCGCATCACCGGGGACGGGCCGATGGACCTGTTCGCCAGCGGCCGCTACATCGATCGCTACCTGGTCGAGGACGACCGCGCGCTGCTGCGCGAGCGGGTCGTGGTCTGCGACAGCTCGCGGATCGACACGCTGCTGGCGGTTCCCCTGTGATCGGCGCCGTGGTTCGCACACTTCTCAGCACCGGGGACCCGAACGGGATCGGGCCGGAGATCGCGGTCGCCGCGGCCCGCCGGACCGGTGCCGCACCGGTCCTGGTCGGGGACCGGGCCGTCGTCGAGTGGGCGGTCCGGGTCACCGGAGGCACGGAGACGGTCCGCGACCACCGGCCCGGCGCCGCGCCGGAACCCGGCACGCTGGACCTGATCGACGTCGGCGCGCTGCCCGCCGGCGCCCACCGGCCGGGGACGGTGGACGCCGCCGCCGGCCGGGCCACCCTGGAGTACGCCCGCACCGCGATCCGGACGGCGCTCGCGGGCGGTTACCGGGCCGTCGTCGCGGCGCCGCACTCGGAGACCGCGGTCCGGGCCGGCGGGGCGTCGTTCACCGGCTACCCGTCGCTGCTCGCCGAGGTCACCGGCGTCCCCGCCGACCGGGTCTTCCTGCTGCTCATCGGCGGCGGGCTGCGGATCGTGCACTCGACGCTGCACCAGCGGCTGGCCGACGCCGTGACCGCTCTGGACGTCGACCGGGTGGCCGCGGCCGGACGCGCCCTGCACGGCGCCCTCGGCGACCTGGGCGTGCCGGGGCGCATCGCCGTGTTCGGGATCAACCCGCACGCGGGCGAGGGCGGGCTCTTCGGCGGCGACGACGAGCGGGTCACGGCACCGGCCGTGGCCCGGCTGCGTGCCGAGGGGCTGCCGGTGGACGGACCGACCGGCGCCGATGTGCTGCTGGCCGCGAACGATCACGCCGGCTACGTCGCCGCCTACCACGACCAGGGCCACGTCCCGGTCAAGCTGCTCGCCGGGCGGACTGCCGTGGCGCTCTCGATCGGAGCGGGCGTGCCGTTCTGCAGCGTCGGGCACGGCACCGCGTTCGACCTGGCCGGTACCGGGCGCGCCGATCCCGAGGCGCTGGTCCGGGCCCTGCAGACCGTCGACGCCCGGCGCGAGGTGATCCCGGCGTGACCGCGGCCCACCAGGTCAGCGTGGCGGAGTCGGACATCGTCTTCGACTGCGTCCCCGGTCAGACCGTGCTCGACGCCGCCGAGGCGGCCGGCTGGACGATCCCGTACTCCTGCCGGCGCGGCGCCTGCACCAGCTGCATCGGGACGATCGTCAGCGGCACCGTGCGGGACCGGCGCAGCGGCCGGCCGGACGGCCCCGGTGCCGACGCGTTGCTCTGCCAGGCGGTGCCGGACGGCCCGGTCGGCATCCGGCCGCGCCGGATCGCCCACTCCGGCCCGCCGCGGCGGCGCGAGCTGACGACCCGGGTGTACCGGGTGCGGCGGCCGGCTCCGCGCGTCGTCGTCCTGGAGCTGCGGTACCCGATCGGTCGCCGGATCCCGTTCCGGGCGGGGCAGTACCTGGAGGTCCGGCTGCCCGGCGGGGAGTCCCGGCCGTACTCGCTGGCCAACCCGCCCCGCGACAACGACACGGCGGAGCTGCACGTGCGGATCGAGCCGGACGGCCTGTTCTCCGACCGGACGGCCCGGCACCTGCGCCCGGGCGACCTGCTCACCGTCGAGGCGCCCTACGGCGACACGACCGTCGGGCCCGGCACCGAGCCGATGGTGCTGCTCGCCACCGGGACCGGCTTCGCCCCGGTGCGGTCGGTGCTCCTGGACCAGGTCATCCGGCGCGCCGCCCGGCCGACGACCCTCTACTGGGGCGGCCGTGACGAGTCGGACCTGTACGAGCTCGACACCGTCCTGCGCTGGTCCCGGGCGCTGCCCTGGCTGACCGTCCACCCCGTGCTCTCCCGCCCGGACCGGACCTGGAGCGGGGCCACCGGCCACGTGCAGGACGCCGCCGCCGCCCGGCACCCGGACCTGACCGGGCACACCGTCTACGCCTGCGGCAACCCGGAGATGACCCGCGACGCCCGCGAGCTGCTGACCACCACGAGAGGGCTGCCCGGGGAGCGCTTCCTCGCCGACGCCTTCGTCCCGGTCGACGCCGTTCCGATCGACACCCTCCGAAGTCCCGTGCCGACCAGCTGACCACCCACCCACCCACCCACCAGCAGCGACACCCACCACAGCGACACCCACCACAGCGACGCCGTACAGCGAGGTCACGAGCGTGCCCGAACACCCCCGAACCGTTCACCTCCCCGGATTCATCGACGACCGCCCGATCGGACGGCTGCAGTGCATCGTCCTGGCCCTCTGCGGCCTGGTCATGTTCCTCGACGGGTTCGACACCCAGGCGATCAGCTACATGGCCCCGTCCATCGCCCGGGAGTGGGGTCTCTCGCCGTCGGCGATGGGGCCCGTCCTCTCGTCCGCCCTGGTCGGTCTGATGATCGGCTACCTCGTCCTGTCCCCGCTGGCGGACCGCTTCGGCCACCGCGCGATGGTCATCGCCGCCACCGCCTCGTTCAGCGTGCTGACCGTGCTCACCACCTTCGCCCCATCGGTCGAGGTGCTGCTGGCCGCGCGCCTGCTCACCGGTATCGGCCTCGGTGCGGCGGCGCCCAGCGCGATCGCGCTCACCAGCGAGTTCGCCCCGCGGCGGCGGCGGGCCACCTTCGTGCTCGTCATCTACTGCGGGTTCTCGCTCGGCTTCGTCGCCGCGGGCATGGCGGCCGGGACGTTGATCCCGCTGCTGGGCTGGCGCTCGATGTTCCTGGTCGGCGGCGTCGTGCCGCTCGTGCTGGTGCCGCTGCTGTGGCGCCTGCTCCCCGAGTCGCCGGCCTACCTGATCCGCCGGGGCCGCCCCGTGGCGCACACCCTGCGGCGCCTCGACCCGTCCCTGCCGGCCGACACGGAAGTGCGCAGCGCCGACCAACCGGACGCCCACGCGCGGATCCCGATCGTGCGGCTCTTCGAACGCCGATGGCTGCTCGGCACCCTGCTGCTGTGGCTGGTCTTCGCGATCAACCTCGCCGAGTTCTACGCGCTGCAGAGCTGGCTGCCGACCATCCTGGAGAACCTCGGCCACCCGACGAGCACGGTCGTCACCGCGACCACGCTGACCACCGTCGGCGGCATCGCCGCCGCGCTGATCACCGGGCCGGCGATGGACCGGTTCGGCGCCGGGTACACGCTCGGCATCCTCTACGTCGTCGGGGCGGTCTTCGTGGGCGTGCTCGGCATCGTGTTCGGAGCCTCGCTCTGGCTGCTGCTGTGCGTCACGTTCCTGGTCGGCTGCTGCGTCAGCGGCGGCCAGAAGAGCGTGATCGCGTTCGGGTCGCTGTTCTACGCGCCGGACATGCGCTCCACCGGCGTGGCGTGGGCGCTGGGGATCGGCCGGGTCGGCGGCATCCTCGGGCCGATCGTCGTCGGGCTCGCGGTCGGCGCGGGGTGGTCCACGGCACAGCTGTTCACGGCGCTCGCCGTACCGATGCTCGTCGCGGCCGTCACGGTCCTCGCACTCGCCCGGCGCCGGCACCAGGACGCGCCGGCCCCCCACACCCAGACCCGGCAACCCCACGTCGCGGTTCCGGACTGAGGTCTGCGGGTCGTGCAGAGCGCCCGGCGGATGCACTCGGTAGTGTGCCCCGAGCGGTGGGCGTGGACCTTGGGGGGCGGCTCATGGGCGTCGGGCGTCGGGAGTTGCCGGAGGATCGCACGGAGGTCCACGAGGCCAGCACAGCAGGTCGCGCGATCGAGCGTCGTGGTGTCGACCGCATTCCCGACGAGGAACGCACCTCGACGCCCGGTACGTTCTTCGTGATCTTCGTGGGCACCTCGGTCGGTCTCGGTGCCGTGGCCTTCGGATGGGTCGGGATCACGTTCGGGTTGGGGCTCTGGGCCACGATCACCGCGATCGCCGTCGGGACCGCCGTCGGGCAGGTACTCCTGATTCCGCTGATCATCCTCGGTTCGCGGACCGCGACGAACAACGCGACCGCGTCCGGGGCGACCTTCGGCGTCCGCGGGCGGATCATCGGCAGCACCATCGGATTGGCGACCTGCCTCGTGTCGGTTGCCCTCACGGTCTGGACCAGCGGCTCGGCCGGTATGTCGGTGGCCGGCCGGCTGTTCGGACTCCCGGAGTCCGGGGGTGCTCAAGCCGGGGCGTACGCGGTGGTCACAGCGGTCGCGGTGGTGGTGGCGATCTGGGGGTACCGGTGGTTGGTGCGCTCCACCGCGATATTGGCGCTGATCGGTGGGATCCTGCTGATCCTGATTCCGTTCGCCTTCGCCTCCGACATCCGGTGGGACTACGCCGGCGGGGACTACCTGCTGGGTGGTTTCTGGCCCACGTGGCTTTCCGTCGCGACGACGGTCGGAGTTGCCGGCGCGTTGGTCGTCTGCACCATCCTCGGCGACTGGACGCGGTACATCCGTGCGGATCGTCATCCGGCACGGAGGCTGGTGCCGATCGCCTCCGCCGGGATATTCGTGGGGTTCGTGGTGCCTGCGACGGTCGGGGCGATCGTCTCCACCGCCTTCACCGATCCCTTCGCCCCGTTCACGGTCAGCCTGGCTGTGGAGTCGCCGGCTTGGTACGCGATCGTGTTGCTCCCGCTCGCCGTGCTGGGCGGGGTAGGGCTCACAGCGTCGTCGCTCTACAGCGCCGGCCTGGACCTCGACGCGCTGGTGGTCCGGCTCACGCGCCCCCGGGCCACCGTGATCGTCGGTGTCGTCGCGGTCGCCCTGGTGTACGTCGGACTGCTCGCGCCGGCCGTGCAGGACTCGATCGCGGCGGCTCTGCTGGTCCTCGCCGAGCTGAGCGCCCCGTGGGCCGCGATCGTCGGGATCGGCTTCCTGCGCACCCGCGGTCGTTACCACGCCGATGACCTGCAGGTGTTCAACCGCCGCCAGTCCGGCGGCCGGTACTGGTACACCGGCGGTTGGCGGCTGTCGGCCGGGGTCGCCTGGGCCGTCGGCTCCGTCGTCGGCCTGCTGACGATCCAGACGTCGCTCTTCAGCGGTCCGCTGGCGGGGGTCGCGAACGGCGTCGACATCAGCCTTGTCGCCGCCTCCGCAGTGGCAGCACTGGTGTACGGCCTGCTCTCTCCGCTCGGGAGCAACGATCGTCCTATCGTCGGGGACCACTAGGGTCATCCGGACGCAGTGGTTCGAGAAAGCGGGCGGGTGGGGAAGCCATGACGGATGGCGCGGACGACGGTGGCAAGTTGCTGCGCGACATCGACGTCACCACTCCGCATTCGGCACGCATCTGGAACTACTGGCTGGGTGGCAAGGACAACTACCAGGCCGATCGGGACGCGGGGGACGAGTTCCTCGCGATATACCCCGCCCAGCGCGACAAGGCACGTGCATGTCGACGCTTCCTGCTCCGGGCCGTCCGTTACACGGCGGCCGAGGCCGGGGTGCGGCAGTTCCTGGACATCGGCACCGGGCTTCCGACCGCCGACAACACGCACGAGGTCGCCCAGCGGGTAGCGCCGGAGGCGCGGATCGTCTACGTCGACAACGACCCGCTCGTACTTGCGCACGCTCGTGCGCTGCTGACCAGCACATCCGAGGGCGTCACCCGCTACATCGACGCCGACCTGCGCGACCCGGACGAGATCCTGGCCCAGGCCGCAAGGACACTCGACTTCAGCCAACCGATCGCGCTGCTGCTGATCGGAGTGCTAGGCCACATGGCGGACTACGACGAGGCCCGGTCCATCGTCTCGCGACTGCTGGAAGCGTTGCCCCCGGCCAGCTATCTCGTGCACTGCGACGGAGACGACACCAGCCCCGCGTACACCGCCGCTCTGGAACGCTACCGGGACAGTGGCGGCGTGCCTTACAACGTCCGCACCCGCGAGCAGATCGCCGGCTTCTACGAGGGGCTGGAACCGGTCGAACCAGGCGTAGTGCCGATCCAGAGTTGGCGCCCGGAACCGAATGACATCGGTTCGCCCGTCGATGTCGCCGAGTTCGGCGGCGTCGGCCTGAAGGTCTGACGACCACGGTCAGGGTCGCCGCGTTCCGCGGAACGCGATCGCCCGGCGTGTTCAGGCCGCCGTTCTGATCCGCTTGGGCAGCAGGACGTCCAGGATCGGTTCCGGGTCCAGGCGGTAGAACGGGCGTGCCCTTCGCTGAAGGTCGAGGGCATCGACTCCCGAGGCGACCGGGCTCGCCGACGCAAGCATGATCACCCGCAGGCAAAGGTCCGCAACCGCGTTCCGCGGAACGCCGAACCGAGGCATCGCCCCACGTCAGCGGCTCGTGAACAGCGCCGTGAGGAGCGCGGCCGGAGGACCGGCGCGCCCGCCTCGACTCGGCGCGACCGCTTCGGAGGGGTTGCACCGCGCCGTGCCCTCAGCCTAAGTTTTATCAAATGTTTGACACGACCGAGGCCTCGCCGCCCCCGCTCTCCGGGGTGCGGGTCGTCGACGCCGCGACGATCTACGCCGGTCCGATGATCGCGACGCTGCTCGGGGACTTCGGCGCCGACGTGGTCAAGGTCGAGCACCCCCGCGGCGACGGCCTGCGCTCGTGGGCGTGGCACAAGGACGGCGAGTCGCTGTGGTGGGCCCTCGTCGGACGCAACAAGCGCGCGATCACGCTCGCGCTGTCCGATCCGCGCGGCGCCGCCCTCCTGCGGCAGCTGCTCGCGGAGACCGACGTCTTCGTCGAGAACTTCCGGCCCGGCACGCTCGAGCGGTGGGGCCTCGACCCCGACGACCTGCTCCGGATCAACCCGCGGCTCGTGATCGTGCGGGTCTCCGGGTTCGGCCAGACCGGCCCGTACCGGTCGCGCCCCGGCTTCGGCACCCTCGCCGAGGCGATGTCCGGCTTCGCCGACACCAACGGGCCCGCGGACGGGCCGCCCGTGCTCCCCCAGTGGCCGCTCGCCGACGGCGTCGCCGCCCTCGCGGGCGCGTTCGCGACGATGACGGCGCTGCGGCACGCGGAGCGGACCGGCGAAGGGCAGGTCGTCGACCTGTCGATCTACGAACCGCTGTTCTGGATCCTCGGTGCCCAGACCACCGCCCACGACCAGCTCGGCATCGTGCCGACCCGCCAGGGCAGCCGCACCGCCTTCAACGTCCCGCGCGAGTGCTACCGCACGCGGGACGGGCGCTGGGTCGCGCTCTCGGGCGCGACGACCGCCACCGGGCGACGGATCCTGCGCGCGGTCGGGCGCGACGACCTCGCCGACGCCCCGTGGTTCGACGAGATCTCCGGGCGCATCGCCCACCGCGACGAGATCGACGACGCCATCGCGAGCTGGGTCGCCGAGCGGGACAACGACGAGGTGCTCGCGACGTTCGACGCCGTCGGCGCCACCGTCGGGCCGGTCTACTCGATCGCCGACATCGCCGCCGACCCGCACTTCCGGGAGCGGGGCAGCATCACCACCGTCGAGCACCCCGCGCTGGGCGCGCTGCGGATGCAGGGTCTCATCGCGAACCTCACCCGCACCCCGGGCCGCGTCCGCGCCGCGGGTCCGCGGCTGGGCGAGCACAACGGCGAGGTCCTGCGCGACCTGCTGCGGTGCCCGCCCGACGAGCTCGCGCGGCTCGAGGCCGACGGCGTCGTCGGGCCCACCGCGCCGGACGCCGACTCCGTCCACCCGAGCTGACCCCCGGCACCGCATCTCGAAGAAGAGGACAAACCCGGATGTCGACAACGACCCCACCCGAGCCGCGGCACGTCCGCCGCGTCGCCCTGGCCAGCGCCATCGGGACGATGCTCGAGTACTACGACTTCTACCTGTACGGAGCGCTCTCGGCCACGATCTTCGGATCGCTGTTCTTCCACAGCACCGACGCGGCGGTCGGCACCCTGCTCGCACTGGCGACCTTCGGTGTCGGATTCGTCGCCCGCCCGCTCGGCGGGGTGGTCGCAGGACACTTCGGGGACCGGGTCGGCCGCAAGTCGGTGCTGATCGCCACGCTGGCGTTGATGGGTGCCTCGACCGTCGGGATCGGCCTGCTGCCCACCTACGAGACCATCGGCACCGCCGCGCCGGTCCTGCTCGTCGCGCTGCGCGTCCTGCAGGGCCTCGCGCACGGCGGCGAGTGGGGCGGGGCGGCGATCATGACCGTGGAGCACGCCCCCGAGGGCCGCCGCGCCTTCTACGGCACGTGGCCGCAGATGGGCGTCTACGCCGGCATCGTCGTGTCGAACATCGTGCTCGGCGCGTTCCTGCTCCTGCCGGAGGACCAGTTCCGGTCGTGGGGCTGGCGGGTCCCGTTCCTGCTCGGCTTCGTGCTCGTGGTCGTCGGGCTGTACCTGCGCCGGTCGATTGCGGAGTCACCGGAGTTCGCCCGCGCGGCCGCGGAGGCCGGGGAGCCGGTCAAGGTACCGATCGTGGAGGCCCTGCGCACGAGCGGACGCGGCATCTTCGTCACCTTCGGCGCCAAGGCGGCCGAGACCGGCACGTTCTACCTGATCACCGTGTTCGCGCTGACGCTCGCGAGCCAGGGGTCCGGGCCCGGCCAGGGCGTCGCGCTGAACGGCGTGCTCGTCGCGAGCCTCGTCTCCATCGGCACCGTCGGCCTGTTCGGCACGCTCGCCGACCGCGTCGGGCGAAGGCCGGTGTACGTCTTCGGCGCCGCGTTCATGGCCGTGTTCGCCTTCCCGTTCTTCTGGCTCGCCGGCACCGGCTCCCCCGCCGCGCTGTGGGTCGCGCTGGTCGTCGGGCTCGCGGTCGGCCACGCCTCGATGTACGGGGCGCAGACGCAGTACTTCTCCGAGCTGTTCGACGCGCGCGTGCGCTACAGCGGCGCCTCGCTGGGCTACCAGCTCGGCGCGGCGCTCATCGGCGGGTTCACCCCGCTCGTCGCCGCCGCCCTGATGCTGCGCTCGGGCGGCGAACCGTGGCCCGTGGCGCTCTACGTCGTCGGCCTGTGCCTGGTGACGGTGCTGGTCGTCACCCTCTGGGGCCAGGTCCGCACCCGCACCGCGCCGGCCACAGCCGGCGCGCCCACCACGTTGTGAAGGAGGTCCAGCAGATGACGGCCATTCCCGACCACACGCTCGCGGCGGTCGTCCGCGCGTTCGGTGAGCCGATCGGCATCGAGGAGGTGCCCGTGCCGCCCACCGTCGACGCGGGCGGGCTGCTCGTCGAGGTCGTCGCGTGCTCGCTGTGCGGCACGGACGTGCACTGCTGGGAGGGCTCGCTGGCCCTCGACATCCGGCTGCCGCTGATCCTCGGGCACGAGATGGTCGGCCGGATCATCGCGATCGGCGACGGCGCGCAGGTCGACTCCGTCGGCCAGGACCTGCGGATCGGCGACCGCGTGATCTGGACCCACTCGTTCTGCGGGCGCTGCGAGATGTGCACGCGCAAACGGCCCGCCATGTGCCGGAACCGCACCGCGTACGGCCACGTCTCGATGGAGGACTGGCCGTACCTGATGGGCGGGTTCGCCCGCCACGCGTACGTCCTGCCGGGGTCGGGCCGCGTCCGCGTGCCGGACGCGGTCCCGGACGCGCTCGCCAGCATGGCCAGCTGCGCGCTGCGCTCGGTGGTCAACGCCGTGGAGCAGGCGGGGCGGGTGGGCCCGGAGCACACCGTGGTCGTCCAGGGGGCCGGTCCGCTCGGGATCCTCGCCACCGGGCTCTTCGCGCAGGCCGGTGCGGGGCGCGTCGTGACGGTCGGCGCGCCCGACGCGCGCCTGCGGCTCGCGACGGAGTTCGGCGCCGACGAGGTGATCTCCCTCGACGAGGTGCCGGACCCGGCCGACCGGCTCGCCCGGGTGCGCGAGGCGACCGGTGGGCCGGGTGCCGACCTCGTCGCCGAGTTCTCCGGACACCCCGCCGCGTTCGCGGAGGGGGTCGAGATGGCCGGCCTCGGGGCCCGCTACCTCGTGGTGGGCCAGCTCGGCTCCGGCACCACGCCGATCGCCCCCGGCACGATCACGAAGAAGAACCTCACCGTGATCGGCTCGTTCTCCGGCGACGTCTCGCACTACCACGAGGCGCTCGTGGTGCTGGAGCGCTACGCCGACCGCCTGCCCTTCGACCGGCTGATCAGCGGGCAGTACCCGCTCGACCAGGTCAACGACGTGATCGGGCGCATGCAGGCGTTCCAGGAGATCAAGCCAGTCCTGCTCCCCGGAGGTTCCCCCCGATGACCGGTACCGACCTCGTGGCCACCCTGGCCTCGACCGAGCGGTCGGGCGCCGGTGGCCCGGTCGCCCTGTCGATGCTCCTCGGCGGGGAGTGGACCGCAGCCGCGGACGGCGCGGTGTTCGACTCCTACGAGCCGCGCAGCGGCCGCGTCTGGGCCACGCTCCCCCGCTCGTCCGCCGCCGACGTCGACCGTGCCGTCACCGCGGCCCGGCACGCCCTGACCGGCGAGTGGACCCGCATCAGTGCCGCCGACCGGGCCCGCTTCCTGATCCGCATCGCCGCCGTCGTCGACCGGCACCGCGAGGAGCTGGCCGTCATCGAGTCGCGGGACAACGGCAAGCCGCTGCGGGAGGTCCGCGCCGAGATCGACGCGATCGTGCGGTACTTCGAGTACTTCGCCGGCGTGTGCCAGACCGTCCTCGGCGAGACCCACCCGCAGGCGGCCTCGGCGTTCACCTACACCCGCCGCGAGCCGGTCGGGGTGGTGGGCGCGATCGTGCCGTGGAACTCCCCGCTGCTGATGCTGGCCTGGAAGCTCAGCCCGGCGCTCGCGGGCGGCAACACGATCGTGCTCAAGCCCGCCGAGGAGACCTCGGTGTCCTCGATCGCCTTCGCACACCTGATCGCCGAGGCCGGGCTGCCGGACGGGGTGTTCAACGTCGTGACC
Organism: Pseudonocardia adelaidensis; assembly: GCF_039543345.1. NCBI lineage: Bacteria > Bacillati > Actinomycetota > Actinomycetes > Pseudonocardiales > Pseudonocardiaceae > Pseudonocardia > Pseudonocardia adelaidensis. Next base: position 327,593 of record NZ_BAABJO010000003.1, on the reverse strand, counting down.
GGCCTGGGCGAACCGGCGGGCGCCGCGCTCGTGGCCCACCCGGGAGTCGACAAGATCGCCTTCACCGGGTCCACCGAGGTGGGCAGGCAGATCGCCGCCACGGCCGCGGCCGACCTCAAGCTCGTCACGTTCGAGCTGGGCGGCAAGTCCCCGACGGTCGTCTTCGCCGACGCCGACCTCGACACCGCCGTGCACCGCACCGCGTACGGCATCTTCTCGGCGGCAGGCCAGACCTGCCAGGCCGCCTCGCGCATCCTCGTGCAGGACTCGGTCCACGACGAGTTCCTCGACCGGTTCGCCGCGCTCGCCCGCCGCATCCGGGTCGGGGACCCCCTCGCCCCCACGACCCAGATGGGCGCCCAGATCTCCGCGCAGCACCGCGACAAGATCGCCGGCTACGTCGAGAGCGGCAGGCAGGACGGGGCGACGCTCGTGTGCGGCGGCTCGCGGCCCACCGACCCGGCGCTCGCCGACGGCTACTACTTCAGCCCGACGATCCTGGACGGCGTCGACAACTCGATGCGGATGATCCGCGAGGAGATCTTCGGCCCGGTGACCGGGGTGATGACCTTCACCGACGAGGCCGACGCGCTGGCCAAGGCCAACGACACCGAGTACGGCCTCGCCGGGTCGGTCTGGACGCGGGACGTCGCCAGGGCCCACCGGGTGGCAGCCGGGATCGAGGCCGGGCTGGTCTGGGTGAACACGACCCGCACGATCAACCACCTCGTGCCGTTCGGCGGCTACAAGCAGTCCGGGTACGGCCGGGAGGGCGGCCTGCAGGTCATGGAGCACTACACGCGGGTCAAGTCGGTGTGGGTGGACATGCAGGACGAGCTCCCGAACTGGTACGCAGACCTGTGATGGCACCCGAGAACCAGACGCGGCCGCGGCTGCGCACGCTGCTGTTCGTCCCCGGCGACCGACCGGACCGCATCCCCAAGGCCGCCGCCGCGGGTGCGGACGCGATCGTCGTCGACCTCGAGGACGCGGTCGCCCTGTCGCGCAAGGACGCGGCGCGGCGCGCGGCCGCCGGAGCGCTCGCGGCCCTCCCGGCCGGCGGGCCGGTGGTCACGGTGCGCATCAACGCCGTCGACACCGGCCTCGCCGAGGCGGACGTCGAGGCGCTCGAGCCGGTGCTCGGCCGGGTCGACCTGGTGATGGTGCCGATGAGCTCGAGCCCGGACGCCGTCCGGCGCGCGGCCGCCCTCCTCGCGCAGGCCGAGCGCCGGGCGGGCCTCGAGCAGGGCCGGACCCGCATCATCCCGCTGGTCGAGACCGCGGCGGGGATCGCTGCGGCACGCGACGTCGCCGCCGCCGACGAACGGGTGCTCACGCTCGCCTTCGGCCCGGCCGACCTCTCCCGCGAGCTGGGGGTGACCCCCACCGCGGACGGCGAGGAGCTGTTCGTCGCCCGGTCCCAGCTCGTGCTGGCCGCCGCGGCCGCCGGGCGCCCGCAGCCGATCGACGGGCCCCACCTCGACCTCGACGACGCCGAGGGCCTCGCACGCTCCGCGGCGGCGGCGAGGCGCCTGGGGTTCGGCGGCAAGCAGGTGCTCCACCCCCGCCAGCTCCCCGTCGTCGCGGCGGCGTTCGCCCCCACCGCCGAGCAGCTGCGGTGGGCGCGGCGCGTGGACGAGGCGTTCCGCGAGGCGGAGGCCGCCGGCGTCTCCTCCATCCGGCTCGACGACGGTACGTTCGTCGACTATCCGATCGCCCACCGGGCGCGGGCCCTCCTCGCCGAGGGCGGCTGACCCGACGACCGACCAGGAAGGGGCCCGATGCCGGGCAAGCGGGATCGCGGCGCGACGACGAAGGCCGAGGAAGCCTTCACCGCGATCCGACGGCAGATCGAACGCGGGCAGCTCCCGGGCGGCGCGAAGCTGACCCTGCAGAGCCTCTCGGACGACATGCAGATGAGCCTCACACCCATACGGGAGGCGCTGCGGATGCTCCAGGCGCACGGGCTCGTCGAGTACCGCCCGCACCACGGCCACGTCGTCACCCGGTACTCGATCCCGCGCGCCGAGGAGATCTACCTGCTGCGCCAGACGCTCGAACCGCTGGCGACGAGGCTCGCGGCGCAACGGGCGTCCGCGCAGGAGCTCGAGGAGATCCGCGGGCTGCACGAGGAGTTCCGCGCCGCCGCCGAGAAGGAGGGCGGGGAGCAGGGGGTGGTCGTCGACCTCAACGCCCTGTGGCACCGGGCCGTGTACGAGGCCGCCCACTCCGCGTTCCTCGACGAGTTCATCGACCGCCTCTGGACCGGGGTGCCGTACCAGGCGATCTGGTTCATCCACCGACGCCACCGGTCCGTGCTCGACCACCTCGCCGTCACCGAGGCGCTGCTCGCCCGCGAGGCCGACGCGGCAGGCGGTGCCATGCTCACGCACATCGAGCGCGGCAAGAAGGCCACCATCGAGCACCTCCGCGCCATCGGCGCTCCCGACACCTGACAGCTGCGAGACTCCGCCCGTGGACCTGCGTCAGCTCGAGTACTTCCTCGCCGTCGTGGAGCACGGCGGGGTGCACCGGGCGGCGGCGCTGCACGTCGCGCAGCCGTCGCTGAGCCAGTCCCTGCGCCGCTTGGAGAGGGACCTGCAGGCGGACCTGTTCCACCGCGTGGGGCGCGGCCTGGTGCTCGCGCCCGCGGGCGAGGCCCTCATCGGGCCGGCCCGGCAGATGCTGGCTCTCCCTCGCGCTGGCCTGCGACCTGCGGATCGCGCCCGAGACGGCCGTGTTCAACACCGCGTTCCTCGGCGCCGGTCTGTCCGGCGACCTCGGCGGGATCTGGTTCGCGACCCGCATCCTCGCCAGGCGAGAACCCGCGAGCTGTTCCTGCTCCCGGCGCAGCTGCCCGCGCGGGAGGCGCGGGCCGCGGGCCTGGTGACCAGGGTGACCCCCGCCGAGTCCTTCCCCGCCGACCTCGCCGCCCTCACCGCACAGCTCGCGGCGAGCGCCCCGCGCGCCGTCCGGGCGATGAAGGCCAACCTGCGCGACGCGGACCGGATGCCCGTGGCCGACTACCTCGACGTCGAGAGCGAGCGGATGGTCGCAACGTTCCACACCGACGACGCCCGCGAGGCGGCCCGGGCGTTCCTGGAACGGCGGGAACCGGTCTTCACCGGCAGGTAGTGCGGGTGGCCGCCCGGTGCAGGTCCCGGCAGCGCCGAGCGGTGAGCGGCTCGGGGCCGGCGTACCCGGCCAGTACGGCCGCCGCACCGGCGAAGTCCTGGCCGGCGGTGTAGCCGTTGGTCACCACGACCGTGGCCAGGCCGGCCGCGGTCGCCGCGCGCAGCCCGACCGCCGAGTCCTCCACGGCCAGCGCCTCGGCGGCCGGCAGGCCGAGTGCGGCGAGGGCGCGCAGGTAGACCTCGGGATGCGGCTTGAGCTCGGCCACGTCGTCCCCCGTCACGACGACCTCGACCGGATGCCCGCCCAGCAGCCGGTCGAGGAGCGGCTCGACCCACGACCGGCTGCCCGTGGTGGCCACGGCCAGGCGGATACCGGCCGTGGCGAGATCGGCGACCAGCTCGGGCAGCCCGGGACGGGCGACGATCGCCCCGCTCACGACGCGCTCGGTGAACAGGGCGGTCTTCGTGCGGTGGACGCGGGTGGCGAGCTCCTCCGCGGCCGCGTCGCCGAGACCGCGGGCCCGCAGGTCGGCGGCGATGCGCCGGCTGCCGCCGGTGATCGCGAGCAGGCGCCCGTACTCGGCGACGCCCCACTCGACGTCCACGCCGTGCTCGGCGAACGCGGTGTTGAAGGCGGGCCGGTGGCCGTCGCGTTCGGTGTCGGCGAGCGTGCCGTCCACGTCGAAGACCACGGCACGCAGCTCGGGTCCCATCGCTACCCGCCGTCCGCCGCGACACCGGCGCGGTCGCGGCCGACCAGCCGCCGGGTCGCCCGGGCGACCGCCTCGACCGACAACCCGAGGTGCGCGGCGACCGCGCTCCCGGGCCCGCTCGCACCGAACCGGTCGATGCCGACGACGGCGTCCCGGGGCCCGGCGACCGCCCGCCAGCCCGTGGGCGACCCGGCCTCGACCCACACCACCGGGGCGGCGGGCAGCCGGAACGACCCGGCGCGCAGGGCCTCCTCGAACCGCTCGCGCCACATCACCGACACCACGCGGGCCCGGACCCCACCGGCGCGCAGCACCGCCGCCGCCTCCAACGCCAGTGCCACCTCCGAGCCACTGGCGGCGAGGACCACGTCGATCGCGCCCGGGGGGTCCGCGACGGTCCGCGCGCCGCAGCGCCGGACGTCCGCGAGGCCCTCGGCGCCGAGCACCGGGAGGTCCTGCCTGCTCAGCACGAGGGCGGTGGGGCCGTCGAGGTCGGCGGCCGCGAGCTCCCACGCCAGCCCGGTCTCCGCGGCGTCGGCGGGGCGGAGCACGGTGAGGCCCGGGATCAGGCGCAGCGACTCGAGCTGCTCGACGGGCTGGTGCGTCGGCCCGTCCTCGCCCACGTACACGGAGTCGTGGGTGAACACGTGGACGACCGGGAGCCGCATCAGCGCGGACAACCGCAGCGCGGGGCGCAGGTAGTCGGAGAAGACGAGGAACGTGCTGCCGAAGGGGCGTAACCCACCGTGCAGCGCGATCCCGTTCAGGGCCGCGGCCATCCCGTGTTCCCGGATCCCGAAGTGGATCGTGCGCCCCGCGAAGTCCACCGGGGTCACGTCCCCACCGGGGATCGCGGTGCCGGTCGACGACGCGAGGTCGGCCGAGCCGCCCACCAGCGCCGGATAGGCGTCCGCCAGTGCTGCGAGCGCGGCACCCGACGCCTTCCGGGTGGCCATCGGCCCGCCGGCCGCCCGGTCATCGACCAGCGGGCGGTCGGCGGGGTCGGGGGGCGCCGGGATGCGGTCCAGGGGGAACTCCGCGGCCAGGCAGGGGTGGGCGGTGCGCCAGCGGGCGTGCGCGCGCACCCACTCCGCCCGGTCGGCGGCCCACCGGGCGCGCCGCTCGGCAACCGCGAGCCGCACCGCCGGCGGCACGTGGAACGGGGTGTCCGGCCAGGACCACCGGCGCCGCATCTCCGCGATCGCCGCCTCGCCCAGCGGGCTGCCGTGCGCCTTCGACGTGCCCGCGACGCCGGGGGCGCCGTGCCCGATCGTGGTGCGGACGGCGATGAACGCCGGCCGCTCGTCGTCGGCGGCCTCCGCGTACGCGCGGTCGAGGGCATCCAGGTCGGTGCCGTCCTCCACCCGCAGCGTGGCCCAGCCGTAGGCCCGGAACCGGGCTTCCACGTCGTCGGCGCAGCTGCGCCGGGCCGGTCCGTCGATCGTGACGTCGTTGTCGTCGAAGACGACCGTGAGCCCGCCGAGCCCGAGCCTGCCCGCCAGCGACGCCGCCTCGTGGCTGATCCCCTCCATGAGGCAGCCGTCGCCGACCAGCGCCCACGTGCGGTGGCCGACGACCCGGTGCCCGTCGACGTTGCAGCGCGCGGCCAGCATCCGCTCCGCGAGGGCCATCCCCACCGCATTGGCCAACCCCTGGCCCAGCGGTCCCGTGGTGGTCTCGACGCCGGGCGTCCTGCCGTGCTCGGGGTGGCCGGGGGTGCGGGAGCCGAGCCTGCGGAACCGCGCGAGCTCCGCGACGGGCAGGTCGTAGCCCGTGACGTGCAGCAGCGCGTACAGCAGCGCGGAGCCGTGGCCCGCGGACAGGACGAACCGGTCGCGATCGGGCCAACCGGGGTCGGCCGGGTCGTGGCGCAGGTGGCGCGACCACAGCACCCACGCGGCGGGGGCCGCGCCCAGCGGGAGCCCGGGGTGGCCGCTGGACGCGGCCTGGACGGCATCGGCGGCGAGGAACCGCAGCGTCCGGACCGCCAGGTCGTCGACGTCGTCGGCCGGTGCGGCGAGCACCGTGGCCGCCCGGTCCGCCCGGTGCGTCATGCGATCCCCTCCGCCGCGGCCGCGCGCATCCCGGCGGCCCGGTCGAACATCGTCCCCGGGCCGCTGAACAGGGCGGACCCGGCACAGAACACCCGGGCGCCCGCACGGGCGACCCCCGCGATCGTGGCGGGGCCGATGCCCCCGTCGACCTCCAGCTCGACGGCAAGCCCGCGCCGATCGATCTCGCTGCGGGCCGCGGCGATCTTCGGCTCCATCCCCGCCAGGTACGCCTGCCCGCCGAACCCGGGGTTCACGGTCATCACCAGCAGCAGGTCGACCTGGTCGAGCACGTGCTCGACGGCGGCCAGCGGCGTGGCGGGGTTGAGCGCGACCCCGGCCCGGGCGCCGAGGTCGCGGATCCGCCCCAGCGTGCGGTGCAGGTGGCGGGTCGCCTCCGCGTGGACGATGACGATCCCGCAGCCCGCGTCCACCCACCGGGACAGCATCGGGTCGGGGTCCTCGACCATGAGGTGCGCCTCGAAGCCCAGGTCCACCCGGTCCCGGCACGCGGCGATCACGTCCGGCCCGAAGGTGATGTTCGGGACGAACCTGCCGTCCATCACGTCCCACTGGATCCGGTCGACGCCGGCCTTCTCGATCTCCTGGACCGCGCGGCCCAGCTCGGCGAGATCGGCCGGCAGGACCGATGCGACCAGCAACGGGGAGCCCGTCTCCGCCATCACGTCACCTCCTCGACGGCGGCGACGGTATGCGGGCCCCGCCGGTTCCTCGTCCCCCGCTGCGGGGGTTCACCGGGGGATCGCCGATTCTTCGGTTTTCACTCAAGTGTCCGCGGGGAAGTTTCGATGGACCTAGAGGTGTCGGGCACGCGAGCATCGACGGCATGACGGAGCGATGGAACGCCGGCGTCATCCCCTACGCCGAGATGGGCTACTGGCAGCCCGACTACACGCCCAAGGACTCGGACGTGCTCTGCACCTTCCGGATCACACCCCAGGACGGGGTGCCCCCGGAGGAGGCGGGCGCCGCCGTCGCGGGCGAGTCGAGCACGGCGACCTGGACGGTGGTGTGGACCGACCGCCTCACCACGTACGAGCACTACCAGGCGAAGTGCTACCGGATCGAGGCCGTTGCGGGCACGCCGGGCCAGTACATCGCCTGGATCGCCTACGACCTCGACCTGTTCGAGGAGGGCTCGATCGCGAACCTCACGAGCTCGATCATCGGCAACGTGTTCGGGTTCAAGCCGCTCAAGGCGTTGCGGCTGGAGGACATGCGGATCCCCACCCAGTACGTGAAGACCTTCCAGGGTCCGGCCCACGGGGTCGTCATCGAGCGCGAGTACCTCAACAAGTACGGCCGGCCGTTGCTCGGCGCGACCACCAAGCCGAAGCTCGGCCTCTCGGCGCGCAACTACGGCCGCGTCGTCTACGAGGCGCTGCGCGGGGGCCTGGACTTCACCAAGGACGACGAGAACATCAACTCGCAGCCGTTCATGCGCTGGCGCGACCGGTTCTTGTTCTGCATGGAGGCGGTCAACCGCGCCCAGGCCGCCACGGGCGAGATCAAGGGACACTACCTCAACGTCACCGCCGGGACCATGGAGCAGATGTACGAGCGGGCGGAGTTCGCCAAGGAGCTCGGCTCGGTGGTGGTGATGATCGACCTGACGGTCGGCTACACCGCGATCCAGTCGATGGCGAACTGGGCGCGGGCGGGCGGGGTGCTCCTGCACCTGCACCGCGCGGGCCACGGCACCTACACGCGGCAGAAGACCCACGGCGTGAGCTTCCGGGTGATCGCCAAGTGGATGCGCCTGGCCGGGGTGGACCACATCCACGCCGGGACCGTCGTCGGGAAGCTGGAGGGCGACCCGAACACGACCGCGGGCTTCTACGACACGCTGCGCCTCGACCGGGTGCCCGCCGACCCGGTCAAGGGCCTGTACTTCGACCAGGAGTGGGCCTCGATGCCCGCGGTGATGCCCGTGGCGTCCGGCGGCATCCACGCCGGTCAGATGCACCAGCTGATCCACTACCTCGGCGAGGACGTGATCCTGCAGTTCGGCGGCGGCACGATCGGGCACCCGATGGGCATCGCGGCGGGCGCCGAGGCGAACCGGGTGGCGCTCGAAGCGATGATCAAGGCGCGGAACGAGGGCCTCGACTACTACGCCGACGGCGAGAACATCCTCCGCAAGGCCGCCTCGCGCAACCGCGCGCTGGACATGGCCCTGGCCACCTGGGGCGACATCACCTTCAACTACGAGTCCACCGACACCCCCGACGTCGTCGCGACGCCGACGACGGTGTGATCGAGAGCCCCGAGGAGTCACACTGTGCGCATCACCCAGGGCACCTTCTCCTACCTGCCCGACCTCACGGACGAGGAGATCACCAAGCAGATCGAGTACTGCCTGGGGAAGGGCTGGCCGCTGTCGGTGGAGTTCACCGACGACCCCCACCCCCGCAACACCTACTGGGAGATGTGGGGCCTGCCGATGTTCGACCTGCGCGACCCGGCCGGGATCCTGCTCGAGGTCAACGCCTGCCGCAAGGCCAAGCCGGACGGCTACGTCCGGCTCACCGCCTACGACGCGAGCCTGGGCCGTCAGACCACGGCGCTGTCGTTCATCGTGCAGCGGCCGGCGGAGGAGCCCGGCTTCCGGCTCGAACGGCAGGAGGCGGCCGACCGCAGGGTTCGCTACACCACCCACTCCTACGCGACCGACCGCCCCGCGGGCGACCGGTACGGGGAGCGCTGACCGGTGGCCGGCACGCCTTTCGGGTACCAACCGGACCCTGCGGCCGGATCGGGCGACGAGGAGACCGCCCCGCACCTCCCCGCCGATGCCGTGGTCGACCTGGCCGCGGCCCGGCGGGAGGCCGGCATCGACGAGGTGCTGGGGAGGCTGAACGCGGAGCTGGTCGGCCTGGCACCCGTGAAGACGCGCATCGAGGAGATCGCCTCCCTGCTGCTCGTCGACCGGATGCGGGAGCGGTACGGGATCACCGCGCGGCGACCGACCCTGCACATGTGCTTCACCGGCAACCCCGGCACCGGCAAGACGACGGTCGCGCTGCGGATGGCCGACCTGCTGCACCGGCTCGGCTACCTGCGGCGCGGCCACCTGGTGAGCGTCACCCGCGACGACCTCGTCGGGGAGTACGTCGGCCACACCGCGCCGAAGACCAAGGACGTCATCAAGCGTGCGATGGGCGGCGTGCTGTTCATCGACGAGGCGTACTACCTCTACAAGGTCGAGAACGACCGGGACTACGGTTCCGAGTCGATCGAGATCCTGCTGCAGGTGATGGAGGCCCACCGCGACGACCTCGTGGTGATCCTGGCGGGCTACGCCGACAAGATGGACGTCTTCTTCGCGGCGAACCCGGGCATGCAGAGCCGCATCGCCCACCACATCACGTTCCCGGACTACACGGTCGACGAGCTCGAGCGGATCGCGGTCCTGATGACCGACGAGCTGGCCTACCGGCTCTCCGACGACGCCCGGCTGGTCCTGCGCTCCTACCTGGAGCGGCGCATCGGGCAACCGTGGTTCGCCAACGCGCGCAGCGTCCGCAACGCGATGGAACGGGCCCGGTTGCGGCAGGCGCGTAGGCTCCTCGACCAGGACGACCCGCGGGTCGACCTGGCGGCCCTGACCACGATCGAGGCCGCCGACCTGCTCGCGAGCCGGGTGTTCCGCGAGGACGCCCACGCGAAGACGGTGCGCTCGGCCTGATGGGGACGGACCGGACGACGAGGTGACCACCAACGCCAGGTTGCGCGCTCTGGTCGAGCTGGCCGACAGCGGATCGGTGCGCGGCGCGGCGGAACGGCTCGTGGTCACCGAGTCGTCGGTCTCGTCGGCGGTCAGCGCGCTCAGCGCGGAGGTGGGCATCCCGCTGGTCACCCGCCACGGCCGGGGCGTCCGGCTCACCCCGGCCGGGGAGCGGTACGCCGAGTACGCGCGGCGGATCCTGGGCCTGCACGCCGAGGCCGTCCTCGCCGCCCGCGCGGAGTCCGACCCCGAACACGGCGCGATCCGGCTGGCCGCGGTCACCACGGCCGGGGAGTTCCTCATCCCGGACCTGCTCGCGTCGTTCCGGGCGAAGCACCCCGGCGTGATGCTGCGGCTGGAGGTCGCGCCGCGGGGGCGGGTGTGGCCGCTGCTGGCGCGCCACGAGGCCGACCTCGTCGTCGCCGGTCGGCCCCCGGACGACCTGTTCTCCGCCCGGGTGCGCGCGGTCAGCCCCAACGCGCTGGTGGTGGTCGGTGCGCCGGACGAGCGCGCCGGGTTCGACCCGGCGCGCGCGACGTGGCTGCTGCGCGAGCCCGCGTCGGGGATGCGGGCCACCTGCGAGGCCCTCCTGGAGCGCCTCGACGTCGACCCGCCGCGCATGACGCTCGGCTCGAACGGCGCGGTCGTCGCGGCGGCCGTGGCCGGGCTCGGCGTCACGCTCGTGTCGCGCGAGGCCGTGCGCCGCGGGCTGGACTCCGGCGCGCTCGTCGAGCTGCCGGTGCCAGGTGTGCCGCTCGAGCGGCCATGGCACATCGTGAGCCAGCCGGACCCGACGCCGTCCACCCGGCTGCTGATCGAGCACGTGCTCGCCGTACCGGAGCTCGGCTGGCGCCCGCCGCGGCCCTGACCCCCTGCCAACCCCCCGCGAGGGGGATGTCCGGGCCGGCGGCGGCGGGCAGCCTCGGACCCGGCGGCTGGAACGCAGTCCGCCCTCCATCCGCCGACCGGGTTGGGAGGAAGCCGATGCCCGCCGACCGGACGACCCTCGCGCAGTTCCTCGTCGAGGACCGGCGGCGGCACCGCGCCGAGGGCGCAGACCTGGACTCCCTGATCCTCCATCTCGCGGTCGCCGGCGGGGCCGTCGCCGAGCACGTGGCGGGGGGCGCGCTCCACGGCACGCACGGCGGGATGCGGCACGAGCTCGCCATGATCGCCGAGGACTACTTCCTGCGCGCCGCCGCGCGCAGCGGCCGGCTCGCGGGGATGGCCTCCGACGAGCTCCACGTGCCATCCGCGGTGCACCCGCGAGGCGACTACCTGCTGGCCGTCGACCCGCTCGACGGATCACCGGGCACCGACCCCGACGCGTGCGCCGGCAGCATCTTCTCGATCCTGCGCACGCCATGGCCGGGGGTGGGCGCGACGGCCCAGGACTTCCTGCAGCCCGGCACGGCACAGGTCTGCGCGGGCTACGCCCTCTACGGGCAGGCCACGGCGCTCGTGCTGACCCTCGGCCGGGGCGTGTACGCGTTCACCCTCGATCCCGCGCGCGGCGAGTTCGTCCTCACCCGGGAGGCGCTCCGGGTGCCACCGCTCGCGGGCGGGTTCGTGATCGACGCGTCGCACCGGCGGTTCCGGCAGCCGGCGGTGCACCAGGCCGCGCCGCTCGCCGCCGAGGCGCACCGGATCCTCACCCGCGGCGGTGTGTACGCCGGCCCCGGCCACAAGATCCACGCGGTCAACGCCGTCGCGTTCCTCGTCGAGCAGGCCGGGGGCGCGGCGAGCACGGGACGCGGCCGGGCGCTCGACGTCGTCCCCACCGCCCTGCACCAGCGCTCCCCGCTGATCGTCGGGACGGCGGCGGAGGTCGCACTGGTCGACCGCTGCGCTGAGAGGAGGCAGAGCACATGTCACGGAAGCACCCGATCATCTCGATCACCGGCTCGTCCGGCGCGGGCACCACATCGGTGATGCGCACGTTCCAGCAGATCTTCCGCCGGGAAGGCGTCGACGCCGCATACGTCGAGGGCGACAGCTTCCACCGCTACGACCGCGCCGAGATGAAGGCCGCGATGGCCGACGCACACGCCCGCGGCGACCACACCTTCAGCCACTTCGGCCCCGAGGCCAACCTCTTCGACCAGCTCGAGGAGCTCTTCCGCACCTACGGCGAGACCGGCACCGGCAAGATCCGCAGATACCTGCACGACGAGGGCGAGGCCGCCCCCTACGGGCAGCAGGCCGGCACGTTCACCCCGTGGGAGAGCCTGCCGGACGACACCGATCTCCTGTTCTACGAGGGCCTGCACGGGGCGGTCGTCACGGACACCGTCGACATCGCCCGGCACGCGGACCTGCGCGTCGGCGTCGTCCCGGTGATCAACCTCGAGTGGGTCCAGAAACTGCACCGCGACAAGGTGACGCGCGGCTACACTGCAGAAGCGGTGACCGAGACCATCCTGCGCCGCATGCCGGACTACGTGAACTACGTCTGCCCGCAGTTCTCCCGGACCGACGTGAACTTCCAGCGCGTGCCCACCGTGGACACCTCCAACCCGTTCATCGCCCGCACGATCCCGACGGCCGACGAGTCGATGCTGATCATCCGCTTCCGCGACCCGCACGGGATCGACTTCCCCTACCTGCTCGCGATGCTGCACAACTCGTTCATGTCCCGGCCGAACACCATCGTGTGCCCCGGCGGGAAGATGGACCTCGCGATGCAGCTGATCTTCACGCCGATGATCCTGCGGTTGATGGAGCGCCGCCGGGCCGAGCTGGTGGCATGACGCGGATCGCGGATGGTGTCGTCCGGCCGGGCGGGCACGGTGTCACGTGCGCGGTGTCACGTGCGCGGTGTCAGGTGTCGGCGATGGCCTCGGTGAGCAGCGGCGGCGGCGCCTGCAGGTCGTGGGCCCGGAACAGCACCGCGTGCGCGACCCCCATCTCCTTCCCGTTCATCGCGAGGATCATCGGGATGAAGTCCGCGGGCGCGGGATGGCCCGGGAGCGCGGCCAGGTACGCGGCGTGCGCCTCCAGTGACGCGACGCCGCGCCGCAGCGGTTCGCCGGTGACGTCGACGCCGTGGGTCACGTCGAGGTTCGCGGCGATCCCCGGGACGAGGATCCACCGCACGCTCCAGGGCTCGAGTCCCTCGTCGTCGATCTGCTCCGCGAAGACCCACCGGTTGCCGGCATCGCGCACCGCGTCGACGGTCGACAGGCCGGCGGCCCGGTGGTCCGCCTGGTCGAAGCCCATCGGCGTTTCCACCGCGAACCCGGACCCGATCACGACGTCCGGTCGGAACCGGCGGATCTCCCGGCAGATGTCGCGGCGCAGGTCCAGGCCGTAGACGAGCATGCCGTCGGGGTGTTCGAGCACGGTGAGGTGCTCGACGCCGACGGCCGCGCACGCTGCCCGCTGCTCGGCGAGGCGCAGGCGCGCGGTCTCCTCCGGCGGGTTCGGCATGCCCGCCTCCCCTCGGGTGAGCAGCAGGTAGCCGACCTCGATCCCGCGCGCCGTCCAGCGCGCGACGGCGGCGGAGGTGCCGTACTCCATGTCATCGGGGTGGGCGACGACGCAGAGCACGCGCTCGAAGGACTCCTCGGGCAGGGCAGGCACCAGCTCGGTCATGGGGCGAACCGTCCTTTCGTCGGCGCACAGCACAGCGGATCTCATGCCGTCTGTCATGATCAAGCCTGGGCAGCGCGCCCCCGATTCGGCAATGCCCTCGACTCGCCCGTTCCACCATGTGCGGCGCCGCAGAGGCCCCCGGGCCACGCCTACCCCGGGTGCCGGGACCCCAGGCCGGTCCGTCAGCGGTCGAGCCAGACGGTGGCGTAGAACATGTCTCGCGAGACGTAGCGGACGATGCCCTTCACGTCGGGTTTGGCGATCGTCGAGAGGTAGCCGCGGCTGTACCAGCCCAGCACGAGGTCCTGGTTGGCGAGCAGGTCGACCTGCTGGTAGATCCGCGCCCGCTCCGCGGGGTCGGCGGCGTTGAGGGCTTGGTCCAGCAGCTCGTCCATCCGGGGGTTGGAGTACTTGCCGTAGTTGCCGGGGCCGTCGGTGCGGAAGAGCCGGTGCACGGCCGGGTAGGGCGACTCCCACGGCCCGCCCACCCAGCTCGTGAGCTGGAAGTCGTTGCTCTGCACGACGGCGGACGAGAACTGGGCCAGGTCGTAGAACTGCAGCTGGACGTTGATGCCGATCGCGGCCATCTGCGCCTGGATGAACTCGCCGAAGGCGACCCGGTTGGGTGCGTTGGAGGTCTTGAACGTGAAGTCGGGGTTCCCGCCGGATGCCCGGTACTCGTCGACGAGCTGCTTGGCGCGCTCGGGGTCGAACGCGGGCCACGCGTCCGACGCGGCCGGGTCGTGGTACGGGCTGTCGTCGCCGAAGACGCTCTTCGCGGGCTGCAGCTGGTTGTCGTACTGGCTCACGCTCAGCGCGTTCACGTTGATCGCCCGGATCACGGCCTCGCGCATCCGGTGGTCGTCGAACGGGGGCCGCGCGAAGTTGAAGTACACCCATTCGGCGCCGTTGGCCGTGGCGTAGTACGTCGTGAGGTTCGGGTCGGCCATCGCCCGCGAGAGCTCGACGATGTAGCCGCCGAAGACCACGTCGACGTCGCCGTTGACGATCGACGCCCAGCGCGACTCGGTGTCGGGGAGCGGCCGGAACTCCAGCCCGTCGAGGTGGGGAAGGCCCTGCTGCCAGTAGTCGGGGTTCTTGGCCATGACGAGGCGGTTGTCGCGCACCCAGTCCACGAACGTGAACGGGCCGGCGCCGACCGGGTGCTTGCCGATGTCGTCGCCGTACTTCGCGAGCGCGGCCGGGGAGACGACGAAGGCGAGGCTGCCGGTGCTGAAGGGTTGCGCGAAGCCGCTGGCGAAGTCGCCGGTCGGTTCGGTGAGCCGGAACTCCACGGTGGTCGGGTCGACCGCGCGCATCGACTCGATGCGCTCGGTCAGCTGGTGCGCGGGCGAGGAGACCTTGTCGATGTGCCGCTGGGTGTTGGTGATCACCGCCTCGGCGTCGAACGGGGTGCCGTCGGAGAACCGCACGCCGGGCGTGAGCGCCATCCTCCAGGTGAGCCCGCCGTCGGAGGTGTCCATCGACCGGGCGATGTAGGGCTCGATCTCGCCCTTCGGGCCGAGCTTCAGCAGGTAGTCGTAGATGGCCGACGCGGCCTGGTTCGCGTTCTGGACGGTCGGGTCGAAGCTGACGATCTCGCGGTCCATGCCGAGCAGGAGGGTCCCACCGTCCTTCGGCGCACCCTCCTGGGCCGGGTCACCGCCGTAGGGGTTGATGGTGCGGACCCGGTTCGCCACGTCGGCGGGTGCGTTGATGCCGGGCGCGGCGCCGCACGCCGCGAGCAGCGCGCTGGCGACAGCGGTCGCGACGAGCGCGAGGAACCTCGACGGGCGGTGGGCCTGCCGCATCGTTCTCAACTCCCCATTGAGTTGGTGGGGCCGGATCCGGCGACCGTAGCCCCCGGGCCCGAAGCATGGCAACCATATTGTCGACAATCTTGTGTCGCAGATGTCTAACGATCGAGCCAGAGCGTGGCGTAGAAGGTGTCGCGGGAAAGGTAGCGCTGCATCCCGCGCACGTCCGGCTTCGTGATCGTCGACAGGTAGCTGCGGGCCAGCCAGCCGACGGCGACGTCCTGGCCGGCCAGCAGCTCCACCCGCTGGTAGTCGGCCGTGCGCTCCGCCTCGTCGGTGGTGACCGCGGCCCGGTCGAGCAGCGCGTCCACCTCCGGGTTGGAGTAGCGCCCGTAGTTGAGGTTGCCGTCGCTGCGCAGCAGCCGGGCGACGGCCGGGTACGGGTAGTCGAACGTGTTCACCCAGCTGGCGAGCTCGAAGTCGGTGCCCTGCACGACCCGCGTGGTGAACTCGGCGAGGTCGAAGAACTTCGGCTCGACCTCGATCCCGACGGCGGCCATCTGCGCCTGCACGAACTCCCCGAGCGTCACCTCGGTGCGGCTGGTCGAGAACGTGAACCGCGCCTGGCCGCCGTCCGCCTCGTAGTCCGCGACGAGGCGCCGCGCCTCCTCCGGGTCGTACGCTGGCCACGCGTCCGCGGCCTCCTGCGTGTGGTACGGGCTGTCGTCGGCGAACAGGCTGCTCGCCCGGATCAGCTGGCCCGAGTACTGGCTCGCGCCCAGCGCGTCGAGGTCGATCGCGCGGATCACGGCCTCGCGCATGCGGCGGTCGTCGAACGGGGGGCGGTTGAAGTTGAAGTAGAAGAAGAACCCGCCGTTGCCGGGTCCGTAGTACTCGCGCAGGTTCGGGTCGGCCGCGGCGCGCACCAGCTCGGTGTTGTACCCGCCGTAGATCATGTCGACGTCGCCGTTCTGCATGCTGGCGTAGCGGGTCTCGGTGTCCGAGAGCGGGCGCACCTCGATGCCGTCGAGGTGGGGCAGGCCGGCCTGCCAGTAGTGCTCGTTGCGCACCAGCCGCATCCGGTTGTCGCGCACCCAGTCCTGCAGCACGAACGGCCCCGCGCCGACGGGGTGGGCGCCGATCTGGTCGCCCCACCGGGCCAGTGCCGCCGGAGAGATGATCATGCCGAGCGTCCCCGAGTTGAACGACTGGGCGAACACCACCGGGAAGTCGCCGTACGGCTCGTTCAGCGTGAACTCGACGGTGAGCGGGTCCACGGCCCGCATCCCGGCGATCTCGCTCGCGTATACGTGCGCGGGTGACGTGGCGATGTCGATGTGGCGCTGGGTGTTGATGATCACCGCGTTCGCGTCGAGCGGCGTGCCGTCGGAGAACGTGACGCCTCCCCGCAGGCCCATGAGCCAGGTGCGGCCGCCGTCCGGGGACTCCATCGACCTCGCGAGGTAGGGCTGCGCCTTGCCGTCCGGCGACATCCGCAGCAGCAGGTCGTAGACGGCGGGGGCGATGATGTTGCCGGACTGGACGGTCGGGTCGAAGCCGACGAGCTCGCGGTCGTTGCCGATCAGCAGCGTCCCGCCGCGCTTCGGCTGTCCCTCGGTGGCCGGGTCGGCGCCGTAGGGGTCGACGACGTGCACGCGCCGGTCGGCCGCCAGGTCCGACGCGGGCCGGGCCGCCCCGCAGGCGGCGGTCCCGACCAGGCAGAGGGCCGCCGCGACGGCCGCCACCAGGCGTCTCACCGCACGCTCCTGTTCAACACGGTGAGCACGGCGGCGCGGACCTCCGCCGCCCCGGGGAGGTGGGCGTCCTCCAGCCCCGGGCTCACGGGGATCGGCCGGAAGGGCGCGGCGACGCGCTCGACCGGGGCGTCCAGGTCGTCGAAGGCCGCGTGGCCGACGGCCGCCGCGACCTCGGCGCCGAAGCCCCCCGTGCCGACCGCCTCGTGCGCCACCACCAGGTGGTTCGTGCGCGCGACCGAGTCCGCGATCGTGTCGAGGTCGAGCGGCACCAGCGTGCGGGGGTCGATCACCTCGACCTCGATCCCGTCGCGCGCCAGCTCGTCGGCCGCGGTGAGGGCCTCGTGCACCATCCGGGACAGGGCGACCACGGTGGCGTCGCGGCCCGGTCGCAGCACGGCGGCACGTCCGATCGGCGCCGGGGCCACCACGTCCGGGACCTCCTCGGCCCGGAAGTAGAGCGTCTTGTTCTCGACCACGACCACCGGGTCCGGGTCGGCGATCGCGGCGGCCAGCAGCCCGGCCGCGTCCACCGCCCGGCTGGGCATCACGACCTTGAGCCCCGGCACGTGGCACAGCCAGCTCTCCAGGCTCTGCGAGTGCTGGGCGCCCGCCCGCTGGCCGGCTCCGCCCTGGGTCCGCAGCACCATCGGGACGGACAGCTGCCCGCCCGACATGAACCGCGCCTTGGCCGCCATGTTGACGAGCTGGTCCAGGGCGAGGGTCAGGAAGTCGATGTACATGATCTCGAGGACCGGTCGCAGCCCGGACTGGGCGGCGCCGATCGCGATGCCGGTGATCGCGGCCTCGCTGATCGGGGTGTCCCGGACCCGGTCGGCGCCGAACTCCTCGACCAGGCCGCTGGTGATCGTGAACGGCCCGCCCGCCGAGACGTCCTCGCCGATCACCAGCACGCGCTCGTCGGCCCGCATCGCCTCGCCGAGTGCCCGGCCCACGGCCTTCGCGTACGTGGTCCTCATGACCCGTACACCAGTGAGGCCGCGAGCTCGGGGGTGGGCCACGGGCTCTCCCGCGCCCACGTGACGGCGTCCTCCACCTCGGCGTGCGCCGCCTCCCGCACGGCCTTCGCCTCGTCGGTGTCGAACCAGCCGTGCGCGATGCCGGTGCGTTCCAGCCGCAGGACGGGGTCGCGCTGCTGCCACTCCTCGGTGGCGATGGCATCGCGGTAGCGGTCGGGGTCGCCCTCGTAGTGCCCGCGCAGCCGGTGGGTGAGCGCCTCCAGCAGGGCCGGGCCGTCCCCTGCGCGGACCCCGGCCAGCAGCCGCGCGAACTCCTCCCACACGGCGACGGCGTCGTTGCCGTCGACGGTCGCGGCGGTGATCCCCCACGGCGCGACGAGGTCGCTCACCCGCTCCACCGGGGTGTGCGCCGAGCGCGGGGTGAACTCGGCGAACCCGTTGTTCTCGCAGACCAGCACGACCGGGAGCCGCCACAGTGCCGCGATGTTCACCGACTCGGCGAACGTGCCCGCCTGCACCGCCCCGTCGCCGAAGAAGACGACCGAGACCGTGTCCTCGCCCTCGGTGGACTCACGGCGCATCCGGGCGGCGAGCGCGCTGCCCAGCGCCGCGGGCACCGTCCCGCCGACGACCCCGGTGGCGCCGAGCATCCCGTGCGCGACGTCGACCAGGTGCATCGATCCGCCCATGCCCCGGCACAGGCCGCCCGCACGGCCCATCAGCTCGGCCATCGTCTCCGGCAGCGGTGCGCCCTTCGCGATCACGTGGCCGTGCGCGCGGTGCCCGCTGTAGACGACGTCGCCGTCCCGCAGCTGCCCGCAGACCGCCGCGGCCACGCCCTCGCCGCCGGTGGAGAGGTGGATCAGGCCGTGCACCTCGTCGGAGCGCTTGAGCCGTCCGACCCGCTCCTCGAACGCGCGGATCCGCCACATCGTGCGCAGCAACGATCGCGCCTGCTCGGCGTTCACGCGGCTCCCCGGACCGTTACTCGCCGCACCGCCGCGACGATCTTGTCCTCGTCCGGCAGCACGTAGTCCTCCATCGGCTTCGCGTAGGCGATCGACGCGTCCAGCGCCGTGACCTGGACGAT
The DNA here is from genome assembly GCF_039543345.1 of Pseudonocardia adelaidensis. Taxonomy (NCBI): domain Bacteria; kingdom Bacillati; phylum Actinomycetota; class Actinomycetes; order Pseudonocardiales; family Pseudonocardiaceae; genus Pseudonocardia; species Pseudonocardia adelaidensis. The sequence goes on along the minus strand of NZ_BAABJO010000003.1, from coordinate 308,772 downwards.
CGGGGCGCGCAGCGCGGAGAAGCCGTGCTCGGCCACCTCGCCCGCGATCACCGTGGCCACCGAGGAGTGCCGCGTCGCCTGGTCGACGAGCACCAGCCGTCCCGTCTTCCCGACCGAGGTGAGGATCGTGGCCGTGTCCAGCGGCGCGATCGTGCGCGGGTCGATCACCTCGACGTCGATGCCGTCGGCGGCGAGCCGCTCGGCGGCGGCGAGCGCGCGGTGCACCGTCCACCCGGTCGCGACGACCGTGACGTCGGAACCGGACCGCTTGACGTCGGCCGTCCCGAACGGCACGAGGTGCTCGCCGTCGGGCACCGGGCCCTGCTCCAGGAGCAGCAGGTAGTGGTGCAGGAAGAGCACCGGGTTGTCGTCGCGGATCGCGCTCGCCATCAGCCCCTTGGCGTCGGCGGGGGTGGAGGGGAGCGCGACCTTCAGCCCCGGCACGCCCATGAACATCCCGTAGATCGAGCCGGTGTGCTGGCCCGCCCAGCCCGCCGTGAACCCGTAGCCGGCCTTGAGCACCAGCGGGGCGGTGACCCGCCCGCCGCTCATGTAGTGGAACCGGTTGGCCTCGTTCACGACCTGGTCCATCGCGACGAGCAGGAACTCGGCCATCGTGCAGTCGACGACGGGGCGCTTGCCCGCCAGCGCCGCCCCGGCCGCCATGCCGATCTCGGCGGTCTCCGAGATCGGCGTGACCCGCACCCGGTCGGGGCCGAAGGCCCGTACGAACGGGTCGTCGGGGCTGCCGGCGACGCTCTGCCCGAACAGCACGACGTCCTCGTCGCGGGCCATCTCCAGGTGCACGGCCTCGTTGGTCGCGGCCGCATAGGTCAGTTCGCGGGTCGTCACACCGGTCACGGCGGCCTCCTCAGGCGTACACGTGGGACAGGGCCGCTGCGGGCTCGGGATGGGGGCTCGCCAGCGCGAAGTCGACGGCGGCCTGCATCTCGGCGCGCGCCTCGGCGGCGATCCGGTCGGCATCGTCCGCGGTGAGCTCCCCGCTCCCGACGAGGCGGGCGCGCAACCGCGGCACCGGGTCACCGCGCTTGGCGGCCTCGTACTCCTCGGCGTTGCCGTACTTCGTCACGGCCTCGTGCTCGGGGTAGTGCAGCGGGACGCCCGGCGGGGCGATCGAGTTGCCGTGCGCGGAGAGCCGGTAGACCCGCGACTCGACGAGCGTCGGCCCCTCCCCCGCCCGCGCGCGCTCCACGGCGGCGGCCACCGTCTCGTGCACGAGCAGCGGGTCGCCGCCGTCGATCGTCACGCCGGGGATGCTGTAGGCGCGCGCCTTCGTGGCGAGCGGTTCGCCCGCGGCGGCGTTGGCGTCCTCCAGGTCGGTGCGCACTCCGGCGCTGTAGCTGTTGTTCTCCATCACGAAGACCACCGGCAGCTTCCAGACGGCCGCGATGTTGAGCGACTCGTGGAAGGCGCCCTGCTTGGACGCGCCGTCGCCGAAGAACGTCAGGACGACCTCGCCGCGCCCGCGCAGCTGCGCGGCGTACGCGGCGCCGGTGCCCTGCGGGATGTTCTGCCCGACGATCCCGGAGGTGCCGAGGAACCCGCGTTCCGGGTCGGCGAGGTGCATCGAGCCGCCGTAGCCGCCGCAGATGCCGGTGGCGCGCCCGTAGATCTCGGCCATCAGCGCCGACGTGTCGCTGCCCAGCGCGATCGGGTAGCCGTGGCACCGGTAGGTGGACACCAGCTGGTCGCCCGGGCGCATCGCCGCCACCGACCCGACGATCGACGCCTCGGCCCCGTCCGCGAGGTGCGTGTGCCCGCGGATCACGCCGGGGTGCTCGGTGAAGGTGCGCTTCACCCGCTCCTCGAACTCCCGGATCCGGATCATGTGCCGGAACATCTCGGCCGGTTTCACGGGCGCACTCCTTCGAACTGGGCCAGCGCCGAGGCGACGGTGCGGCGGAACATCTCGTCGATGGGCAGTGCCCGCAGTGCGTCGGAGAGGACCTCGACGCCCCACGGGCCGTGGTAGCCGATCTCCGCGAGCACGCGGACGTAGCCGGGGATGTCGAACTCCCCCTCGCCGGGCAGGCGCCGGAACCGGGTGGTCTCCTCCGAGTGGTCGGGCATGTTCGCGACCTGGCCGTCGGAGAGCTCGACGTAGAGCAGCCGGCGGGGGTCGATCACCCGCAGGTCCTCCGGGGCGATCGCCATCTTCCCGAGGTGCCAGGTGTCGATCGCGATGCCGCCGTTGGGCTCGTCGGCGCCGTCCAGGATCTGCAGCACGTCGGCGAGCGAGGTCGTGTTGATGTCGAACGGCATCAGCTCGTAGGTGATGAGCGAGTCGTGGTGCCGGGCGGCGTCCCGGCACAGCGCGCCGAAGGCGTCGGTGAGCTGGGCGAGCGACGCCGCCGAGCGGGCGAGGTTGCCGATCTTGATGTGGTGGGCCCCGAGCGCGGCGGCCGCGTCGAACAGCAGCCGCCGCCGCTCGTCGGCGGCCGCCCGGCCGGGGTGGTCGGGGCCGACGAACCAGTCGTCGAGGAACTCCAGCTCGAGGTGCACGAGCCCGTGGTCGCGGAACACCGCGCCGATGTCGGCCAGGGATCGGGTCTCGAGCAGGTGCGCGAGGTCGGCGTGCCACAGCCCGAGACCGGTCATCCCGGACTCGACGGCCTGCGCGCAGCGCTCCTCCCAGCCGAACAGGCTCCATTCGCGCCCGGTGCGGATCGTCACCGGCCCGGCGGTGGTCCAGTACGCGCCCAGGATGTCGGTCACGACTTCCCCTCCTCGATCATCAGGGCCAGCGGGCGTTCGAGCAGCGCCACCAGGCGGGCGAGGAACCGCGCGGCCTGCGCGCCGTCGACGACGCGGTGGTCGCAGGTCAGGGTCAGCGCCATCACCGGCACGGCGACGACCGCTCCGTCGCGCACGCGCGGCAGCTCCCGCACCGCGCCGACGGCGAGGATCCCGGCCTGCGGGGGCACGATCACCGCCGCGAACTCGGCCACGCCGAACATGCCGAGGTTCGAGACGGTGAACGTCGCGCCGTCCAGGTCGGCCGGGGTGGCGGCGCCGGCGCGGGCCCGGCCCACGAGCTCGCGCGCCTCGGCCGCGACCGCCACCGGCGATCCCGGGTCGCGCACCACCGGCACGACCAGGCCGTCCTCGGTGTCCACCGCCACGCCCACGTGCGGGCGGGGGTGGCGCAGCACCGCACCCTCGGCGGCCGATGCGTTCATCGCGGGGTGCTCGCGCAACGCGCGACCCGCCGCGGACACGACGAGGTCGGTGACCGTGGGCGCCGGGTCGGCGAGCCCGGCCAGCTCGGCGCGCAGCCGGGCGGCGGCGCTCGCGTCGGCCTCCGCCGTGAGGGTGAACACCGGCACGGCTGCGGCGTCGGCGAGCCTGCGGACCGTGGCCTGCCGGATCCGGCCGAGCAGCGCCCGCTCCGGGGAGGGGGTGGGTTCCGCGGAACGCGCCGCGCCTTCCACGTCGTCGCGCACGATGCGCCCGTGCGGCCCGGTGCCGGCCAGCCCGTGCAGGTCCACGCCGAGCTCGCGGGCCCGCCGACGCGCCAGCGGGGAGGCGATCGGCCGGGTGGGTGGCCCGGGCGGGGCGCCGCCGAGGCGCGCGATCACCGCGCCGACCGCGGCCGACCCACCCTCCGGCACGACGATCTCCAGCACGCCCGCGGCCTCGGCCTCGAGCCCGACGACCGCCTTGTCCGTCTCGATCTCGGCGATCTCCTGGCCCGCGTCGACCTCGTCGCCCGCCCCGTGCAACCAGCGCACGATCGTGCCCTCGGCCATCGACTCCGACAGCCGCGGCATCCGGACCTCGGCCACGCTCACCAGCCCGCGACCGATCCCGCGTCGACCGGCATCGCCACCCCGGTGACGAACGACGCGTCCGGGCTGCAGAGCCAGACGACGGCCGCGGCGACCTCCTCCGGCTGCCCGAACCGGCTCATCGCCTGAGGGCGCCGGATCTCCAGCGCCCGCTCCGGCGAACCGCGCATCATCAGCGGCGTCACGATCGCGCCTGGGCACACGGCGTTGACCCGGATCCCGTCGTCGGCGTACTCGACGGCGGCGTTGCGCGTCAGGCCGACGATGCCGTGCTTGCTCGCCGTGTACGGCGACAGCAGCCGGACGCCGCGCAGCCCCGCGTTCGACGAGGTGTTGACGATCGCGCCGCCGCCGTTGCCGAGCATCGCCCGGATCTGGTGCTTCATCCCCAGGAACGTGCCGCGCAGGTTGACGGCGATGATGCGGTCGAAGTCCTCGTCGGAGATGTCGGCGAGCCGCCCGTTGCTCCCGCCGATCCCGGCGTTGTTGTGCGCGAAGTCCAGCTGCCCGTACCGCTCGACGACGTGCGCCACGAGCGCCTCGGCGGCTCCGGCGTCGGCCACGTCGCAGGGGAAGAACTCGGCCGTCCCGCCCGCCTTCCGGATCATCGCGACGGTTTCCTCGCCGCCCGCGCGGGCCGACTCCAGGTCGGAGACGACCACCGAGGCGCCCTCCGCGGCGAAGCGGACCGCGCACGCCCTGCCGATGCCCCCGGCCGCACCGGTCACCAGCCCGGCCCTACCCGCCATGCTCCCGGTCATGGCGGCGACGTTAGGAACCGCCGGGGCGTCAGACCATCGGCTCCGCGCGGCGATACGTGGTGCTGCGTGCACGCACCTCGCGCGGGGAGCAGCCGTACTCGCGCTTGAACGCCTGGGAGAAGTGCGTGGCGTCCGAGAACCCCCACCGGTAGGCGATCTCGGTGACGGTGCCGCCGTTCGCGTCGGTCAGGTCCTGGTGGCACCGGGCGAGCCGGGCCCGGCGCACCATCGACGACACGGTGTCGCCGCTGCCCTCGAACGCCGCGTGCAGGGTGCGCAGCGACACCGACAGCTCGGCCGCGATCGCCTCCGGCCCCAGCGCGGGGTCGGTGAGGCGGGCGCGCGCCACCCGCCGGGCGCGCGCCCGCAGCGCCTCCAGCCGGGCCTCCCGGTGGGCGGGCAGCAGCGGTTCCACCGCGGCGCGCAGCAGTTCGAGGGTGACGTCCCCGGCCGTCGCGCGGGTGGCCTCGTCCATCCCCGGGAGCTCCGCCATGACGGCCTCGGTGTAGCGCGCCAGCAGCCGCGCACCCGGGAGGCTGCCGAACCCGGGCACGTCCTGGACGTCGGCCAGGCGCGGGCTGGCGGCCAGCACGAGCTCCCGCGGGAACACCAGCGTGCGCTTGACGAACGGGGCGAGCACCTCGATGCCGAGGCCGCCCGTGCCGTCCCAGATGCCGAGGTCGCCCGCGGAGAGCAGGCGCTCGACCCCGCCGCGGCGGATGCGCTCGGCACCCCGCAGCACGAGCTGCACGCCGAACCGGCCCTCGCCCTCGTCGCCCATGACGCCGGCGCCCCTGCGCCCGACCCACGGGTGGCACCGGCAGTCGACGATGCTGACGGCGCCCAGCCGCCTGCGGACGACCTCGCCCGAGAACGAGCCCGGGGAGTCGTCGGGCACGCGCACGTCGAAGCCGACGTGGGTGGCGGCCAGGAGCCCCTCCCACTCCGCGGTGGAACGGGCGGACCAGCGCTCCTCGTCCGTCATCGCAGGCTCCTTCGACTGCTACGTGGTCACCCGTGAGGAGGTTAGTTGCCCGCCGCCTCCCCGTGCTCGGGTTCGGCGAGCATCTCCACGGCCTCCCTCAGCCGCTCCAGGTAGTCCGCACGTCGCCGCCGGTAGCGCTCCACGGGCGCCGAGATCGTGTACGAGCCCATGAGGATCCCGCCGCTCCAGATGGGCACGGCGATGCAGGCCACCCCGTCGGAGAACTCCTCGACGTCCGTCGCGTAACCCTGCTTGGCCACGCGGGCGAGCTCCTCGGCGAAGACGTCGGCGTCGATGATCGTCCGGTCGGTCATCCGTTCGAGCCCGTGCACGGCCAGGTAGCGGTCGCGGTCTCCGGGCTCGGCGAACGCGAGGAGCACCTTCCCCGACGCACGGGCGTTCGCGGCGCCGCGGTAACCCGGGCGCAGGTTGGTCACCTGCACCGCGTGGGTGCCCTCGAGGCGGGCGAGCACCACCGGGTTCCCGCTGCGCCACGCCGACAGGTACGCGCTCTCCCCGGTGACCTCGGTGATCCGTTTCAGCGGGGTGAGCAGCTCCGGTGGCGGAACGGTCTGCTGGGCGTAGGCGACCGACAGCACCTCCATCGCGAACCCGAACCGGTACTGCTTGCGCTCGTCCCGGGTGAGCAGCTTGGCGTCGACCAGCGTGTTCAGCAGGTGGTACACGGTGGGCACCGACGTGCCCAGCTCGGCCGCGAGGCGGGGCGCCGACCGCTCGTGCTCCGGGAGCGACGCGATCAGCATGAGCAGGTTGGCGGCCCGGGTGACCGACTGGATCCGGGTGCCGGTCCGCGGCCCGGTCGGCGCGGTCCCGCTCACCGCTCTCCCTCGCTGACGCTCGGTCGGCGCTTCGCGCGAGCACTGTGCTGGTGATTCGCTCGCTGACGCTCGCTCATCGGTCCGGGCTCCGGATCGAGACGCCGCCGTCGACCGGCAGCACCGCCCCTGTGATGTAGCGGGCCTCGTCGGACACGAGGAAGACCGCGGCGTGCCCGACGTCCCAGCCGGTGCCCTCGATCGCGAGCGGCGAGGCGGTGCGGCGGCGCTCGCGCAGCTCGTCGGACATCCCGTCTGCCGACACCATCGGAGTGTAGATCGGGCCCGGGGCGATGCAGTTGACCCGGATCCCCTGCGCGGCGTGGTCGATCGCCATGGCGCGGGTCAGCGCGATCACCGCGCCCTTCGCCGCCGTGTACGGGGTGAGCCCGCGCGGGCGGAACGCCGAGATCGACGACAGGTTGACGATCGCCCCACCGCCTCCCTCCGCCATCACCGGGACCACCGCGCGGCTCGCGTTCACGATCGTCGAGACGTTGACCCGCATGATCGTGTCCCAGGTGGTCCCGTCGACGTCCAGGATGGTGCCGGGGCCCTCGGTCCCGACGTTGTTGTCCAGCACGTCGATCCGGCCCCACCGCTCGACGGCGGCACCGGCCATCGCCGCGCAGTCGCGGTCCGAGGTCAGGTCGGCCACGTGGGCCAGTGCCTCCCCGCCGTCCTCGCCGATCATGTCGACGGTTTCCCGGGCGGACTTCTCGTCGCGGTCGACCACGAGGACCCGCGCCCCGTGCCGGGCGAACAGCACCGCGGCGGCGCGCCCCGTGCCGACGCCGGCCGCCCGCGAGCCACCGCCGGTCACGATCGCGACCTTGCCGGCGAGCCGGCGGGCCTGCGGCGCGGTCACCGCGACAGCCCCATCAGCGCCGCCGCGGTGCCGCCCAGCATCTGCCCGACCTCGTCGTCGGTGATCTCCACCCCGTGCCGGCGCGCAGTCTCCGGGAGGGCGCGGAAGGCGTCCACCCAGGTGTGCAGCGGCATCACCTTGGAGATGCCGGGACAGTCGCTGCCGAACACGACCCGGCCCAGCCCGATGCCGTGCTTGATCTCGGAGACCCGGCCGATGAACCGCGCCTCGTCCTCGATCAGCAGGCCCTGCCACAGCGAGAGCTCGAGGTACACGTTCGGCTTCCACCGCGCGATGTCCAGCGCCAGCGGGAACCAGGCGCGTTGCCCGGCGTGCAGGACCACGAAGTTCGTGTCCGGGAAGTCGGCCGCGGGCTCGTCGATGTGCAGTGGGCTCGCATAGGTGCTGACCAGCGGCGCGGCCATCGCGCCCGTGTGCACCGCCACCGGGACGCCGCGCTCGCCCGCGAGGGCGTAGAGCGGGCGGCAGACGGGGTCGGCGGGCGAGTACCCGGAGCACGGGTGCAGCTTCAGGCCGCGCGCCCCGGCGTCGAGCGCGTCCCGGACGATGTCGACCGCGTCGGGCCGGCGCGGGTCGACGCCGACGAACGCGATGAAGTGGTCCGGGTCCGCGCGGGCGAGGTCGGTGGCGAGGCGGTTCTCCTCCACGATCGACCTGTCGCCCTCGCCGAGGCGCAGCCCGTAGTCCGCGAGCAGCAGGCACGAGCGGTCGACGCCCGCCTTCTCCATCTCGGCGCGGATCTCGGCCGCCCGCGCCTCGACGTCCTGCACGGGCGCCTCGGAGTGGGCGTGGATCCCCACGACCCCTCCCCGGGCGGCGATCTCCCGCGCGGCCGCGTACCGCTCGAAGATCGACCACAGGTGGCGGTGCAGATCGATGATCACGAGTGTGCTCCCTCCGTCGTACCGCGGACCCACGCGAGGTGCTCCCGGACCGCGGCCGCGAACTCCCGCGGCCGTTCCAGGAACGCCATGTGCGGTGCGTCCATCTCCACCAGCCGAGCGCCGGGCAGCCGCGCGGCGAGGTCCTGCATGACGGGAAGCGGCGTCGACCTGTCCCGACGGCCCGCGATGCAGGTGACCGGCACGCCGATCTCGCCCAGCCGGTCGAGCACGTCGTGGCGGGCGATCGCGCGCCACGTGTCGGCCAGCGCGCCCGGGTCCATGGCGAGCAACCGCTCGCGCGCGTACGCGAGCGGTGGCGCGTCCGGGTCGCGTTCCAGCGCCTCGGGCGTGAACCACCGCGTCATGGTGTCGTCGAGCATGCCCGCGGCGCCGCGGGCCTCGGTGGCCTCGGCCCGCGCCTCCATCACCTGCGCGTCCCCGCGCGGGGTGGTGCAGGCGAGCACCAACGAGCGGACCAGGCCCGGGTGCGCGAGCGCGAGGTGCATCGCCACCATCCCGCCCAGCGACGCCCCCACCACGTCGAACCGGCCGGTGTGGTGGCCGGCGATCTCGTCGGCCATGTCGGCGAGCGTGAGGCCCGGCCGGGCCCGGCGCCGCTCGCCGTGGCCGGGGAACGTCACCGCGCGGACGGGCAGCAGGCCCAGGAACGCGACGCTCTGCCGGTCGAGCCCGACCGGGTGCAGGAACAGCAGCTCTGCCACGTCAGGACCCGGCCCGCGGTGGGAACACGAACGACCCCTCCGGCGGCAGCTCCGGGGTGATGTCGCGGTAGACGTTGCGTGTGAGAGCGGTGAAGTGCGGCGTGAGCTTCCGGGTCCACTCGCTCGGCGGCTGCATCGCCCGGTACTCGGGGGAGTCGAGGACCTCGGGGTTCTCCAGCTCGTAGAACGCCAGGTACTTCGGTTCACCCTCCACGCTCACGAACCGCCGTGCCGACAGGAACCCCGGGCACTGCATCCGCTCCGGGAAGTGCTCCTCGTCGTACCAGCGGTTGAAGTCCTCCTCGTACGCCGGATCGATGTCGATCATCACCAGCAGCAGCCCCGTGCCACGCTCACCCACGGTTGATCCCTCCCATGCGGTACGCCTCCTGGACCAGGTCCATCGCCGCGGCCATGTCGGTCAGCGACGCGATCGGCGGCTCGCCCGCGCGCGCCCGGCGGAGCACGTCGCGGACGAACACGGGGTAGTGCGGCACGTTCGTGGTGTGCACGCGGAGGTGCTCGACGGCACCGTCCGGCCCGACGACCTCCACGTCCCGCAGTCCCGTCGCGATCAGGTAGTGGGAGCGGGCCTTGACGCTGAAGCGCATGTCGAACGTCGAGTGCCGGGCCGGCAGCAGGTAGCCCGTCTCCACGTGGAAGGTCCGGCCGCCGCTGCGCAGCGTCACGAGCGAGTAGTCCTCGACGTCGAGCCCGTGGGCGGTGTTCGCCATGACGGCCGCCGCCACCTCCACCGGGTCACCGAACAGCACGCGGGCCAGGTCGATCATGTGGACGGAGAGGTTGATCGTGCAGCCGCCGCCCGAGCGGGCCGGGTCGAGCATCCACCCGCAGCCGGAGTCGGTGTAGCGCGCCGGCGTCCCCGCGATCCAGCGGAACGACAGGTGGGCGATGTCGGCGTCGGCGAACCGCTCCCGCATCACCGTGAGCAGCTCGCTCTGCCGCCACACGAACGGCACGGCCGCGAACGCACCCTCCGCCGCCGCGCGGTCCGCGAGCGCGCGCACCTGCCCGGCGTCGGTACCGCACGGCTTCTCCATCGCGAACGGGATGCGCCGGTCGAGCAGCAGCCCGGCCTCCCGCGGCATCTCCGCGTGCTCGCCCAGCGCCAGCACGAAGTCCGGCGACGTGGTGTCGAGCAGCCGCTCGTGGGAGTCCGACCAGGCGCACCCGAGCCGTTCACCGAGTTCCCCGGCGACGCGCGCGTCGACATCGCTGACGCCGACCACGGCGACGTCGGGCAGCTCCAGCAGCGTCGGCAGGTACAGGTCGAGGTGCCAGTGCGACGCCCCGATCACCGCAACCCGCATGGTCCCCATCAGATCGACCGGTTGATCCCGCCGTCGACCACGATCGTCTGCCCGGTCACGAAGCCGGCGCGCGGCGAGCAGAGGAAGGTGCAGAGGTCGCCGACCTCCTCGGGCCGCCCGACCCGGCGCACCGGGATGCGCTCGGCGAAGCGGCGCAGCTGTTCGTCGAGGTCGATGCCGGCCTGTGCGGCCGCCTTGCCCTGCAACTCGCGCAGGCGGCCGGTGAGGATCGGGCCGGGCGCGATGTTGTTCACCGTGACCCCCTCGGCGGCGACGTCGTCGGCCAGCACCTTCGCCAGCACCGTCACCGAGGCCCTGGTGGCCTCGGAGACGACGAGCCCGGCGCTGGGCTCCTTGGTGCCGTACCCGGTGAGGTTGACGATCCGGCCCCGGCCGGACGCCCGCAGGTGCGGGAGGGCGGCGCGGGTGAGCCGGATCGCGCTCATCAGCACCCCCTCGTGCGCCGCGTCCCACGCCGCGTCGTCGGACTGCGCGAACGTCACCGCGGGAGGTGGCCCGCAGTTCACGACGAGCACGTCGAGCCCGCCCAGCAGCTCGACCGCCCGGTCGACGAGGCCGGCGACGGCCGCCGCCACGCCGAGGTCGGCCGCGACGCTGCCGGCCGCCCCGATCTCGTCGGCGGCCGCCGCGAGCCGCTCCCCGTCGCGCGAGGAGATCACCACCCGGGCCCCCTCGGCCGCGAGCGACGCCGCGCAGGCACGGCCGAGGCCCTGACTCGCGGCCGTGACGAGCGCGCGGGCGCCGGTGAGACCCAGGTCCATCAGGCCACCGGCTCGCCGAGCGGCAGCGCATCGGCCGCGGACACGTCGGCCGGGTAGACGGTGCGCAGGTCGCCGCCCTGCCACTGGACGAGGATCGGCACGATGTAGTGGTTGGCGCCCGTGTCGTCGTAGCCCACCTTGCCGGGCGGCACCGCCGATGCAGGGCCTTCGGTGAAGTCCGTCGTGGCGAGGGCTTCGCGGATCCGCTCCGGGTCGCACGTGGCGCCCTTCTCCATGATCTGCGCGAGCTGGTGCACCGCCGCCCAGGACTCGCCCGCCTCCTGCGGCATGAAGACCCCGTGCTTCTGCCGGTAGGCGGCGGCGACCTCGGGCACCCCGGGCAGCTGCAGGTCGGAGTTCCACGCCGCCGCTGCCATGATCCCCTCCGCGTCCGGGCCGAGCGCCGCGGCGAACTGCGGCGTGAGCGCCCCGCCGCCACCGGACGTCGCGATCGGCGTGGTCACCCCGCGCGCCCGCAGGCCCTTGATGATGAGCGACAGGTCGGAGACGTTGCCGCCGAGCACGATCACGTCCGTCTTCGCGTCGGCGAGCCTGCTCACGATCGGGGTCGCGTCGGAGATCGCGTTCGGGAAGATGACCTGGTCGCGGACCTCGAGCCCCTGCGCTTGCGAGCCCGCGACGATGCCGGCGGTCTGCGCCTTCGTGGAGGCGTCGTCGCTGCCGGCGACGGCGACCGTGCGCAGCGGCCGGTTCTGCTCGCCGAACACACCGGCGAGCGCCTTCATCGTCTCCGTGCCGAACGCGGACGCCTTCGGGGCGATCTGGAACAGGTACCGGTAGCCCTTCTGCGTCAGCTCGTCGACGAACGACTGCGTGATCAGCGGCACCTTGTGCGTCTCGGTGGCGATCACGGTGGTCAGGGTCATGCTGCTCAGGTACGAGCCGACGACCGCCGACATGGTGCCGCCCTGCAGCATCTGCTCGGTGACGGTCTTGGCCTGCCCCGGGTTGTCCGAGCTGGTGTCGGCGCTGACGATCTCGACCTTCGCCCCGCCCAGCGCCTTGATGCCACCGGCCTGGTTGATCTCGTCGGCAGCGAACTGCATGCCGGACAGGGAGTTCTGGCCGTTCTCCGCCCAGACCCCGGAGAGCGGGTAGGGCGCCCCGATCTTCACGGTCTCGCCGCACTCGACCGCTTCGCCGGAGCGGTCCTGCGTGGCGACCCCGCCGCACGCCGAGCCGAGCGCGATCAGGCCGGCCGCGGCCACCGCAGCCAGCACCCGCCCGCTCACCGGACCGCTCCGGCCGGGAGGAACGACCCGAGGAACGCCAGCGAGGTGGCAAGGCGCTCCCGCTGGTCGGCCACGCCGGGATGGTTGTCCAGCCCTTCGACCGACAGCCGGTAGGGCTCGGCGCGCCCCGGGTCCGAGTGGGTCGAGGTCAGCACGCCCATGAGCGAGGCAAGGTCGGCGACGCCCTCCCCCGGGTAGCACCACTGCACGTCGAACCCGCGGCGGTGGAAGCGGTCCTCGACGTAGCGCGACTCGATCCGGAAGTCCTTGGCGTGGCCCGCCGGGGCGAGCGGGGCGAGCGTGCGGACCACCGGCAACGGGTCCTGCAGCGCGGAGATGGGGTTGATCAGGTCGAGGAACACCCCGACCCGGTCGCCGCCCACGCCCTCGATGATCTCGACGTACTCCTCGGCGGTGAAGTCCGAGTGGTTCTCCAGCAGGATCCGCCCGTCGCCGGGCACCTCGTCGACGGCCCGGCGCAGGGTCTCGGTGACGTAGCGCTGCTCGGCGACGATCCGGTCCGGGAACGCCATCAGCTCGTTGCGGTAGAAGCCCGAGGAGACGCGCACGAACGGGCTGCCGATCGCCTCGGCCAGCTGTGCCCACTCCCGGATGCGCGCGACGCCCGACCCGACCGTGTCACCGCTGCCCGCGCGACCCACGACGTCGCCGGAGAGCGTGATCTCCAGCCCGAGGTCGGCGGCGAGGGCGCGCAGGGCCTCCAGCCCGGCCCGCGGGCGGCCCCGGACGTGCACGGCGTTGAACTGCACGAACGCCGCGCCGAGGTCCGCGACCTCGCGCATCACGTCCTCCAGCGGGATCTCGCCCTCGGCGAGGCGGCAGTGGTAGGAGAGCGTGTCCACGCCCAGCACGACGGTCACGGCCGGTGTCCCTTCGTCAACGTTGTCGAACGGGCTCGTCAGTTCTCGTGGGTGAGGTCCTCGATCTGCGCGGCGATCCGCTCGGCGTCCGGGAGGAGGCCCGCGACCAGGCTGGGCGCGGCCGGCACCCGGGAGTCGGGCAGCCCGAGCCGCAGCGGCGGGCGGCGCAGGGCGACACCCGCACCGGCGACGCGGGCCACGACCTCGGCCCCGAAACCACCGGTCACGTTCGCCTCGTGCAGCACGGCGAGCCGCCCGGTCCGCCGCACGCTCGCGAGCACCTCGTCGGTGGGCAGCGGGTTGAGCCAGGGCAGTTCGAGGACCTCGACCGACACGCCCCGCCCGGCCAGAGCCTCCGCCGCCTGCAGCGCGCGGGCGGTGATCGCCCCCCACGTGACGACGGTGGCGTCGGTGCCCTCGCGCCGCACCCGCAGCCCTCCCAGCGGCTGCACCGGCCCGTCGAGCATGACGTCCTGCTTGCCGGTGTAGAGCGTGCGGTTCTCGATGACGAGCACCGGGTCGTCGCTGTGCACGGCAGCGACCAGTACGTCGTAGGCGTCCTGCGCGGTCCACGGCATCGCGACCCGCAGGCCGGGGACGTGCAGGAAGAACGCCTCCAGGCTCTGGCTGTGCTGCGCGCAGGCGCCGGGCGCCGAACCCTGCTGCGTGCGGATCACCACCGGCGCCGCCAGCTCGCCGCGGCTCACGTACCGCACGTTGGCCAGCTGGTTGACGATCTGGTCGAACGCGACGAGCGAGAAGTCGACCCACATGATCTCGACGATCGGGCGCCTGCCCAGCATCGCCGCACCGACCGCGGAACCGAGGATGGCCGACTCGCTGATCGGGGTGTCGAACACCCGCTCGCCGAAGTCGCGGCGCAGCCCGCGGGTGACCCCGAAGACCCCGCCCGGCTTCGCGACGTCCTCGCCGTAGAGCAGCGTCTCGGGCAGCTCCGAGAGGCACCGCCGCAGCGCGGCGTTGACGGCCTCGCCGTAGGTCAGCGAGCGGACCGAACGCCCGGCCTCCACCTCGCGGACGGCCGTCTCAGACATAGAGGTGCTCCTTCACGTTCGCCGGGTCGGCGAGGGGCGCGGCGAGCGCCTCGGCCGCCGCGCGCTCCATCTCCTCCCGGGCCGCCCGCTCGGCGCCGTCGATCACGTCCTCGCCGACGCCCGCCGCACGCAGCCGATCGCCAAGCACCACGACCGGCTCCCGTCGGCGCGCCTCGTCGAGCTCGCCCGGGCGCCGGTACTGCTCGGCGTCGCCGATGTAGTGCCCCACGAGCCGGGCCGTCATCGCCTCGACCAACGTCGGCCCGCCGCCCTCCCGGGCCACCGCGAACGCGGCGCCGAGCCGCTCGCGCACGACCGCCGGGTCGTTGCCGTCGATCCGCTCGCCGGGCATCCCGTACGCGGCCGCCCGCCGGTGCAGCCGCGGGTCCCGCACCATCTCCTCGATCGGCGTCAGCTCCGACCACGAGTTGTTCTCGCAGACGAACACGACCGGGAGGTTCAGCGCGGCCGCGAAGTTCATCGCCTCGTGCACCGCGCCCTGGTTCATCGCCCCGTCACCGAACACCGTGAGCGCCACCCGGCCCGAGCCGTCGAACCGCCCCGCCAGCGCGGCGCCGGCCGCGATCGGTGCACCGGCGCCCACGATGCTGTTCTCCCCGAAGAACCGGTGTGCCGGCGCCGTCAGGTGGGCCGATCCGCCACGGCCCCCGTTGATCCCGGTGGCCCGGCCCAGCAGTTCGCCGAACAGGGCCGCGGGCGCCACCCCGCACGCCATCGCCCAGTTGTGCCCGCGGTACGTCGCGAACACGGCGTCCTCGTCCCGGACCAGCCCCGCGGCCCCCACCGCGATGGCCTCCTGGCCGATGCCCAGGTGGATCGAGCCCACCGCATCGCCCGCCAGCCGCAGCTCGCGGACCTTCTCCTCGAAGGCCCGCATCCGCCAGACCTCACGCAGGTCGGCCAGCACCTGGTCGTCCGTCCCGCCGGTGGCCGTCCCGCCGGTGGCCATCCCGCCCGTGTCCATCCCGCCCGTGTCCACCTCAGCCCGCCGCCAGCCGCTGGCCGCCGTCGACGGCGAGCGCGACACCGGTGATGAACGCCGCCTCGTCCGAGGCGAGGAAGAGCGCGGCGTGGGCGACGTCCCACGCGGTGCCCATCCGGTTGCGCAGCGGGACGTGCGCGTTGCGTTCGGCGATCACCTGCTCCCGGGTGGCGCCGCCCCGCCCGACGCGGTTCTCGATCGCCATCGGGGTGTCCATGAGGCCGGGGAGGATCGCGTTGGCCCGGATGCCGTAGGCGGCGTTGGTGATCGCGATGTGCTCGGTCATCGTCACGACCCCGGCCTTCGACGTGCGGTACGCGACGTACGGGTAGTTGATCTCCACCGCGATCGACGAGATGTTCGTGATCACGCCGCCGTCCTGCTCGCGCATCACGGGGATCACGTGTTTGCAGGTGAGCACCATGCCCTGCAGGTTGATGGCGGTGATGCGGGCGAACGCGTCGGCCTCGATCTCGGTGATCGGGGCGTCGCCGCCGGCGATGCTCACGCCCACGTTGTTGTGCAGGATGTCGATCCGGCCCCACTGCTGCACGCAGGCGGCGGTCATCGCGGCGATGTCGTCCTCGCTGGTGACGTCCGCGCGCACGGCGATGGCCTCGCCGCCTTCGTCCAGGATCTGCTTGACCGTCTCCTCGGCCGCGGCCGGGTCGCGGTCGGCGGCCAGGACCTTGGCGCCCTCCCGGGCGAGCAGCACCGCGGTGGCGCGGCCGTTGCCTGCCGTCTGCCCCGGCGTCTGGCCCGCCCCCACCACCATGGCCACCTTCCCGGCCACGCGCTGCCCCATGTCGCAGACCCCTTCGTCACGATGCCTTTTCAAATAGTGAATACTTGCGGCAATTAGTGAACAACGGTAGGCAGGACCCCATCCCCCGTCAAGGACGCCCCGGAGATGGAGTGCCATGGCCCTCGTGCCCTACCTGTCCGAGTCCGACCTCGCCGAGGACGACCGGTCCCTGCTGGCTCGCCCGATCAACCTGTTCCGCGCGCTGGCCAACTCCCCCGAGGCCCTGCGCCACCACTCGGAGTTCGGGCAGTGGATCCGGCACGGGTGCGAGCTCGACCCGCGGCTGCGCGAGCTCGCGATCCTGCAGGTCGGCTACGTCACCGCGAGCCCGTACGAGTGGAGCCACCACATCAAGATCGGGCACGACTTCGGCGTGACCGACGAGGACGTCACCGCGCTGATCGCGGCCACCGCCGGTCAGGAGCACGGGCTCGGCGAGCTGGAGTCGGCCGTGCTGGCCGGGGCGCGCGAGATCACCAGGGACATGCGCATGTCGGACGAGACGTGGGCGTTCCTGCACGAGCGCCTCGGGAAGGCCCGTCTCGTGGACCTCGTCATGGTCATCTCCTTCTACAACGCGGTGGTCCGCATCCTCGGGACGCTGCAGATCGACGTGGAGCCCGACTACGCGGGCTACCTGGAGGCGTTCCCGCTGCCCGACGGCCACCGACCCGCTCAGAGCCCGAGGTAGGCGCGCTCGAGGTAGTCGCTGTCCATCAGCTCCGCACGGGTCCCGCGGAACGTGACCTCCCCGGTGGTGAGCACGATCGCGCGCTCGATCACCTCGAGGGCCTGCGTCGCGTTCTGCTCGATGAGCAGGATCGACACGTCGAGCTCCCGGTGGATCTGCGCCAGGCGCTCGAACATCTCCTCGACGATCACCGGCGCGAGCCCGAGCGACGGCTCGTCGAGCATCAGCAGCCGCGGCCGCAGCATCAGGGCGCGCCCGACCGCGAGCATCTGCTGCTCCCCGCCGCTCAGCGAACCGGCGAGCTGACCGGCCCGCTCGCGCAGCTTCGGGAACAGCGAGTAGACCTCGTCCAGCAACTCGGTGCGCGAGACGTCCGGGGGCGTGACGTAGGCACCGAGCGCGAGGTTGTCGGCCACCGTCAGCGACGGGAACACGCGCCGCCGCTCCGGGACGTGGGCGATCCCCGCGGCGGGAACCTGGTGCGGGCCGAGGCCGAGCAGGTCGACCTCCCCCATGGTGATCGTGCCCGCGCTCGGCCGGACGAGGCCCGAGATCGCCTTCAGCAGCGTCGACTTGCCCGCGCCGTTCGCCCCGAGCACGCCCGCGAACTCGCCGGGACGCAGCTCGAACGACACGTCGACGAGGGCCCGGATGCTGCCGTACGCGGCGCAGAGCCCCTCCACCCGCAGCGTCGCGGGCTCGGTCGGGCGGGCCGAGCGGTGGGCCCACGGCGCCCTCACCGCTGCTCCCGGAGCGTCTCGTGCTCCCGGAACGTCTGGGCGGCCTGCCGCCCGATGTAGGCCTCGACGACGTGGGGATCCGTCATGACCTCCCGCGGTGGGCCCTGCGCGATGAGCACCCCGTGGTCGAGCACGAGGACGCGGTGGGAGAGCTCCATGATGACCCTCAGCACGTGTTCGATGACGATGATGGTGAGGCCGCCGTCGTTGAGCTTCCTGATCACGCCGATGATGGCGCGGGTCTCCTGGTCGGTGAGCCCGCTCATCATCTCGTCGAGCAGCAGCAGCCGGGGTGCCAGCGCGAGCGCGCGGGCGATCTCCACCCGCTTCTGGTCCGCCAGCGGCAGCGCGTCGACCTGGGCGCCCTGCAGCGCCTCCATCCCCAGCAGCTCGGCCACCTCCGCGGCCCGGCGGCCCGCCGCGGCCATCGTCAGGCAGACGGTGCTCGCCGCGAGCGTCACGTTCTCGGCCACGGTCATGGACCGGAACAGCCGCACGGACTGGAACGTGCGCGCGACGCCCATGCGCGCCACCCGCTCCGGTGGCCGACCGCTGATCAGCTGATCGCCGATCCGGATCGTCCCCGACGTCGGCCGGACGGCACCCGCCACGGCGTTGAAGCTCGTGGTCTTCCCGGCGCCGTTGGGGCCGATGATGCCGAGCAGCTCGCCCTCGTCCACCGCGAAGCTCACGTCGTTCACCGCGACGAGGCCGCCGAAGCGCACGGTCATGTTGTCGACGCGCAGCAGCGGGGCGCTCATCGGCTACCCCGTCCCACCGGCTGGGGTGGCGGGTCGGGCGCAGCGGCCGGTTGCGGGGCCGCCGCGGCGCCGGGCCTGCGGCGCGGCCACCGCATCGACATGATCCCGCGCGGCTCGATCCACAGGATCACGAGCACGACCAGCGCGTACACCACCAGGTTGAACCCGGCCGGGTACGCCGAGAGCTGGGAGTTGAGCAGCTGCTGCAGCGGCACGAGCAGCACGGCGCCGATCACCGGCCCCCACAGCTTCCCCGCCCCGCCGACGAACGCGATCACCGCGATCTGGGTGGCGACGGCGGCCCCGAACGCACTGTCGGGGTCGATGAAACCCAGGTACTGGATGTAGACCGAACCCGCCAGCGCGCAGGGAACGGCGCTGATGGCGAGCCCGGTCAGCTTCACCCGGAACACGAGCACGCCGGATGCCCGTGCCGCGTCCTGGTCGGCCTGCACGGCGCGCAGCTGCAGGCCGAGGCGCGAGCGCAGCACCACCCACGTCACGACGAACGCCGCCGCCGCGAGCACCAGCGCCACGTAGTAGAAGGCGAGCTTGTCCTCGAACGCGAACCGCGCCGGGTCGTTGCCGAGCAGGGGCAGCGTGAGACCCACCTCGCCGCCGGTGAAGCCCTCGAAGTGGCCGGTGAGGATCGCGAACACGAGCGTCAGCGCGAACGTGGAGAGCGCCAGGTAGATGCCTCGCAGGCGCAGGGTCACCACACCGAGCAGCACCGCGACGACGACGGCCAGCACGACCCCGAAGCCGAGTGCCGGGTAGGCGTTGATCCCGTAATGCGCCTGCAGGATCGCCGAGGTGTAGGCGCCGAGACCGAAGAAGATGCTGTGGCCGAAGGAGATCTGCCCGCCGAACCCGCTGATCACGTTCCAGCCCAGCGACGTCGCCATGAAGATCAGGGTGAGCGTCGCGACGCTCAGGACGAACTGGGTCTGGATGAACCAGAACGGCAGGCTCGCGACGAGGACCAGCACCGCCGGACCGAGCACGCCGGTGGAGCGCAGCGCCGATCGCAGCCCGGTCATGCGTGGGCCCCCCGCCCGGCCAGGATCCCCTGCGGCCGCAGGACCAGCACGAGCACGAAGGCGAGGAACAGCCCCACGTCCTGCAGGTCGACCGCCACGTAGATGGCGGTGAGCTGCTGGATCACGCCCACGAGCAGGCCGGCGACGAACGCGCCGACCACGTTGCCGAGCCCGCCCATCACCACGGTGACGAACGCGATGATGAGGAAGTTCGCGCCGGTCGTCGGCGTCACGGGGTAGTACGTGGCGAGCACGCAGCCCGCCACCCCGGTGAGCATGATGCCCACGCTGAAGCTCACGGCGTAGACCTTGTTCGGGTCGATCCCGACCATCGCCGCCATGTCCCGGTCGTCGACCGTGGCGCGGATGGCCTTGCCGTACAGGGTGCGCTGCAGGAGGTGGTAGAGCACCAGGAACACCGCCAGCGCGATCACGAACGACACGAGCCGCGCCTGGGCGATGAACACGCCGAACACGTCGTAGACGGCGGGGAGGACGCCCTGCACGGCCCGCGGTGACGGGCCGAACGCCATCAGCAGCAGGTTCGAGATGAGGATCGAGACAGCGAGGGTCAGCACGAGCTGCCCGTGCTGGGCGTCGACGGCGCTGATGCCGCGGATCGAGAGCGTCCGCCGGACGAGAACCCGGTGGACGGCGGCCCCGAGGAGGAACGACACCACTGCGACCGGCACGATGCCGAGCAACGGGCTCAGCCCGAGCGAGGTGAACAGCAGCACCGCTCCGAACATCCCGAGGGTGACGAAGTCCCCGTGCGCGAAGTTGATCACTCGGGTGATCCCGAAGATCAGCGTGAGGCCGCTGCTGAACAGGCCGTACAGCCCGCCGACGAGTATTCCGCTGGCCAGTGTCTGCAGGAAGCTCGTCACGAGAACCTCCACGACGGTGGGTAGGGATCTGGACGCGGCTGCTTCCCCGTGGATTTCACAGATTTCACATCATGAAGCGCTCTTAAAATCCGTGAAGGACATTAACGACGCGTCGACACGCGCGTCAAGGTGCATCCGCACGCCCGGAACCGGTCGGTCAGGTCAGGCACTCGACGGTCCCCCACGACGGGGGTGGGCCGCGGTCGGCTCCGCCCGTCGCCTCCTGCACTCCGGCCCGGTAGGCCGCGAGCCGCTCACCGCGCACGTCCGGTGCGACGCGCAGCACGACCCGCCCGGCCACGAGGGTGTGCTCCAGTGCGAGTGGCTGCCCACCCTCGTCGTAGCCGAACTCCCCGGCGAGACGTACCTGGTCCGCGATCTGCCGGCGCCGCGCGGCGGCCGCTTCCGGCGTCGCGAGGACCTCGACGACGGCGCCGTCCGCGATCCGGCGGGGGTCCTGCGGCCCGGGAAGGCTCTCGTCGTGGAAGGTCGGCGCCACGACGCCCGGCGCGATCGGGGCGCCGGGCGACCCCGGCGCGCACCAGGCCGGCGCGGCCGCCGCCACGCCCCGGTCGCGCAGGGCCGACACCACCGCCGCCGCGGTGCGCCGGTCGGCGTCCTGCGCGCCGCCTGCCCCGCTGCAACCCGCCGTCAGCACCCCGAACAGCACCACCAGCACGGCCGCGCGCGGTCGCGCCGCGTTCACCGGTCAGCCGCCGAGGGCCGCGATCCCGGTGAACGGCTTGCTCGCGTCGATGTCCCACAGCTCGGCGAGCAACGCGGACGCGTCCCACCCGGATCCGGAGAAGTCCACGGCGTCGCGGAACTTCGCCTCCAGCTCCTGCTCGGACAGCGGCGCGCGCCGATCGCCGCGGGGGACGTCGGCGCGCTCCACGAACGTGCCCCGGCCCGCGGTCTCGACCTCGACGACCGCGTAGGCGAACTCCCACTCGGCGGGGCCGACCGGCGGCGTCGGCGACTCGGTGAGGGTCGCGCGCTCCACGAGCGCCCGCGCGTCCGGCCGGGTCACCGCCTCGTCCGTGAACGTACGCAGGCCCAGGCCCCGGTCCAGCACCGCAGCGGCCGCGACGTACTCGGCGCTGAACTTGCCCTGCAGCCCCGAGCCCGGCCGGTGGTGGATCAGCGGGTCCCCGCCGCCCGGCTCCATCGTCACGGTGATCCGCCGGACCTCGTCCGCGTCGATCGACTCGCGCTCGGCGAGCCGGAGCGTCGCGTCGGCGAGGCGCTGCGTGTTGTAGCAGGCGGGGAACTTCTTGACGTTGATGCCGTGCCGCCGCAGCGCCCACGGCTCCCGCAACGCGGACGGCACGGCGGAGAGCCGCGAGCGGTCGGCGAACATCGCGAAGTACCCGAGCGGCGCCTCCAGCTGGTCCGGGTCGGCCGTGAAGCCGTTCGCCGCCAGGGTCGCGGACACCACCGCGTCCCGCGCAGCGAGCCCGGCGTGCAGCGGCTTGGTCATCGTGCCGAAGTTCTGCCTGCTGCCGCCCGCCATCGTCGCCGCGAGGGCGATCGCGCAGCGCGTGCGCTGCACGTCGCTGCCCAGCAGGCGCGAGACCGCGGCGGCGGCGCCGACAACGCCGAGCGTCGCGGTCGAGTGCCAGCCCTTCGCGTAGTGCTCGCGCAGCGACGCGAACCCGTCGGCGAGCGCGGTCACGACGTCGAACCCGACGACGTAGGCCTCCAGCATGTCCCGCCCGCCGGCCCGGGCCTGCTCGCCCGCGGCCAGGATCGCGGGCCACAGCACGACGCTCGGGTGTCCGTAGATCTGGTCGGTGACGTCGTCGTAGTCCAGCGCGTGCGCGGCCGTCCCGTTGACGAGCGCCGCCGTCGCCGCGGACGCGCGGGCACCGGTGGTCAGCAACGTGGACGTCGCCGCGCCGGGCTCGACGGCGGTCTGCGTGAGGATCCGGACGGCGTCCTCGTTCCGCGCCGCGATGCTGATGCCGACCGTGTCGATGAGCGTGCGCCGCGCGAGCTGGAGCACGTCGTCGGGCGCGGCCGAGACGTCGGTCTCGACCGCGTGCTCGGCGACGGCGCGGGTCACCGCGGGCAGGTCCTCGTTCATCACGTCTCTCCCTGTTCTGCCGGGTCCCTCGTCGTGATCAGTGCGTCGAGCGCCAGCGCCCCGGTGACTCCCACCCGCACCGGGTTGAGGTCGATGGCCTCCAGGTCGTCGATGCCGACGGCGGCCTCGGAGAGGGCGACCAGGAGCCGCACGAGCGCCTCCCGGTCGTGCCGCGGGCCGCCGCGGTAGCCGTCCAGCAGCCTGCTGACCCGGGTCCGGGCCAGCAGCCGCCGCGCGGCCCCCTCGTCGACCGGTGCGGGTGCCATGGCGACGTCGCCGATCAGCTCGGTCAGCACCCCGCCGGCACCGACCAGCACGAACGGCCCGAGGTCGGGGTCGACCGTGATCCCGGCGACGACGTCGACGCCGTCGGCCACCAGCTCGGAGACGAGGACGCCCTGGTAGCCGTCCGGGTCGAGCGCGCGGGCGCGGCGGTCGAGATCGGCGAAGCGCTCCCGCACGGCGGCCGCATCGGGCACGCCGACCTCGACGAGGTGCAGCTCGCTCTTGTGCGCGATGCCCGAGCCGGTGGCCTTGAGCACCACGGGACACCCGATCCGGGCCGCGGCCCGTTCCGCGTCGTCCGCCGTGGTGACGAGCTCCTGCACCGGGAACGGGATGCCCGCCGTCGCGAGCCGCAGCCTGCTGTCGTGCTCCGAGTGCGCGCCGCCCGCGGCCCCGGCCGGCGCGGAGGAAGCGGCGACCGGCGGGTACGGCCGCGTCAGCGCCTGCACGACGGCGACGGCGTCGAGCGCGGACGTCGTGACCGGCACTCGGGCGCGGCGGTAGACCGCCTCCTCGTCCTCGTGCAGCGGGGCCGGGCCGATCAGGATGATCGGCAGCCGCGGTTCGGCGGCGGCCACCGCCGCGATGGCCTCCGCGAGGCGGATGCGCCACTGCGGCGTCGGCACCGGGGTGAGGTAGAACAGCAGCGTGCCGGCGGCCGGGTCGCCGGCCAGCGCGCGCAGGTTCTGCTCGGCGGTGTCCGGTCCGGCCGCCCCGATGTCGAACGGGTTGAGCACCCGGGCGAACCCGGCGGTGCGACCCATCGCCCCGGCGGTGCCCGGCGACAGGGCCGGGGGCTCCAGGTCCGCGGCGGACAGCAGGTCGGCGAGCAGGATCGCGCCCGCCCCGGACGTGCTCGCGCCCACCACCCCGCGGTGGGCCGGCATGCGGCCGTCGGCCAGCACCGCGGCGGCCAGGGCGAGGGTCTCCAGCGTCGGCACGGAGACCACGCCGTCGGCGGCGAACACCGCTTCGAACGCGCCCGCCGCACCGGCCAGCCGGGACGAATGCGCCTGCGTCGCCTCGCTCCCCCGCGCCGAGTTGCCGAGCTTCAGCGCGACGAGCGGCTTCCCGCGTTCTGCCGCCTGCCGGGCGAGCGCGCGGAAGGACGGCCCGTCGGACACCCCGTCGAGGATGAGGGCGATGACCTCGGTGTCCGGGTCCTCGAGCAGGTGCCCTGCGATGTCGACGAGCCCGAGGTCCGCCTCGTTGCCGCAGGAGACGAACGTGGACAGGCCGTGGCCGTGCCGGGCGAGCGCGGGCACGAAGCCGCCGAGCATCGCGCCGCTGTGCGACACGAGGCCGACGCGGCCTGCGGGCAGGCGCTGCGAGTGGGTGTGGTTGTAGCCGAGGGGAAGGGGCACGGCCGTGCGGTAGACGCCGTTGCAGTTCGGGCCGAGGATGCGGATCCCGGTGCGCCGGGCGAGGTCGGCCAGCTCGGCCTGCAGCGCGGCGCCCTCCTCGGTGCCCATCTCGGCGAACCCGCTCACCGCGACGATCGCGACCGCCACGCCGGCCCCGGCGAGCTCCGCCACCGCGCGCACCGCCGCCGCGGCGGGCACCAGCACCAGCGCCACGTCGACGTCGGGCGGGAGCTCGGCGATCGAGCGCAGCACCGGGACACCGAGGATCTCGCCGCCGCGCGGGTTGACCGGGTAGACCTTGCCCGGATAGCCGGCGTCGAGCAGGTTGCGCAGCGGCTGGCCGGAGAACTTCCGCTGGTCGGCGCTCGCCCCGACCAGCGCGATCGAACCCGGGTCGAGCAGCGTGCCGACCGCGTCGCGCGTGCTGCGGCCCCGGGTCAACCCTCGCTCCGGAACGGCGAGGTGATGGGCTCCTTCCACGGCGACAACGCGCCGGCGTAGCTCCGGGGCCCCAGTCGGAAGTGCTGCGCCTGTTCGAGCGTCTCGACGAACGGCATGTCCATCGGGTAGAGCCGGTCGCCGCGCGGCCGGCCCCCGGCCTTCGAGACGTGGCCGTACAGCCGGTGCCCGAGGATCTCCTCGGCCAGCACGACGGACTCGATCAGCTTGTCGAGGTCGACGCCGGTGTCGAAGCCGAGCTCGGACAGCAGGTAGATCAGGTCCTCGGTGGGCGTGAGCGCCGCCGCGCGCCCGTTGCCGCAGTAGGGGCAGCCGGCCATGCCGCCGATGCTGGAGTCGAGCACGACGGTGTGCCGGTCGTCGAGCGTCTTCAGCGCCTCGTACGCGCTGATCGGCGCCATCCCGCGGGTGTTGTGCAGGTGCAGGTGGAACGTCGTGACGCTCGGCCAGCGATCCTGGATGGCACGCAGGTCCTCCTCGACCTGGTTGGGCAGGTGCCAGCCCATCGGGTCGCCGAGGAACACCTTCGTGACCGCGACGCCGTTGCCCGTCCACAGCTCGTACTGGCGCTCGAGCATGTCCATCCGCTGCTCGTGGCGGAACAGGCCGAGCCAGTTCGAGCCCCACGCGGCGTTGACGCCCATCTCCGCCTCGGTCACCCCGGCGGCGGCCGCCTTCCCGACGATCTCCTCCCAGGAGGCGATCTCCTGGTCCTGGGACCGGTTGGTGTTGCGCCGGGCGAACACGTCGCACAGGTGCACCCGGGTGAACGGCCGCTCGTCGTCGGGCGACAGCTTCTCCGGCACGTACGCGTCCCGCCGTTCCACGCCGCGCGCGTTGAGCGCGAGCGCCGTGTACGTGACGCCGGGAGCGGGCGTGAACCGCTCGACGATCTCGTCGATGTGCGCCATCTGCGGCGTCCACTTCGGGCTCACGAAGCTCCCGACGACGATCCGCTTCAGGCCCGTCTGCGAGAGCGAGTCGAGCAGCCGGACCTTGTCGTCCACCGGGACCCCGGCGTCCTCGATCTGCAGGCCCTCGCGCATGCCCTCCTCGACCACCACCACGTCGGGGTAGCCGTCGGGGCCGTGGATGGCGCCCGCCATCTGCGTCCCTGTGGTCATCGGTCCTCCTTCCTCCGGTCCGCGAGCTCCGCGAACACCTCGTCGGTGTGCTCGCCCAGGAGCGGCGGGGCCATCCGGAACTCGGGGTAGCGGCCGCCGTCGCGGATCGGCAGCGCCACCGTGCGGTAGTCCTCGATCCGCGGGTGCGGGACGTGCGGCAAGGCCCCGATCGCCGCCACCTGCTCGTGGGCGACCACCTCGTCGAGCGTCTGGATGGGGGTGCACGGGACGCCCACCGAGTCGAGCAGCCGCACCCAGTGCTCGGTGTCCTTCGCCGAGAGCGTCGCCGCGAGCTCGGTGAACAGCTCCTCGCGGTGGGCCACGCGGTCGGCGTTGTGCGCGAACCGGGGGTCGTCCACCAGGTCGGTGCGCTCGATCGCGCCGCACAGGCGCACCCACAGGCCCTCGTTCCCCGCCGCCACGATCGCGTACCCGTCCGCCGTGGGGAACGCCGCGTACGGGTAGATCCCGATCGTGCCCGAGCCCAGCCGCTGCGGCACGACGCCGGCCGCGAGGTAGCCCATGATCTGGAAGGGCAGCCACATCAGCGCGGTGTTCAGCAGCGACGTCTCGATGTGGGTGCCCGTGTCCGTCCGTTCCCGGGTGCGCAGGGCGTCGAGCACGGCGATGGCGGTCCACATCCCGGTGCCCTGGTCCAGCACCGACACCGGGATGCGTGACGGGGGCCGCCCCTCCTCCCCCGTCAGGCTCATCAACCCGCCGAACGCCTGCATCAGCGGGTCGTAGGCGGGCGCCGAGGAGAGCGGCCCGCCGGAGCCGTAGCCGGTCATGTCGCAGTAGACGAGCCGCGGGTTGATCTCGGCCACGTCCGCGTAGCCGAACCCCAGCTTCGCCATCGCGCCCGGCCGCAGGTTCTGCACGAACACGTCCGCTGTGGCGAGCAGATCCCGCATCCGCTCCGCGTCCGCCGGGTCCTTGAGGTCCAGCGAGACGCTGCGCTTGTTGCGGTTGAGCGCCGAGAAGATGCAGCTCTCGCCGTCCCAGAACGGCGGGCCCCAGCCGCGCGTGTCGTCACCGACACCGGGACGTTCGATCTTGATCACGTCCGCGCCGAGGTCGGCGAGGATGAGGGTGGCGAACGGGCCGGCCACGCTCATCGTCGAGTCGACCACCCGGATCCCGTCGAGCGAGCCGGCCATCAGCCGTACTCCCCCGTCGTCAGGACCTGCGGATCATGGCTCGGGATGACCTGCGCGCCGAGGCGGTCCATCTTCGCGAAGCTGTCCATGTAGTCCAGCAGGTTCGTGAACGACCCCGACGGGATGTGCTCCAGCCGGTCGTCGCCCTCCCAGTTCACCTGCATGTCGATGGTGTCGCCCGCGATGAGGAACCGGTCCGATCCGCTCTCGACCAGCACGCCCTGCGAGCCGGGCGTGTGGCCCGGCAGCGCGACCACCTCGACGCCGGGGGCGATCTCCGCGTCCCCGCGCACCGTGCGGAAGCGGTTCACCACCGCCGCCCACGGCGGGCAGATCCGGTCGGTGTTCTCGAATGCCGGGCGCGTCGGGGCGGCCGGGTCGACCGCGTAGAGCAGCTCGTCCTTCTGCACGATGTAGTGCGCGTTCGGGAACAGGTGGTTGTTGCCGCAGTGGTCCCAGTGCAGGTGCGTGTTGACGACCAGCCGGACGTCCTCCGGGTCGACGCCCACGTCGCGCAGAGTCGTGAGCGGGTCCTCGTCGGCGGTCCGGTGGAAGTCGTACCCGTGGTGCTCGCGCACGTACTCCGGCGGCGGCGTGCCGCTGTCGACGATGATCGGGTGCTCGCCCCCGGTGATCACGAACATGATCTGCGGGACGTCGTGGAACTCGCCCCAGTGACGCTGGTACTGCACCGCCGCCACCGGGAAGTTCCGGATGACCCCGGCCGGCAGCGCCTGGATCCGCAGCTTGCCGTTCACGACTTGTCCTCCCCCCCGTCGGCCACCAGCACCGCCCCGTTGACGTACGTGGACCGCCCCGACGCGGCGAACACGATCAGGTCGGCGATCTCACCCGGGGTGCCCCACGCGTGACCGGGGCGCGCGATCCCCTTGCCCCACTCCAGCCGGTTGGCCGCGGCGCCCTCGTCGGCCAGGTGGCCGCCGCCGAACTCGCGGCCCCACTTGGCGAACCGCTCCTCCGTGTCCACCAGCCCCGGGACGACCGCGACGACCCGGATCCCGTACCCGCCCAGCTCGCTGGCCAGGATCTTGCTGAGCCGGTTCTCCGCCGCCTTGGCCGGACCGGTGCACGACGACAGGAACGGCGGAGCCGTGACCCGGATGGCCGTCGCGCCCGACACGTTGACCACCACACCGGAACCCTGCTCGATCATCATCGGCGCGAACCGCTGCGTCAGCCGGAACTGCGCGAAGAAGTTGATCTCCATTCCGTGCCGCAGCTCCTCGTCGGTCACCTCGAGGAACGGCTTGTACGTGCCGGTGCCCGCGTTGTTGACCAGCACGTCGATCCGCCGGTGGCGGTCCCGCACGAACGCCACCAGGCGGTCGAGGTCGTCGAGCCGCGTCACGTCGGCCGAGACGGTGTCGACCGAGGCCGACGTCGACGCCTCGATGCTCGCCGCCGCCTTCGCGAGCTGCTCCTCCCGCCGCGCCGCGATGACGACCCGGGCACCCTCGGCGGCGAACAGCCGCGCGGTCTCGTACCCGATCCCGCTGCTGCCGCCGGTGATGACGACGACCTGGTCCCGCAGGCCGAGATCCATCTCTCTCCTCCTAGTAGGACTTGGGAAGCCCGAGCACCTGGTGCCCGATGTAGGCGAGGATCAGGTTGTTGTTCACCGGCGCCACGACCGGCAGCCGCGCCTCGCGGAACTTGCGCTCGATGCCGAACTCCTCGGCGAGGCCGTACCCGCCGAAGGCGTCCATCGCCGCGTTCGCCGCCGCCCAGTTCGCCTTCGACGCCAGCAGCTTCGCCGCGTTCGCCTCGAACCCCGGCTGCTCGCCGCGGTCGAACTTCGCCGCCGCCTTCCAGCGCACGAGGCTCGCCGCCTCAAGGTCGGCGTAGGCCTGGGCGAGGGGGAACTGCACGCCCTGGTTCTGGCCGATCGGGCGGCCGAAGACGACCCGCTCGCGCGCGTAGGCCGCGGCCCGGTCGACGAACCAGAAGCCGTCGCCGAGCACCTCCGAGGCGACCAGGATCCGCTCGACGTTCATCCCGGAGAGGATGTAGCGGAACCCCTTGCCCTCCTCCCCCACGCGGTTCTCGACCGGCACCCGCAGATCGTTGAAGAACACCTCGTTGGTCTCGTGCGAGGTCATCGTGCGGATGGGTCGCACGGAGATCGCGTCGCCCGCCTCGCGGATGTCGACGAGGAACACCGACAGCCCGTCGGACTTCTTCTCCACGTCCTCGTAGCGGGTGGTGCGGGTGAGCAGCAGCAGGTAGTCCGAGTGCTGGAACCGGGATGTCCAGATCTTCGAGCCGTTGATCACGTAGTGGTCGCCGTCGCGCCGGGCGAACGTCCGGATCCGGGTGGTGTCGGAGCCGGCGTCCGGCTCCGTCACGCCGAACGCCTGCAGCCGCAGCCGGTTCGCCGCGATC
This sequence comes from Pseudonocardia adelaidensis, assembly GCF_039543345.1. NCBI lineage: Bacteria > Bacillati > Actinomycetota > Actinomycetes > Pseudonocardiales > Pseudonocardiaceae > Pseudonocardia > Pseudonocardia adelaidensis. The sequence continues at coordinate 279,776 of NZ_BAABJO010000003.1, read as the reverse complement.
TCGGGCAACAGCCTCCGCTTCTGCTCCTCGCTGCCGTGCCGCAGCACCGTGCCCATCGTGTACATCTGCGCGTGCGCGGGCACGCCGGTGCACCCCGACCGGTTGATCGTCTCGAGGATCAGCGACGCGTCCGCCACGGTGCCGCCACCGCCGCCGTACTCCTCCGGGATCAGCACGGCGAGCCAGCCCGCCGCACCGAGCGCGTCGACGAACTGGGAGGGGTACTCGAGCTTCGCGTCGCGTTCCTGCCAGTACTCCTGCGGGAACCGGGAGCAGAGGTCGGCGACCGCGTCCCGGATGGCCACCTGGTCGTCGGTCAGTTCGAAGTCCACGTCACGTCCTCTTCCTCCCCATCAGAGGTAGTCCTCCGCCAGCGCGAGATCACGGATCTCGGCCACGGTCCCGCTGCGCCGCAGCGTCCCGGTCCGCAGCACGTAGCCGCGGTCGGCGAGCTTCAACGCGGGCCGGGCCATCTGCTCGGACAGCAGGATCGCCGTCCCCCGCTGCTGGACCTGCCGGATCGCCGCGCTGGTGTCGCGGATCGCGATCGGCGACAGCCCGAGGAACGGCTCGTCGAGCAGCAGCAGGTCCGGGGCGGCGGCCAGCGCCCGCGCGATCGCGACGATCTGCTGCTGCCCACCGCTGAGGGTGCCTGCCGGCTGCCTCCGCCGCTGCGCCAGCAGCGGGAACGTCGAGAACAGCCAGTCGACGGTCTCCTTGCGTCCGTCGCGGCGCGACCCGTGGCAGCCGCTGAGCACGTTGTCCTCGACGCTGAGGGTCGCGAAGACCCGCCGCCCCTCGGGCGAGAGCCGGATCCCGTGGCGGGCGCGGTGGTTCGTGGAGTACCGGCTGATGTCCTCGCCGCGGTAGAGCACCCGGCCCGCGGCGGCGCGGACCGTGCCGATGATCGTGTGCAGCACGCTCGACTTGCCGGCCCCGTTCGCGCCGATCAGCACCGCGGTCTCGCCGGGCGCCACCGCCAGGTCCAGGCCGTGCACCGCGTGCACACCGCCGTAGCGGACGTCCACGCCGGTGAGCTGCAGCAGCGGTTCGGCCGTCACGACACACCTCCGCCGGTCGGCACCCGCGAGTCGTCCTGGTCGCCCGGGGCGTCCTCCGGCTCCCCGAGGTAGGCGCTGATCACCCGCGGGTCGGCGAGCACCTCGCCCGGCAGGCCGGCGGCGAGCGGCTCACCGGTGTCCATCACGAGCACCCGGTCGCAGATCCGGCGGACGAGGTCCATGTCGTGCTCGACGAGCAGCACCGCGCACCCCCGGTCCACGGCCCAGGCCACGACCTCGTCGACCCGGCGGCGCTCGCTGCGCTCCAGGCCGGCGGCGGGCTCGTCCAGCAGCAGCACCCGTGGCTCGACGGCCAGCGCCAGCACCAGGCCGAGCGACTTCTGCAGCCCGTAGGGCAGGTCGCCCGCCCGGTCGTCCAGGCGGTCGGCGAGGCCCATCCGGGCGAGCAACCGGTGCAGGTCCGCCGGGTCGATCCAGCGGGTGCCGTACGCCCGGGCGCGCTCGAGGTTCTCGCGCACGGACGCCCCGGCGAACACCGAGGTCTGCTGGTAGCTGCGGGAGATCCCCTTCCGCGCCAGCCGCCCCGGCGAGAGCCCGGTGATCGCGTCGCCCGCGAGCCGGACGGTGCCGCCGGACGGCGGCAGCTGGCCGGCCAGGACGTTCACGAGCGTGGTCTTCCCGGCCCCGTTCGGCCCGATCACCCCGAGCACCTCGCCGGGGGCCACGCCGAAGCTGACGCCCGACACGGCCGTCACCCCGCCGAACCGCTTCGACACCGCGGTTACCTCGAGCAGTGCGGGCTCGTCCGGCCGGGCGTCGACGGCCCGCTCCGGCCGGAGCCCCGCCTCGCCTGCGTCGTCGGCGGGACCGCGGGCCCGCGCCCGCTCGGCCCCGTCGACCAGCCCGCGGGCGGCCCGCGCGGCGGACGCGACCAGTCCGGTGACCCCGTCGCGGGCGACCAGCACGACGACCACGAGCACGGCGCCGAGCAGCAGCTGCGCGTACTCGGCCTGTTCGGCGAAGGTGTGGGTGAGCCACGACAGGATGCCCGCGCCGACGATCGGGCCGAGGATCGAGCCGGAGCCGCCCACGACGGCGCCCGCCACGTGGTTGACCGCCATGAACGGGCTGAACGAGTCGGGATGGGCGTTGCCGATCTGGTTGACCAGAACCAGCCCGGCCAGCCCCGCGATCCCGGCACCGGCGGCGAAGGCGAGCGTCTTGTACAGCCACGGGCGCAGGCCGAGGCTGGCGGCGAGCGGCTCGTTCTCCTTGATGCCGGCGAAGTGGCGCCGCCACCGGAGGGTGACCGCCACGACCACCAGCACCCCGACGATGCCGAGCACGACCGAGTAGCGCAGCAGCGGGCCGCGCGCGGCGAACACGCTCTCGCCGAGCCGCGCCGGCGGGAACCCGGAGATGCCGCTGTTGCCACCCAGCCAGGCCGGGCCGGCCTGGACGAGGAGCACCGTGACCTGCGCGAGCACGAACGTCACCAGCGCGAAGTACGTGCCGCGCAACCGCAGCACCATCGCCCCGATGGGCAGGGCGACCAGCGCCGGGATCGCGAAGCACAGCACGGCCAGCACGACCGCGTTGTCGGTGAGCCGGGACGCGGTCAGCGCAGCCGAGTACCCACCGACCGCCATGAACGACGGCGAGGCGAACGAGAGCAGGTCGACGCGCAGGAGCAGCCACACGTGCAACGTGGCCAGCACGGCCACGATCACCGTCGGCGTGAAGAACAGTACGAAGGGGCTCGCGGTCAGCTTCGGCAGCGTGAACGCGACCACGAGCACGGCCAGCGCCACGACCTCGGCGCCCACCAGCCGCGTGTACAACGTGCCGCGGGCGGTACCGACGAGGCTAGACATGCTCCACCTCCCGGCCGGCGAGCCCCGTCGGGCGCACCACGAGCAGCACCAGGACCACGCAGAACAGCAGGAGCGGGGCGACCTGGCCGCCGACGTAGATGCCGGTGAACGACTCGACGAGACCGATCAGCAGCGCGGCGAGCACCGCCCCGGACATGCTTCCCAGCCCACCGAGGATCACCGTCAGGAACGAGACCATGAGCACCTGGTCGCCGATCGAGGGCGAGAGGGCGAACAGCGGCGTCACCAGCGCCCCGGTCAGGCCCGCGATCCCGGTGGCGATGCCGAACGCGACCGGGAACAGGATCTTCGGCCGCATCCCCTGGGTGACCGCGGTGGCCCGGTCGTCGGCCATCGCCCGCAGCCCGCGCCCGGTCTGCGTGCGGTAGAGGAACACGTGGACGGCGGCCACGGCGATCGCCGCGATGCCGATGACGACCAGCCGCCCGTACGGGACCACCGCGCCACCCATCGCGACGCCACCCTCGATCGGGAAGTGGTAGGCCACCGCCCGCGGACCGAAGACGATCAGCAGCGCCGCCGTGATCGCGAGGCCCAGGCCCAGCGTCAGCACGATCGTGGCCAGGTGGTCGTCGATGCGCCGCTCGATGACGAGGATCTCGAAGACCGCGCCCAGCAAGGCGGTGACGGCGACGGCGACGACCACGCCGACGACGAACGGCATCCCCAGCTGGCCGGTGACGGCGTAGCCGACGTAGCCGCCCAGCGCGTAGAAGGCGCCGTGCGCGAAGTTGATGACCCGCAGGATCCCGAAGATCATCGAGAAGCCGAGCGCCATCAGCGCGTACTGCGCACCGAGCGTCAGCCCGCCCACGAGCGCCGCGACGACCTGGCCCATCAGCTCACCTCCAGGCGCACCAGCGGCTGCATCTGCCCGTCCTGGACGAAGCCCGCGTAGAAGGGGAACGACATCTCCTGCTGCACCCCGAACTCCTCCTTCCCGGTCCACACGCCGTGGCCGAGAGAGGCGTCGTCGAGCGGATCGGCCCGTAGCTCCTCCGCGACCGCCTTCGTGTCCGTGGTCGTGCCCGCCGCCGAGATCGCCCGCAGCAGCGCGCGGGCGCCCGGCATCCACCCGAGCGTCAGCGACGTGGCCTCCCGGCCCGCGAACTGCTCGTACCGCGCCGAGAGCTCCTTCATCGCCGGGTCGTCGAGGTCGACCATCGAGTAGAAGAAGAAGTTGCCCAGCACCTCGTAGCCGCCCGCGACCCGGGCGATCTCGGCCGTGCTCTCCCCACCGAGCCGGCAGAAGGCCCCCTGGTAACCGGCCTGCCGGAGCTGCTTGATCATCGTTCCGGCATCGCCGGCCGGACTCGACGCGACGTCGACGAGGTCCGGGCTCGTGCTGAGGATGCGCGACACCAGCGGCGCGAAGTCCTGGGTGCCGCGCTGGTAGCTCTCCTGGGTCACCGGCAGGCCCGCCTCGCGGAACCGGATGGCGTTCACGTCGGCGATGTCCGACCCGCTCTGGTCGTTGGTCGCCACGACCGTCACCTTCTGGAAGTCGAACCGCTTGCGCGCCTCGGCGATGATCGGACCGGCCCACACCGAGGGCCCGGGCGCGACGTGGAACACGAGGGGGTACTTCGGCTCGAGCGCGTCGCGCCCGAACCCGTTCGCCACCAGCAGCATGTCGTTGCGGCCCGCGAGCGGCTTCATCCCGGTGACCTCCGTGGCGCCGAGCGGCCCGATGACGAACCGGATCCCCTGGGAGACGAAGTCACCGGCCGCGTTGGCCGCCCCCGCACTGGTGTAGCCGGTGTCGTACGGGTGCACCGTCACCGTGCAGGTCCGGTCGCCGACGCGGAGCCCGCCCGCCTGGTTGACCTCGTACGCGGCGAGGTCAGCCGTGCCCTTCATCGACAGCCCGAAGTCGGCCGCCGGGCCGGAGAGCGGGCCGAGGGTGCCGATCTCGACCACGCACGGGCCGCCCTCCTCGGCCGCGGCGGCGGTCTCGATCTTGTCCGCGCCGCAGCCGGTCACCGCAAGGGCCAGGCAGGCCGCCACGGCGGCGGCCGTTGCCCTCGGTACTCGCACCTGCTCGTCTCCTTCGCCTCGCCATCGATGCGGGAGCCGTTCTCCACAACGCGCTATCGGCCCTTCCACCGGGGTGGCCGCTTCTCGAGGAAGGCGCGGATGCCCTCCTCCCTGTCCTCGGACAGGTACGGGTTCGGGCCGACGTTCAGCCGGAGCGCGGAGTGGACCGGCAGCTCCCAGCCCTTCGTGGTCATCTCCTTGTAGCGCCGCAGGGTGAGCGGCGCGTTCGCGACCACGGAGCGCGTGAGCTTCTCCGTCGCGTCCCGCAGATCGGCGGACGGGACCACGCGGTTGTAGAGCCCCCAGCGCAGCGCCTCGTCGGCCGTGAGGGGCTCGCCGGTGTAGAGCATCTCGAGCGCGATGGCGCGGGGGATCAGCCGTGGCAGCAGGACCGTGGCGAAGTTCGCGCCCATCCCGCGCTTGGCCTCCGGCATCCCGATGACGGCGTGGTCGGCGGCGATGCGCAGGTCGCAGGCCAGCGCGAGCTCGCAGCCACCGGCCAGGACCGGGCCGTTGATCGACGCGATCGTCGGCTTGTAGGTCTCCGTGATCGCCTCGTAGACGTTGCGCTGGGTGCCGGTCATCGGAACGGGGATCTGCCTGCCCTGCCGGGCGAACTCGTCGAACTCCTTCAGGTCCGCACCCGCGCAGAACGCCTTGTCCCCCGTGCCGGTGAGCACCACGGCCCAGATGCCGTCGTCGATGCTCGCGTCGCTGAACCGCCGCACGAGCTCGGCCGCGACGGCGGTGCTCATGGCGTTGCGCCGCTCCGGCCGGTTGATGGTCACGTAGGCGACGTGCTCCTCCACGCGGAACAGGACCTCGTCGTCCGGGCTCACCGCGGGACCTCCTCCGGTCGGGCCGGGTGTGTTCGAAATATCGACAACATGTACGGTATCTCGATAATCTGGTTCGGACGGTAGGCGACCGGACAGGCGACGGTCAAGGCATGTCGTAGGCTGATGGCAGCTGTTGGGCGCCGCTTATACCTCGACGCTCCGTCCAGTTGCCGATATCTCGAACAGCGTCGGGAGGCGATGCGACATGGCACGCACGGTTCCTGCGGTCAGCCGCGCGATGGACATCCTCGAGCTGTTCCTCGACACCGACGCCGAACTCAGCCCGCGCGAGTTCGCCACGCGGCTCGGCCTCCCCCGCACCACGGTCTTCGAGCTGGTCAACACGCTCGTCTCCCGCGGCTACCTCAAGCGGGTCTCCGCCGAACCCGCCCGCTACCGGCTCGGCGTGCGCGTGTTCCAGCTGGGGAGCGTCTACTCCGACCGGCTCGACCTCGCCCGGGAGGGCCGTGCGGTGGCCGAGGACGTCGCCGCGCGCTGCGACGAGACCGTCCACGTCGCGGTGCTGGACGGGCACCACGTCGTCTACATCGCCAAGGTCGACAGCACCCGCTCGGTGCGGATGGTCTCGGCCGTCGGCCGCCGCCTCCCCGCCCACTGCACCGCGGTCGGCAAGATGCTCCTGGCGGGGCTCTCGCCCGATGCCGTCCGGGCCCGCCTGCCCGAGGACGAGCCCCTCCCCGCGTGGACCCCGAACACGATCACGTCCGTGCGGCGGCTCGAGCGCGAGCTGGAGAAGATCCGCATCGACGGCGTGGCGTTCGACCACGGCGAGTCCCACGCCGACGTCACCTGCGTGTCGGCTCCCGTGTTCGACCACCGGTCGGAGGCGGTCGCCGCCATCAGCATCTCGGTGCCGACGAGCCGGTGGGACCAGAAGAGCGACACGGCATGGGTGGAGCTGGTCGTCGAAGGCGCCGCACAACTGTCGCGCCAGCTCGGTGCCGTCGAGCACGGTGATCCTCCCTCCTAACGGTCGTCGGTCAGGGCGGGCGCCGGTCGCAGCTCCCCGACCAGCGCGTCGGGCAGCGGCACGCAGGCCCGCCACGGCGGGGCGTCCGGCCGGACCCGCGTGGCGATCTGCGTGGCGGCGTCGGGGTCCGTGCCGCCGTCGGCAGGGCCGATGGGCAGGTCGTGGCGCGCGGCCAGGTCCAGCAGCGCGGAGGAGGTCATCGCGGCGGCGCTCTCCTCGAGCCGGTCCCTCACCTCGTCGGCGTGCCGGCGCCGGTCGACGTGGCGGCCGAGGCGCTCGTCGGCCGCCCAGTCGTCCCAGCCGAGCGCCGTGCACAGCCGCCGCCACATGGCGTCCTCGAGGAGCGCGATGACCACGCGCCCGCCGTCGGCCGTGCGCAGGGTGCCGTACGTGGGCTCCCGGCGCCCCTCGACGGCCGACGGCTTGACCCGGCTCCACGCGAGCGCGGCGTCCAGCATGCTCATGTCGAGGTGGACACCGCGGCCGGCGTGCCAGGCCGCGGTGATGGCGAGCGCGGCCGAGCTGCCGGCGGCGAGATCGACCCACGGAACGCCGATCCGATCGACGTCACCGTCACCGGCCAGTGCTCCGGCGACGGCCTGGAGCGAGATGTCGTGCGTGGGGTGGCGCGCGAGCGGCCCGGTCTGCCCCGCTCCGCTGATCGAGCAGTAGACGAGCTCCGGCCGGAGGGCGTGCAGCGCCGGGGCGTCGCAGCCGAGCCGGGCCGCCACCCCGGGCCGGAACCCCTCCACGACGACGTCGTGGCGACGCACGAGCCGGTACAGCCCCTGCCTGCCGTGCTCGGTCTTCAGGTCGAGCGTGATGCTGGACTTTCCGGCGTTGACGTTGCCGAACATCTCCGGGTCGAGGGACCGGGACGCATCGCCGCTCGGCGGCTCGACCTTGGTCACCTCGGCGCCCATCGCGGCGAGGAGCAGCGTGGCGTACGGGCCGGGTAGCTGCTGGCTCAGATCGAGCACGCGCATGCCGTCCAGGGGACGCATCACACCACCGCCAGCGGGTGCAGCGGGCTCGCGGTGCTGCCCTCGAGCAATAGCGGAGCGGCCACGAACAGGAAGGCCGGCGCGGCGAGCGAACCGAGCTCGGTCAGGTCGAGGTTCTCGAGCATCGGGATGCCGTGCTGGTGCAACAGCGTGAGGTGGGCGGGGAAGGTGGTGCCGGGCGGGGACGGCTGGACCTCCACCGCGTAGTTGTCCGCGCCGACGAGCGCGACGTCGCGCTCGGCGAGCCAGGCCGCCGCCTCGCCGGTGAGACCGGGCTCGTCGTCGTGGTAGGCGGGCGCACCGCCGTGCGTCTCCCACCAGCCGGTGCGCAGGAGCACGGCGTCCCCGGCACGCGGGGTGACACCGATCCGGCGGCATTCGGCCTCGAGGTCGTCCGCGGTGACGGGCGCGCTCGGCGCCAGGGCACGGCCACGCGCGGCGACGAGGTCGAGCAACACGCCCCGGGTCACGACCGGCCGCAGCTTGTCCGCCCCGCACCGGCCCGCGCCGCGGGTCGAGCGCACCGACGCGGCCGGGTGGCCGTTGTACAGCTCGTCCCCCGTCCACGCGTGCCCGAGGGCGTCGAGGTGGGTGCCGGTGTGGCTGGCCAGCGTGACGGTGTCCTCGGCGAACCGGAAACCGTCCGGTGAACGCGCCCCGAGCGCGTAGTCGCCCGCATCGCGGTCCATGAAGCGGCGCGGCGGGTGGCGGTGCGGCGGCACCGAGGTGGACGGCCCGATCGGCTGGGCGAGGGAGACGACGCGGCCGTCCCGGACCTCGCGCACCGCGGCCAGCACGGCCTGCGGGCCGAGCAGGTTCAGCGTCCCCGCCTCGTCCTCGGTACCCCAGCGTCCCCAGTTGCTCATGCGGTCTCCCCTTCCCGCGACGCGACGAGCCGGGTCGCCTCCTCGACGAGGGCGCGCTTGAGGATCTTTCCCGTGACCGTGCTGGGGAGCGCCGCGACGACAACGACCTCCCACGGGACCTTGTAGCCGGCGATCCCCTCCCGGCACCACGCCCGCAGGTCCGTTCCCGCCACGGAGGCGTCGCGCGTGGTGACGAAGGCGACCACGACCTCGCCGCGCGTGGGGTGCGGGGCACCGACGACGGCGGCCGACTCGACACCCGGGTGCCGGCAGAGGAACCCCTCGACCTCGGACGGCGAGACGTTGATCCCGGAGGTTTTGATCATCTCGGTGAGGCGGGAGCGGAACTCGACCGACCCGTCGGGGCGCAGCGCCACCCGATCCCCGGTCCGGTACCACCCGTCCTCGGTCATGGCGGCGGCCGTCGCCTCCGGCTGTCCCAGGTAGCCGGGCATGACCCGGCCGCGGACCTGCAGCTCCCCGGTGTCGTCGACGACCCGCAGCTCCACCCCGGGCAGGGGCGGCCCCTGGCTGACGAGTCGATCCTCGAGCGGGGCGTCATGGCGGGTGACGCAGCAGTTCCCGTACGTCTCGGTGGAGCCGTAGATGTTGCAGATCCCACTGATGCCGAGGTCCACCGCGACCTTGCGGATCTGGTCCGGGCGCCCGATCGTCACGCCGGTCCGCAGGGACGGGATCTCCCGGATCCGGTCGGCGAAGGGCATCAGCGCGTCGACCAGGCTCGGGAGCAGGTACGCCGCCGTGCAGCGCTCCCCGGCGAGGAGCCGGGCCGCGTCGTCCGGGGCGAACTGCTCCTGCAGCACCAGGCACGCGCCGTGGGTCAGCGTCGCGACCAGCGCGTTGGCGCTGCCGAAGCTCCAGAACAGCGGCGAGCCGAGCCACACCCGGTCATGACCGCCCAGGCCCATCCGCTCCCCGATGTGGAAGCCGTTCACGACGAGATCGCGGTGCAGCAGCGGCACGGCCTTGGGAGCGGCGCTGGACCCGGAGGTGTAGAGGACGAACGCGGTGTCGCTCCGCGCCGGGTCCACCGGTGGCGCGAGCGCGCCGGCGGAGGCCACGACCTCGGCCCACCGGCGTGCGCCCCTGGGCATCTCCTCGGGCTCGCCGAGCAGGACGACGTGGCGCAGCGCGGGGAACCGCTCGCTGCGCCACTCCCCCGGCGGGGCCGCCCACAGCTCGGGGAGCAGCGTGCGGAGCTCGCCGAGCAGGTCGGTCGAGCGGACGGCCGGTGCCATGACCAGCGCGGCACACCCCGAGGACGCGACGAGCTGGTCGAGGTCCCACGCCTTGACCCAGGTGTTGAACGCGTCCACCGGAGCGCCCGCACGATGGGCCCCCAGGGCGATCGCCGGCCAGGCGGCGACGTTGCCGGCGAGGAGGCCGACGCCGGCGCGCGGGCCGGCGCCGATGGACCGGAGCGCTCGCGCGGCCCGCTCGGCCGCGCGGTCCAGCTCGCCGTACGTCCAGCGGACCTGCCCCGCCACGAGGGCGGGTGCGTCTGGCCGCCGCGCTGCCTCGTCGGCGGCGACCTCGTCGAGGGTGCAGGCCGCGGGTTCCGTCACGGGACGAGCACCGCCCTCCCGGCGACCTGGCGGCGCTCGACGGCGTCGTGCGCGAGGGCCGCCTCGTGCAACGGCCACGTCCGCGCGGCCATGGGCGTGATCGCCCCACTCCTGACCAGGTCGACCACGTCGCCGAGGTCGCTCCGGTCGGCGTGTGCCGATCCGTACACGCACAGCTCCTTCACGATCGCCAGCCCCGGGTCCAGCGGCAGGAGCGCGGGTTCGGTGTTGCCGACGAGGACCAGGCGACCACCCGGGGCCAGCGAGCGCAGCGCCACCGCGAACGCCGGCGCTCCGGTCAGCTCGAGCACGACGTCCGCGCCCCGGCGCCCTCCCAGCTCGGCGACGCGGCGACGCACCCGGGCCGCATCCGGCGCGATCAGCACGGCGGCGGCCCCCAGCCGCAGCAGCGGCTCCTCCTTCGCGGGGCTGCCGGTCAGCGCGACCACGGTGGCGCCGAGGTGGCGGGCCAGCGCCACGGCGTGGACGCCGAGTCCCCCACCGGCACCGGTCACGACCACGACGTCCCCCGGGCCGGTGCCCGCCCGCCGCAGCGCGCGCAGCCCGGTGCCCACGCCGCACGACAGGATCGAGCCCGTCGCGTCGTCGACGTCGTCGGGGATGGGCACCGCGTTCAGCGGGCTCGCCACCACGTACTCCGCGTACCCGCCGGGGAGGTCCTCCCCGTAGAAGCCGGGCCCGAGCCGGCAGTGGGTCGTGCTGCCCGCCGTGCAGTCCGGGCACGCGCCGCACGGGATGCGCTGCACGAGCGCCACCCGGCGCCCCGACCACGCTCCGGGGTCGCGCACGCCGCTCCCGACGGCGACGACCTCGCCGGCGATCTCGTGCCCGATGACCGAACCGGCGGTCGCCGCCAACACCCCCCGCCGGGCGAGCAGGTCGTGCCCGCACACCCCGCAGGCCCGGACCCGGACGAGCAGCTGGTCCGCTGCCGGATGCGGGACCGGTCGCGTGGCCGGCACGAGGACGTCCGGACCCCCCGTCCCGGCGAGCTCGACCACCCGCATGGTCGTGGGCACGGTGTCCGCGGAGGGCACGTCAGCCGCCCGCGGGCAGCTCGAACCAGTAGTCGGCGGCGGTGCCCTGCGGCTCGTCGGCGAATCCCACCTCGACCCGGGTGCCGATGGCCAGCGCCGCGACGGCCGCGTCCTTGTCGCTCAGGTCGAGCCCGCGGACGTAGCCCACGAGCGCGGTGTCGGCGCCGTCGAGCGTCACGTACGCCAGTGCGTACGGAGGGGCCGGGAGGTTGCGGAAGGGCTCGTAGACGATCGTGAACATCTCGATCGCGCCGGTGCGGGCGACCTCGACCCAGTCGGTGGTGTCGACGTGGTCGCGGTCGCAGAAGGACCTCGCCGGTACGAGCACCCGCCCGCACGCCGGGCACCTGCGGCCGAGGATCCTCCGCTCCGCCAGCGCCCCGAGGAACGCCGAGGTGGTCTCGCCGAGGGCGTGCCGGTAGCTCAGGTCCCAGGTCTGCTCGTAGAACTGCGGCCCGCCGGCGGCCGGAGCCGGGATCGTCGTCATGCGATCTCCTCGAGGTCGTCGCTCAGCACGAGCGCGGAGTAGAACTGGTGGTCGCCGCCGATGGCGCTCGCCACGGCGGTGCGGGCATCCGCCACCTGGTGGGCACCTGCCCGGCCCTGTACCTGCAGGGTCGCCTCGGCGAGGCGGGCCACCCCGGTCACCGCGATCGGGTTGGAGCAGAGCACGCCGCCGGACGGGTTGACGACGATGCCGTTCGCCCCGAGCGCGAAGTGGCCCTCGGCGATCCGCCGCGGGGCCTCCCCCTTCGCCGCGAGCCCCGCCGCCTCGATCACGTGCAGCTCGACGCTGGAGAACGGGGCGTAGATCTCGGCGACGTCGAGCTGGCGGCCCGGATCGGTCACCCCGGCCCGGGTGTACGCCCGCTGGAACGCGACGGCGAGCGCATCGGCGTCGGCGTGGTCGGACACCGACCGCGGCCCGACCCGGTCGCCCATCCAGAACGTCTCGGTGTTCTGGCCGATCCCGCGGATCCAGGCAGGATGCAGGCCGTGCGCGCGGGCGTACCGCTCGGACACCAGCACCGCCCCCGCCGCACCGGTGGAGGACGGGCACGCGTCCCCGAGCTTGATCGGCCACGCCAGTACGCGGCTGGCCAGGACCTCCTCGACCGTCACCGGGGTGCGCAGGTGGGCCTTCGGGTTGAGCGAGGCGTGCCGCCGGTTCTTGACCGTCACGCGCGCCATGTCGGTCTCGTCGGCTCCGTAGAGGTGGTTGTAGCGCATGGCCGACAGCGCCAGCATCGTGATGGTGTTCAGCGGCACGGGCCGCTCGTAGCCGACGTCCCACATCTTGTTCAGCACCGACTGCGCCGACCCGGACTCGGAGACCCGGTCGGCCCCGGCGACGAGGACGACGTCGAACATCCCCGAGGCCACGTGGGTCCAGGCCGCGATGATCGCGCTCATCCCGGTGGCGCCACCGTTGTTGACCCGCATGAACGGCTTGCCGGAGGCGCCGAGGGCCTCCACGCACCACCGCTCGCCGTTGCCGACCCCGATGAGCGCGTCGGGGGCCAGCGGGAACACGACGGCGTCGACCTCGTCCATCGTGATCCCGGCGTCGGCGAGGGCGAGCAGCGCACCCTCCCGGACCAGCTCGGGGAACGTGACGTCGGTGCGCCGCGTGACGTACTCGGACTGCCCGACGCCCAGAACGCCGACGTGCTGGCGGTTCATGCCTTCCTCTCCTCGCCGAAGACCATCACCGTCGCGCCCTGCCCGGCGAATCCGTTCAGCCCGATGCCCGCGGCCACGGCGGGTGGGCCGGTGTCCGCCTCCCGGCGCGCGACGGATCCTGCGGCGGCCAGCATGCGGGCGAGGCCTGCCACGTGGGCGGGCGCAGGCGCGGAGGCCAGCGAACCCGACGCGTTGACGGCAGCGCCGTCCGCGAGTCCGAGGGTGGCGGTCGCGGCGACGACGGCCGGCTCGCTGGGACCGGCGATCTCGACGCTCGTCCAGCCCGCCGGACCGCAGCCCGTGGCCGTCACCTGCTCCCGCGCCCCGGCCAGCGCGGTCTGCACCCGGAGATCTCGTGCGCCCATCTCGTACCGGTCGGTCGACCAGCCGGCGTCGTGGACCCAGGCGAGCTCCCGGCCCGGCTCGAAGGAGCCCTCGACGGCGAGCACCGCCGCGTACACGCCGTCGCAGCGCGCCGGGAGGTCGTCGCGGGTGAGCGGCCAGCTCACGACGTCGTCGCCGGACGGCCCGCCGTCGGTGATCCAGGTGGACGCCTGCAGGGCGGCCGCGAGGGTGTCGTTCATGCCGACGGCGCGCAGCACGTAGGGCTCGGCGCTGACGAGCTCCGCGAAGTCCGGGTGCACCGACTCGCTCGGCTTGCCCCAGCCGACGACGAGCACGGTGCGCCCCTGACCGGACAGCAGCCGCAGGTAGCCGTACACCAGCGCGTGCTCGCCGGACGACGCGATCATCGTGACGTCGAGGCCGACCCCGCCCGCCGGGCCGGCGGAGGGCATGCAGGAGATGACGCGCCCGTCGACCTGGTCGTTGCCGCTGAGGACGACACCGTCCAGTGCGCAGCGGTCGAGGCCGGCCCGTTCCAGCACCGCCCGGGACGCCTGGAAGATCATCTCCTCGAGGCTGCGGTGTTCCTCCCGCTCGACCACGTCCGTGTGCACGGCGAGAACGGCGACGTGCGGTGTGTCCGGGTCCACTTCTCGGCTCGCTCTCTCCTCGGATCAGGCGGAGACCGTGTCCGCCGGTTCTGCCAGGTCGTTCTCGATGGCGTGGGACGTGGCCGTCATCCGCCTGACCACGCTGGTGAGGTGCTGGCTCAACGCTGCTCTCAGCGCGGAGACGTGGACGGCCGCGGCGAGCGCCCCGTCCGGGCCGAATACCGGGGTCGCGAGGCCGACGATCCCCTGGATGCTCTCGCCGCGGCTCACGCTGAAGCGCTTGTTCCGGATCGAGGCGAGATCGCGGTCGAGATCGGCCGGGCTCGTGCGCGTCGTGGAAGTGATCGCCGGGCGGGGCTTGGCCATCATCGCCTGGTAGACGTTGCGGTCGAACGCGGCGAACAGTTTGCCGACCGCCGTGCTGTGGAGCAGGAGGCTGCGGCCGAGCTCCAGGTCGAGGTTCACCCGTTGCCGACCCGCGAACCGGGACACGTAGATCACCCGGCTCCCGCTCCTCGTCGCCAGGTAGACGTCGAAGCCGATCGCCTCGACGAGGGCCTCGAGGTGCCGGCGGGCGAGCCGGTTCACCGCGATGCTGTCCATGACGACCATGGCGGACCGGATGGCCAGCGGGCCGATCCCGTAGCGCCGATCCGTGAGGTGCAACAACCCTGCGTCGACCATGGCCTTGAGCAGGTCGTGGGTGCTGCTGAGCGGTGCGTCGAGCGCGGCGGCGATCTCGGTGACGGTGCCCGGGCCGTGGGCGGCGAGGTGCTGGACGACGTGGAAGATCCGGCTCAGGCGCTGCCTATCCACGGATCGTCACCTCCGCTGCGCCGACCACCCGGTCCGCCTGCGAACCGGCCTCGGCGTCCCGCGTGGCGTCGTGTTCGAGCAGCAGGTCACGGCCCGCGGTCTCGGGCTCACTCGCCGCCGACCGAGAGGCCCTGGACGCAGCGGACCAGCACCAGCAGGATCGACGCCGCGACGCCGAGGGCGGCATGAACATGTGGTCGGTCCTCCCGGATGGCGTCATCGACAGGGGAGAGACCTTCGGGTTCTCGAAGTAGTGCTCCGAGGATCCGAAGACGTGATCCGACCGTAAGCGCCGCCCAGGACGAGCTCAAGCAGCCTTCGAGATCCCGGAGGGACTGCGGGTCACCACCTCCGCGGTCAGGAGGTCGCGGGTCAGGAGGTCGCGGGTCAGGAGGTCGCCGCGTCGAGGAACCTCTCGAGCTCGCCGCGGATGTCGGGTCCGCACGGCTGGAACACGATCTCGGTGACGCCCCGGGCGGCGGCCTCGTCCAGCCGCCGCCGGATCCGGTCGCGGGTGCCGCTCATCGTCGCGTCCTGCAGCATCGAGTGACCGCCCGCGTCCCACGCCGCCCGGTCGGCCTCGCTGAGCTCGACGCAGTGCCCGGAGTGGACCGCCAGGTGCCGCTGCTCGCCCGGGGTCCGGTCCACGACGTCCATCCACTCCGCGCCGCCGGGGAGCGCCCGCACGGCCGAGGGACCTCCGAACTCGTACGCGCCGTGGTGGGCGAGTGCCCAGCCCGGGCCGGCCGCGAGCCGCGCGTGGTCGGTGTCGGTGGGCTCGCCCTCGTCGAGCACGGTGCCCCACACGAGGTAGGGCACCCATGGGTACTCGCTCGCGAACGGGGGCAGCTGGAGGGTCACGTAGAGGCCGTCCCCGAGCCGCTTCGCCACCTCGTGGCCCTTCGGGCCCAACGCGCCGATCAGGATCGGGACGTCGACCGGCCGGGCCGGGGCGTGCCCGTCGGGGTGCAGCATCCGCATCCGGGCGCCCTCCCACTCGACGACCTCGCCCCGCAGGAGCCCGCGGTAGGCGCGGATGTAGGACTCCATGTAGGCCCAGGTGATCGCGCGGTGGCCCATGGCGCGGCGCCCGGTGAACCCGGTGCCGAACGAGACCGCGACCCGGCCGGGGGCCAGCGCGGCGAGGGTCGCGGTGGCCGCGGCGTTGACCATCGGGTGCCGCAGGCTCGGGACCAGCACCCCCGGCCCCAGGCCGATCCGCTCGGTCCGCTCGGCAGCCAGCGCGAGCGTCATCCACACGTCCGGGCTCTGCTGGGGTGTGTCGTAGACCCACGCGCGCGCGTACCCCAGCCGCTCGGCCAGGGCGATGTTGTCCGGCGAGTCCAGTGCGGTCGGGAATGCGCAGGACACCTCCATGGGGCCCTCCGTTTCACTCGTCGGACGGGTCAGGGCAGGCCTGCGTGCGGGACGTCCACGTCGACCGCCAGCAGCTGCGCCTCCCGGACCGGCCGGCGCTCGTGCTCGGGGAAGGAGGGAGCCGCGCACAGGAACAGGGTGCGGCCGTCGGCGCCGCCGAGCATGCAGGCGAACACCCCGGTCCCGGCCGGGATCTCCTCCTGGATCTCGCCGCCCTCGCGGACCCGCAGGACGCGGTTGTGGAGGGCGTCGGCCACCCAGATCGACCCCTCGGCGTCCGCGCAGATGCCGTCGGGGGCCACCTCGAGGAGGGTCACGGCCTCACCGACGTCCTCGGTCTGCGGCGGCTCGCCGAACTGCGCCCACACCCGGCGGCCGTGCAGCTCGCCGTCGTCGCCGACGTCGAACGCGGTCAGCCGCCCGGCGAACGTCTCCGCGACGACCAGCACCCGGCCGGGCAGGAGCACCATGCCGTTGGGGAAGCCGAGGTCCTCGGCCACGGTGGTGACTGTGCCGTCGAGGTCGACCCGCGTGAGCGTCGTGTAGCGCAGCGGTGCGCCGCCCATGAGGTCGAAGCCGAAGTTGCCCACGTAGGCACGCCCGTGGTCGTCCACGAGCATGTCGTTCAGGACGCCGGTGACTGCGCCGGACAGGTCGGCGTGCTCCTCCAGCCGCCCCGAGCCGTCGCGGACGAGGAGGCGGTGGTCGCGCACGATCAGCGCCCGGCCGTCGGGCAGGAACCCGATCCCGGACGGCTGGCCGGGCACGTCGGCCACGACCTCGGCGCCGCCCCGGCCGTCGGTGGCCACCACCTGGTTGGTGTAGAAGTCCGACACCCAGAGCCGGTCCTCGTGCCAGCGCGGGCACTCGAGGTACGAGTACCCCTCGAGCACGACCCGTGGCCGCCGGGTGGACAGCTGTTCCCGCCCCATCGTGACCTCGTCTCCCGTACGCCGTCGTCGGCAGTGCGAAGGGCCTTCTTGTCGGGTTCGGTTACTGAGCGCATAGTTATCTCGGTCCCGGGGCGTGTCAAGCCGGACGGCCGGGTGAGGAGGAGCGGCTCATGCCGACGAGCGAGCGCCGCCGCGGCGGCGGGCGGCATCCGGCGGGCGCGCTCCTGGCCGCGCTCGAACCCGGCTCCGTTCCGGACGGGTTCTGGCGCGAGGACACCGCTCCGGTCGCCCGCGCCCTGTTGTCCTCGGCCGTCCGGTGCTTCGCCGGCAAGGGCTTCCACGCCACCACCACCCGCGACATCACGGCCGCGATCGGGCTCAGCCCCGGCGCGCTCTACGTCCACTTCGCCTCGAAGGAGGAGGTGCTGTTCGAGGTCGCCCGCACCGGTCACGAGCGGGCGCTGGAGGCGTTGCGGGCCCGGGCGGGCGAGCGCGACAGCAGGCAGCTGGTCCGGGGGCTCGTGACCGCCCACGTGACGTGGCACGCGCGCCACCACACCGTGGCGCGGGTCTGCCAGTACGAGCTGGCGGCCCTCGCGCCGGAGCACCTCGATGCCGTCCTGGACCTGCGGCAGCGCTTCGCCGCCGAGCTGCGGGCCGCCGTGGAGCGGGGCACCCGGGAGGGCGCCTTCGACGTGCCCGACGTCAACCGGGCGGTGCGGGCGATCCTGTCGCTCGGGATCGACCTGGTGCGGTGGTACCGCCTCGACGGCGCCGACTCACCGGAGGACCTCGGCGACTTCTACGCCGACCTCGCCCTCCGGATGATCGGGTCGAGCCGAGCGGAGCGTCAGGACAGCACGCGGATCTGGAAGGGGTAGTCGTACGGCCGGTCGTCGGCCGCCCGGACGGCGCCCTTGATGTGGCACCACGCGGACACCACGAACAGCACGACGATCAACGGGATGCCGATCACCGCGCCGATCACGGTGAAGATCAGGACCCAGCTGACCAGGTAGAGCACCCAGAAGCTCAGGTTGAAGTTGAACGCCCCGGCGGCGGCCCGGCGGGCGAACGGCTCGTTCTTCAGCAGCAGCCACACGATCAGAGGCCCGAGCAGGCTGAGCGAACCGGCGCTCAGGAGCGCCGCGATCGGCGCCGACAGGTGGGCGAGGATCGCTCCGACCCGGCTGCTCGCGGAGTGCGCCGCGACCGGCGTGGTGTCGGCATCGCGCTGATGGGGCTCGTAGGGCGACGACATGGGGTCCTCACTTCCGGCGGTCTCGTGCGTTCAACGAGCGGAGCCGTTCCGTCGTGCCCGGGCGAAGGGCGGCGACGCGGCAAGCGCTTGCCGCGAGGAGACGCGCCGCATAGCGTGCAGGACGTGCCGTCGCCCACCACGTCCCGGATCGGCGTCCAGGCGATGATGCTCAAGGACGCGGTCGCCGAGCTCGGTGCGTTCGAGACGCTGCGCCGCGTCGTCGACATCGGTTACCGCGTCGCGGAGATCTCCCAGATCCCGCTGACACCCGCCACGGTGGACGAGCTCGCGAAAGCGCGCGACGAGCTCGGCTTCACGTTCTCGTCCACCTCGGCCGCACTCGCCCCGGGCGGGGCGAACGATTCGATCGAGGACTCGTTCGACAAGGTCGTCTCGGATGCGCGCCGGCTCGGCGCGGAGATGGTGCGCATCGGGATGCTGCCGGTGCCCGCGCTGCGGTCGGTGGACGCCGTGCTCGGCTTCTGCGAGCGCGCCGACGCCGCCGCCCGCCGCCTCGCCGACGAGGGGATCCGGCTCTACTACCACAACCACCACGTCGAGTTCGCCAAGCACCGGGGCCGCTACCTGCTCGACGTGATCGCGGAGCACTCGCCGAACGTCGGGCTCGAGCTCGACGCGCACTGGATCGCCCGCGGTGGCCTCGACCCGGCCCGGGTGATCGGGCAGCACGCCGGCCGCGTGCGCATGGTCCACCTGAAGGACTACCGGATCGGCTGGCCGCCCGCGGAGGCGATCGACGCGCACGCCGCGGGCGACACGTCCACCTGGACGGCCGCGTGGCTCGGGGTCGTCCAGTTCGCCGAGGTCGGCGAGGGCAACCTCGACTGGCCGTCGATCATCGAGACGTCCCTCGCCTCAGGGGCCGAGTACCTGCTCGTCGAGCAGGACGAGCTCTACGGCCGCACGGTGTGGGAGTCGCTGCGGATCTCCTACGACAACCTCGTCGGCTACGGGTACGGCCACCTGTTCTGACGCGCACCCGAGCCGTCTCGGCCGGCGGTCAGCGGGCGGCGCTCGCCGCGGCGAGCGCCGGGGCGGCCGCGGCGTACCGGTAGGTCGGGTAGTCGAGGTAGCCGCCGTCGCCACCCTGGTACCAGGTGGCCTCGTCGTCCTCGACGATCGGCAGCCCGGCGCGGACCCGTTCGACCAGATCGGGGTTGCTGATGAAGGGCCGCCCGAAGCTGACCAGGTCGGCACCGAGGCCGAGCCAGTGGTCGGCGGCGGCGCGGTCGGTGCGCCGCGACCCCATCGGGACGGTCGGGTTCACGATCAGCGTGCCGTCCCACGCCGTGCGCAGCCCGAGCAGCGTGTCCGGGTCGGTGGTCGCCTCGAGGTGGACGTAGGCGAGGTCGAAGCGGCTCAGCTCGGCCAGCAGGGCTGCGTAGAGACCGGGCACGTCGGTCTCCTCCGCGCCCCAGAAGCTTGCGCCCGGCGAGAGCCGGATCCCGGTGCGCCCGGCACCGATCGCGTCGACCGTCGCCTCGACCGCCTCCACCGCGAACCGGATGCGGCGCGCGATCGAACCACCGTAGGCATCGGTGCGCCGGTTGGCCGTGGAGGACAGGAACTGGGAGATCAGGTAACCGTTGGCGCCGTGCAGCTCGACCCCGTCGAAGCCCGCGGCAACCCCTCGACGGGCGGCCTCGCCGTACGAACGGGCCTGCTCGGGCACCTCGGCGGTGGCCAGTGCCCGCGGGACGGGCACGGGCCGCGGGCCGTTCGGGGTGAACACCTCGCCGGTGGCCGGGACCGCGGACGGGCCGACCGGTTGCAGTCCGGTGGTGTCGGGATGCGAGACCCGGCCACCGTGCATGAGCTGCGCGAAGATCCGCCCGCCGTTGACGTGGACGGCGTCGGTGACCGCCCGCCAGGAGTCCGCCTGCTCGTCGGTGGCGAGCCCCGGGGTGCCCGGGTTGGACTGGCCGACGCGGTTGGGGTGCACGCCCTCGCTGACGATGAGACCCGCGGTCGCCCGCTGGGCGTAGTAGGCCGCCATCGACGGCGTCGCCCGCCCGTCGGGGGTGGCCCGGACGCGCGTCATCGGAGCCATCACGATCCGGTTGGGCAGGATCAGGTCGCCGAGCTGGTGACGCTCGAACAGTGTGGTCACGGGTGGAGCTCCTCCCTCCTCGGGCCGATCGGTGCGGTCGGCCACCGCGCGCTACGCTAGAACCTGACGCTGACGTCAGAGGCGAGGGTTTGCGTCGCGGATCACACGAGGAGGACCCATGCGGATCGGAGAGGTCGCGGAGCGCGCGGGGGTGAGCGTCCGGTCGCTGCGCTACTACGAGGAGCAGGGCCTGCTCACCAGCAGCCGCAGCCCGAGCGGCCAGCGCCACTTCGCGGAGGACGCGGTCGAGCGGGTGCAGCTCCTGCAGCGCCTGTACGTCGCCGGCCTGTCCAGCCGGACCATCGCCGAGCTGCTGCCCTGCGTCGACTCCCCCAGCGACGCGAACTCCGACGCCGCCTTCGAACGGATGATCCAGGAACGCGACCGGCTCAGCGTCCACATCGACGAGCTGCTCCACGCCCGGGACACCCTGGACCGGGTGATCGCGGCCAACCGCGACCACCGCCGCGAAATGGCGCGCGCGGGCGCCGGCGCAGTACCCGCCTGATCCCGCCTGCTCCCGCTACCGCGGAGCCATGCGGATGGCGCCGTCGAGCCGGATCACCTCGCCGTTGAGCATCGGGTTGGCCACGATGTGCTCGACCAGCCCGCCGAACTCGGCCGGGTCGCCCAGCCGCGCCGGATGGGGCACCTGCGCACCCAGCGACTTCCGCGCGTCCTCGGGCAGGCCCGCGAGCAGCGGCGTGTCGAACAGCCCCGGCGCGATCGTCACCACCCGGATCAGCAGCGGCGCGAGATCGCGCGCGATCGGCAGCGTCATCCCGACCACGCCGCCCTTCGACGCCGAGTACGCCGCCTGCCCGATCTGGCCGTCGAACGCCGCCACCGATGCGGTGTTGACGATGACCCCGCGCTCCTCCCCCAGCGGCTCGGCCGCGGCGATCCGCTCCGCGGCCAGCCGGATCACGTTGAACGTCCCGACGAGGTTGATGCCGATGATCCGCGTGAAGTCGGGCAGCGGGAACGGGCCGTTCTTGCCGAGCGTCTTGATCGCGTTGCCGGTGCCGGCGCAGTTGACCGCCACCCGCAGTGTGCCCAGCTCCCCGGCGGCGTCGAGGGCCGCCGCGACGCTCGCCTCGTCGGTGACGTCGCCCGGGGCGAACCGCACCCGCTCGCCCAGCTTCTCGGCCACCGCAGCGCCGGAGGAGGTGGGCAGGTCGAGGATCAGCACGCTCGCGCCTGCGGCGAGGAGCTTCTCCGCGGTCGCCAGCCCCAGGCCGGACGCCCCTCCGGTGACCAGCGCGACCGATCCGTTGATGTCCACTCGTACCGTCCTCTCGTCAGAAGATCGAGTATGCGCCGCGCACCGCGGCCCTCACGACGTACCGGGCCCCCGGACATGGGTGCGGTCGGTCAGCGGACCGTCCACTCCCCGGTGAACACCGGGTCGCGCTTCGCGTTGAACGCGGCGAACGCCGCCGGGGCGTCGGCGGTGGCGAAGTTGACGGCCTGGGCGCGCGCCTCGGCGGCGAGCGCGTCGCGCAGGGTGCCGTCCGCGCCTTCGTGCAGCAGCGCCTTCGACTGCGCGACCGCGACCGGCGCGGCGGCCGCGAGCCGGTTGCCGAGGTCGGCGACGAACCCGTCGATCTCCTCCGGCTCCACCACCCAGGTGACCAGCCCCAGCCGGTGCGCCTCGGCGGCGTCGATCATCTCCGCCAGCAGGGCGAGCCGCTTCGCCTGCTGCATCCCCACCAGCTTGGGCAGGAGCCACGAGCCGCCGAAGTCCAGGGAGAGACCGCGCTTGGCGAAGATCTGCGAGAACCGCGCGGTGGGGGTGGCGACGACGAGGTCGCAGCCGAGGGCGAGGTTCCACCCCGCCCCGACGGCGACGCCGTCCACCTTCGCGATCGACGGGACGGGCAGCTCGTGCAGCAGCAGGGCCACCTCGTTGATCCGCCGCATCCGGTCCAGCGGGTGCCCGGCCGACCGGCCGCCGGACAGGTCCGCGCCCGCGCAGAAGGCCCCGCCGGCGCCGGTGATCACGAGGGCCCGCACGTCGGCGTCGTCGCGGGCGGCGGTCAGCTGCTCGCGCAGGGCGGCCCACAGCTCGGTGTCGAGTGCGTTCCTGCGGTGCGGGCGGTTGAGCGTCAGGGTCAGCACGCCGCTGTCGCGGGCGGTGAGCAGGACGTCCTCGGCCATCGTTCCTCCCTGGACGCTCGGTGCTCCCGGCGCGTTTGTAGCACGAGCGCCGCGCTACCGGCCGCTCCACAGCGGGGGCCGCTTCTCGGCGAACGCCCGCGCACCCTCGGCGGCGTCCTCCGACGCCGAGACCGGACCCGCGATCTGCGCCTGCCGCTCCCACATCTCGTCCTCGGGCCACCCGCCCACCGACGCGACGATCTCCTTGCTGGCCGCCACCGCCAGCGGCCCGTTCGCGCCGATCTCGGCGGCGAGCTCGAGCGCCGCGTCGAGCGCCGTGCCGTCCGGGACGAGCCGGTTCACCAGGCCCAGCTCCCTGGCCCGCGCCGCGGGTATGTGGTTGCCGAGCAGCGCCAGCTCCATCGCCTGGTGGTAGGGGATCCGCTTCGGCAGCCGGAGCAGCCCGCCCGCGGCCGCGACCAGCCCGCGCGTCACCTCGGGGATGCCGAAGACGGCGCCCTCCGCCGCGACCACGAGGTCGCAGGCGAGCACCAGCTCGAAACCGCCCGCGAGCGCGTACCCCTCCACCGCGGCGATCAGCGCCTTGGCTGGCGGCCGTTGCGTCACGCCGGCGAACCCGCGGCCGGGCACGACCGGACGCTCCCCGCGGACGAACGCCTTGAGGTCCATGCCCGCGCAGAACGTGCCGCCCGCACCGGTGAGGACGCCGACCCGGAGCGCGTCGTCGGCGTCGAGGCGGTCCATCGCCTCCGCGATCCCCTGCGCCACCGCCGCGGTGACGGCGTTGCGGGCCTGCGGCCGGTCGATGGTCACCACGAGCACGCCGTCGGCGGGTGTCGTCACGAGCACTGGCTTGTCGTCGGGGGACACGGCGCTCCTGTCGGTCGGTGGACCCGTCTCCCGACGGGTGTGCCGGTCCGGGTCCCGCGGCTCGTCCGACCGGCGCCGTCACCGTAGCTCTACGCAGGCACCAGCTCCGTTCCGTGGCGCGGCCCTGCAGGTGATGATGGAGACCGACGCGACGGGAGATACCCGCCGGTCCCGCCGCATCCTCGACACCGTCGCCGAGACGGTGTTGCCGGCCCTGACCGCTCGCGCCTGAGCGGGTTGCGCCCTGGGCATACGCTCGCGCCCATGACGCAAGACGATGGGGCGCTGGACAGCCTGGTGCGCACCCGCATCCGCGCCCTGCGGATGGCGCAGGGCTGGTCGCTCGAGGAGCTGGCCGGCCGGGCGCACCTGAGCCCGTCGTCGCTCAGCCGGATCGAGACCGGCCGCCGCCGCCTCGCACTCGACCAGCTCGTCACCATCGCCCGGGCCCTGGACACGTCGCTCGACCAGCTCGTCGAGACCGACACCGACGACGTGGTCGCCGGCCCGACGATCGACGGCGCCCACGGGCTGATGCGGTGGCCGGTCAAGGCGGATCCGGGCATGACCGTCATGCGCCGCCGCATCACCGACCCGCCACCGGACGACCCCTCACGCCTGCGCGCCCACCCCGGCCACGAGTGGCTCGTCGTCCTCTCCGGCACCGCGGTGCTGCTTTTGGGCAACCGGCGCCTGCGCGTGGAGACCAACCAGGCCGCGGAGTTCCCCACGATGCTGCCGCACGCCATCGGCGCGGAGGGGGGACCGTGCGAGATCCTCGGCATCTTCGACC
Source organism: Pseudonocardia adelaidensis (assembly GCF_039543345.1). NCBI lineage: Bacteria > Bacillati > Actinomycetota > Actinomycetes > Pseudonocardiales > Pseudonocardiaceae > Pseudonocardia > Pseudonocardia adelaidensis. The sequence goes on along the minus strand of NZ_BAABJO010000003.1, from coordinate 255,577 downwards.
GCGACGCCCGCCGCGGGCACCGGGCCGACGAGGGGCCCGCCGCATAGGGCACTCGTGCGCCGCCGGCAGCCCGAGCACCCACCCTCTTGCCGATGAAGCAATCGATCATGCGCTGTGCGCATGCCCGGCCTACCGTGACGGCATGACGCACACGGCTGACGACCACGGCCAGGCCGAGCTCCTCGACCTCGACGCGGAAGTGCTCGCGGAGCACATCGCCGCCATCGCCGCGTGGCTGCCGGTCGAGGCGAGCCCGCGCGAGATCGTGGACCTGGGCTGCGGGACCGGTACCGGCACCTTCGCCCTGCTCGCACGCTTCCCCCATGCGCACGTCACCGCCGTCGACGCCGCGGCCGAGCACCTGCACCGCCTGCGGGAGAAGGCCCGCGAGCGCGGCGTCGCCGGACAGGTGCGCACCGTCCAGGCCGATCTCGACGAGGCGTGGCCGGACCTCGGCGAGCCCGACCTGGTGTGGGCGTCGGCCTCCCTGCACCACATGGCCGATCCCGATCGCACGCTGCGCCGGGTCCACGACACGCTCGCCCCCCGCGGCCTGCTCGCCGTGGTCGAGCTCGCCGGCTTCCCCCGGTTCCTGCCCGTGGACGCCCCGGAGAACCGGCCCGGCCTGGAGGAACGCCTCCACGCGGCGAGCGAGCCCTTCCACGCCGAGCACGTGCCCCACCGCGGCGCCGACTGGGGCCCGAGGCTCACCGCCGCCGGGTTCACCGCCGCAGGCGAGCGCACGATCACCGTCGACGTCGCGCGCTCCCGGTCCGAGGCGGTCGCCCGCTACGCCCTGCAGGGCCTGCGGCGCCTGCGCGAGGCCGTCGCCGGTGCGCTCTCGGCCGAGGACCTGACCGCACTGGACGAGCTGCTCGACACCGACGGCCCGGGCAGCATCCTGCGCCGGCCCGACCTCGCGGTGCGCACGGAACGGGCCGTGTGGGCCGCCCGGCGCGCCTGAGACGGCCTGGATCGGCCGACGCCGGTTCGACGGGTCAGGCCTCCGTCCACTCGCCCGCGTGATCGCGGACGAACTCGGCGAAGGTGCGGGGTGGGCGGCCGGTCAGGTCCAGCACGGCGGTGGAGACCCGGTCCTCCCGGCCGGCGGCGATCCCGGCGTCGACGGCGGCCAGCGCGTCGGCGAACGGAGCCGGGATCCCGCCGGCCCGGTAGCCGAGCGCCACGTCGGCGATCCCGGTGTGCTCGACCCGGATCCCGGCAGCCCGAGCGCCACCGCACTCGCCCGGCTGGCGGGTGCCCGGTAGGGGAAGCGTCAGCCCAGCAGGTCGTCGAGCGCGCCGAGGACCTCCCTGCTGCGGGCGTCCGCCTCGGCCACGACGCCGAGGAAGGCGAAGTAGCCGTGGATGAGCCCGGGACCGGGCACGTGCCGCACCTCGACGCCGGCCGCGCGCAGGCGTTCGGCGTAGGCGTCGCCCTCGTCGCGCAGCGGGTCGAACTCGGCCGTCGCGACGACCGCCGGGGGCAGGCCGGCGAGGTCGGGCGCCCGCAGGAGGTCGATGAGGGGCGCGGCTCGCTGTGCCCGGGTCGGCAGGTACTGGTCGTAGAACCAGGCCATGTCCGCGCGGGTGAGGAAGTAGCCCTCGCCGTTCTCCCGCATCGACGGCATGCCCATGGACGGGTCGGCGGCCGGGTACACGAGCAGCTGCGCGGCGAGCCCGGGCCCCTTCTCGTCGCGCGCCCGCAGCGCGGCGCCTGCCGCGAGGCTGGCGCCGGCGCTGTCCCCGGCGACGACGTGCCGCCTGCCGGGATACCGGTCCGCGGTCCAGGCGAGCGCGGCCATCGTGTCGTCGAGCGGGGCCGGGTACGGGTGCTCGGGCGCCAGCCGGTAGTCGACCGCCACGAGGGTGGCGCCGACCGCGTTGGCCACCCGCCGGCACACCGGGTCGTGCGTGTCGAGGTCGCCGACCACCCAGCCGCCGCCGTGCAGGTAGGTGACGACCCGCCCGCGGTCCTCGACGGGCGTGTACACCCGGACCGGCACCGGCCCCGCCGGGCCATCGACCACGTCGTCCGCGACCTTCCCCACGGTTTCCGGCGAGTACCCGGCACCCCGCCGGGCCATCGCGAGCGAGCGGTAGTGGCTCCTCGTCTCCTGGCCGGTCGCCCGGACGAGCGGGAGGGCACCTCCCGCCGTGAGCTGGTCGATCACCGTGCGGAACTGCGGGTCGAGCGGCATCGCTTCCTCCACGGGGGAACGGGTCCGGGTCCGGCGGGCGCGCGGAGGCTCCCTGACCCGACGGCCAGTTCGCGGCCCGCGGGGGACGGTGCGCACCGGAACGATCGCTTAGCATGCCAAACGAGCGTCACGGATCACAGCCAGATTCGAGGAGGACGGCCCGTGCCACCGGAGGACGCCCCGCTCCGCACGTTCGACGCCGTGGTGGTGGGTGCCGGCTTCGCGGGCATGTACATGCTCCACCGGCTGAGGAGCCTTGGCTGTTCGGCCGTGGTCCTCGAGGCGGGGGACGGCGTCGGGGGCACCTGGTACTGGAACCGCTACCCGGGTGCCCGCTGCGACTCGGAGAGCTACTACTACTCCTACTCGTTCTCCGACGAACTGCAGCAGGAGTGGGAGTGGAGCGAGCGCTACCCCCGGCAGCCGGAGATCCTCCGCTACCTGGACCACGTGGCCGACCGGTTCGACCTGCGCCGGGACATCCGGTTCGGCAGGCGGGTGACCGAAGCCGTTCTCGACGACGGCGACGCCTGCTGGCGGCTGCGCACCGACACCGGCGAGCGCTACTCGGCGCGCTTCTTCATCACCGCGGTGGGGTGCCTGTCCTCGGCGAACATCCCGCAGATCCCGGGGCTCGAGACGTTCGGCGGCCGGTGGTTCCACACCGCGACGTGGCCGCACGAGGGTGTCGACTTCACGGGTCAGCGGGTGGGGGTGGTCGGGACGGGCTCCACCGGGATCCAGGCCATCCCGGTCATCGCCCAGCAGGCGAAGCACCTCACCGTCTTCCAGCGCACCCCGAACTACAGCATCCCGGCGCGCAACGGGCCGATGGACCCGGCCTTCCAGCGCGAGGTCAAGGCCGGCTACGCCGCGATCCGCCGCGCCCAGCGCGAGTCGACCAACGGCCACCCGTTCGGCATCGACCCGCGGCCCGCGCTGTCGGTGCCGGACGACGAACGCGAGAGGATCTACGAGGAAGCATGGCAGCGGGGCGGGCTCCGGTTCCGGGCCGCCTTCGCCGACCTGCTGACCAGCAAGGAGGCCAACGACACGGCGTCGGAGTTCATCCGCGCCAAGATCCGGGAGACGGTGCGGGACCCGGGGACGGCGGAGAAGCTCGTCCCGTACGACCACCCGTTCGCGACCAAGCGGCCACCGATCGACACCGGTTACTTCGAGACCTACAACCGCGACGACGTCACGCTCGTCGACGTCCGGAAGTCCCCGATCGTCGAGATCACCGCGAGCGGCGTCCGCACGTCGTCGGCGTCGTACCCGCTCGACTGCCTGGTCTTCGCCACCGGCTTCGACGCGCTGACCGGGCCCCTGCTGGCCGTCGACATCCGGGGCGAGGGAGGCCGGTCGCTGCGGGACGCGTGGTCGGAGGGGCCGCGCAGCTACCTCGGCCTGCAGGTGTCCGGCTTCCCGAACATGTTCACGATCACCGGCCCCGGCAGCCCTTCCGTGCTGACCAACATGCCCACCTCGATCGAGCAGCACGTCGAGTGGATCAGCGACTGCATCGGGTACATGCGCGACCGCGGGCTGGTCCGGATCGAGGCGACGGAGGACGCCGAGCGGGCCTGGGGCGCGCACGTGGAGGAGGCCGCCCACCGGACGCTCCTCCCGATGGCCTCGACCTCCTGGTACCTGGGCGCCAACGTGCCCGGGAAGCCCCGGGTGTTCCTGCCCTACGCCGGCGGGTTCGCCACCTACGCCCGCCGGTGTGCCGAGATCGCGGCGGCGGGCTACGACGGCTTCGTCCTCACCCCGGACCGGTGAGCCGCCCGAACCGCTACGGCTAGAGCCGGCGGAAGGTCAGCGTCACCTCGACGACGGCCTTCGCGACCTCCGTCACCAGGTTCCGGAGGTCACCGGGCAGGCCGCGGACGGCCGCCGCCGCGGCGCGCCGGACGACGCCCCGGTCGCAGTCGAAGTCGAGCGCGGCGTCCAGGCGCAGGCGGTCGAGGATGGTGGCGAACGTGGAGCCGACGACGTCCATGTCGTGCGGGGAGCACAGCATGTGCTCCAACTGGACCCGCGGGCCCGCAGCACTCAGCAGGTCGACGGCGGGGAACCTCTCCGCGGCGCCCCGGCGCAGCAGCCCGCCCCGCACCTCGCGCCGGATCACCCGGTCGGCCACCAGCCCGCGCACCACCTGCGCGTACACGGCGTCGCCGACCTCCTCCACCCAGCTGCGCGTGATGTCGCTACCCGCAGGCCCGACCGCGCCGAGGAGGATCGCCTGCACCGCGTCCGCGCCGCCGTCGCGCCACTCGCCTGCCACGGCGATCCGCCCGCCGTCCACGGCGAGCCTGCGCTGCATCACCAGCTCCGCGAGCCCCGCCGTGCCGACCGCGTACCGGATCAGCTTCGGCGGCCCCAACGCCTTGCCCGAGAAGGGGTCGTGCAGGACCAGGAACATCCTCCGGGCCAGCGCGTTCTGGGTCATCCGACACCCGATCTCCCGTTCCTGCTCTCCATCGAGCCGACGGTGCGGCGGCACGGACCCTAGTGCCCCCGGGCACGCACGGACAGCGACCGCGCGGCCCGTTCAGTTCCGGAGGGTCCGCAGGATCCGGGCGAGCGACGCGCGGTCGGCCTCGTCGAGGCGGGCGAAGAAACCCTCCGCCTCGGCGGCCCGCGCGGCGCGGATCGCGGCGGCGACCTCCTGCCCGCGGCCGGTGGGGGCGACGAGGGTGGCGCGCCGGTCCTCGGGGTCGGGCCGGCGCTCGACCAGCCCGGCCTCCTCCAGCGCGTCCACCACCTCGGTGGCGGAGCGCGGAGCGATGCGCAGGTGCTCGGAGAGGGCGCCGAGCCGCACGGGCCCGTGCCGGACGAGGACGCCGAGCGCGCGAGCCTGTGCCGGCGTGACGTCCCACGGAGCGAGCGTGCGCTGGGTCAGGTGGCGCAGCTGCCGCGCGACCGCGCGGAACGCTTCGGCCAGCGACTCCTCCGGCTCCTCGGACACGCGGAATACCCTACCCGCAGGTACCGTTGTCCCCTCACGTTGAGGATACCTCAGCAATCCCCGACGGAAGGACACCCGAACTTGGGACCCGACACCTCCACCGACCGCCCGGGCCGCCCCGGCCGGCACTCCGTCACCGCCGCCGACAAGGCGCGGGCGCGTGACGTCTCACTGCGCCGGATCGCCCGGCTGTTCATCCCGCACCGCTGGTCCATCGCCACCGTCACCGCGATCATCGTCGCGTCGTCCGTCGTCGCGATGGCCTCGCCGTTCCTCCTGCGCGCCGTGATCGACGACGCGCTGCCGGACCGGAACCTACCCCTGCTGGTGTGGCTGGTGATCGGCATGGTCGCCGTCGCCACCGTCACCGCGGCGCTGGGTGTGGTCCAGGCCTGGATCTCGACGAACGTCGGCCAGCAGGTCATGCACCGGCTGCGCACCGACGTCTTCACGCACCTGCAGCGCCAGTCGGTCGCCTTCTTCACCCGCACCCGCACCGGCGAGGTGCAGTCCCGGATCACCAACGACATCGGCGGCATGCAGACCGTCGTCACCTCCACGGCCACCTCGCTCGCGTCGAACCTCACCACCGTCGTCGCCACCCTGGTCGCCATGCTCGCCCTGAGCTGGCAGCTGACGCTGGTGTCCCTGCTGGTGCTGCCGCCGTCGATCTGGCTGACCCGGCGCGTGGCGCGGATGCGGCGCGCCATCACCGCGGCCCAGCAGCGCGAGCTGGCCGACCTGAACGTCGTCATCGAGGAAGGGCTGTCGATCAGCGCGGTGCAGCTCACGAAGACGATGGGCACCGGCCCCGCACTGGTGCGCCGGTTCACCGCATCGTCGGAGCGACTGGTCGACCTGGAGCTGCGCGCCCAGCTCGCCGGGCGCTGGCGGATGGCCGCCACCACCATCGTCTTCGCCGCGATCCCGGCGATCATCTACCTCAGCGCGGGCCTGCCGGTCACCGGCGGGACGATGACGATCGGCACCCTCGTCGCCTTCACCGCGCTGCAGGCGGGGCTGTACCGGCCGATCGTCGGCCTGCTCGACGTCGGGGTGTCGCTGATCAGCTCGCTCGCGCTGTTCGCACGGATCTTCGAGTACCTCGACCTGCCGGTGGACGTCGACGACCCGGCCGCACCCGTGGACATCGACCCGGCGCGGGTCGAGGGACACGTCCGCATCGAGGACGTCACCTTCACCCACACCGGCAGCGACACCGCCGCCGTCGCCGGGATCACCCTGGACGTGCCCGCGGGCTCCACGCTCGCGCTGGTGGGCGAGACCGGCTCGGGCAAGAGCACGATCGCCGCCCTGATCGCACGGCTCCACGACCCCGACGCCGGGCGCATCACCATCGACGGCATCGACCTGCGGGACATGCGACTCGCCGACCTCGCGCGCATCGTCGGCGTCGTCAGCCAGGAGACGTACCTGCTGCACACCACCGTCCGCGAGAACCTGCGCTACGCCCGGTCGGACGCCACGGACGCCGAGATCGAGGCGGCGGCGCGGGACGCGCAGATCCACGACCTGATCGTGAGCCTCCCCGACGGCTACGACACCGTCGTCGGCTCCCGCGGCCACCGCTTCTCCGGCGGGGAGAAGCAACGCATAGCGATCGCGCGGACCCTCCTGCGCGACCCACGGGTACTCGTCCTCGACGAGGCCACCAGCGCGCTCGACACCGCGACCGAACGCGCCGTGCAGCGTGCACTCGACGAGCTCGGCCGCGGCCGGACGACGATCACCATCGCCCACCGGCTCTCCACGGTGCGGGCCGCCGACCAGATCGTCGTGGTCGACCACGGCCGGATCGCAGAGTCGGGCACCCACGACACCCTCGTCGCCCGGCACGGCCGCTACGCGACCCTCGCGGCCTGAGCACCGCGGGAGCGGCGGCGCCGGGCCGTCACGCCGTGGTGGACGGCCGTCCGGCGTGGCGGTCGGCGAACTCCCGGACCAGGTCACGGGTCCGCGTGGGCTGCTCGACCTGGGGCAGGTGACCGGTCTCGGCGAGTACGACGAGCTCCGGCACCCGGGATCGAGTCGGCGTAGGCGCGCCCGTACTCGGGGGTCACGACCCGGTCGCTGACGCCCCAGAGCAGCCGGACCGGGAGGGCGACCTCGGCGAGGCGCCCGCGATCCGGTCGGGGGGCACCGCGGTGAGGTCGGTGATCGGGTGCTCGGGCACCAGGATGCCGACGGGGTCGAGCAGGACGCGCGGCGCTGATGCGCTCGCCGGCACGCGGGTCGAGGAGCATCTCGGCGGCGGTCCAGCCTCCGACGGAGTTGCCCACGGCCGGCTGACGGGGACTCACGCGGGCGCCGCCGTGCTCTCGCGGACCAGCAGCCGCCCGCGGACGCGGACCCGCGACGCACGCGGAGCGGCCTGCTCCCCCGACAGCCGCGACAGCAGCAGCTGCGCGGCGATCATCCCGACCTCGTGGAGGGGCTGCTCGAACGAGGTGAGCGGCGGCTGGCACACCTCGAACCAGTCGGGGTCGCCGAAGGCCACCAGCGACAGGTCGCGCGGGATCGAGACGCCGAGCCGCTGTGCGGCGTGCAGGGCACCGAGGGCGAGCTCGCTGCTCGCGGCGAAGACGGCGGTGGGCCGCGGCCGCAGCGCCCATGCGGCGCGGAACGCCTCGGCGCCCCACGCCCGCGTGTGCCGGCCGTACAGCAGGTACTCGGCGGGCAGCGGCAGACCGGCCGCGTCCAGGGCCTGTCGCGCACCGTCCACCCGTTCGAGGGTGGTGCTGAACTGCTGCTCCCCGACGATCACGGCGATCCGTTCGTGGCCGAGGGCGAGCAGGTGTTCGACCACCTCGCGGGCCCCGTCGCGCTCCTCGCTCTGCACGACGTCGACGCCCGAGCGGCTGGAGTGGCGGTTCATCTCGACGACGGGCACCTGCGCGCCGGGGAGCTCCCACCGGCGCGAGGTCGGGACCAGGACCAGACCTTCGACCTGCGCGCTCGAGAGCCGCTGCAGGGCCTCCCGCTCCCGGGACGGGTCGTTGCGGGTCACCGCGAGCACCATCCCGTAGCCGCGCTGCTCGAACTGCTCCTGGAGCACGGCGGTGCACGCGGCGTAGAAGTTGTTGAGCATGTCCGGGAGGACGACGCCGACCGTGCTGCTGGAGCGGCTGCGCAGCGCCCTGGCCGCGGTGTTGGGGCGGTACCCGAGCCGCGCGGCCGTCGCTACGACCTGCTCCCGGGTCGCCGGGCTCACGCTGGGATGGCCGTTGAGGGCACGGGACACCGTCGAGATCGCGACCCCGCACTCCCGCGCGATCTGCTTCAGAGACGCAACCACGTGGAAACGTTACCGCAAAACTGATGCCTTGACCTGCGCTTAGTGAAGTCTCAGGGTCAGTGGGAGCAAACGATTCCACGAACGAGGTCTCCCCGCATGCGGATCACCGACATCCGGCACGCGGCCGTCCCGCTCACCGGGGCGGTCGCGAACGCGATGGTCAATTTCGAGCGCCACACCGTGTCCCTCGTCGTCGTCCGCACCGACCGGGTACGCGGCGGCCGGCCGGTGTACGGAGCCGCGTTCAACTCGATCGGCCGCTTCGACCAGGAGGGCATCCTCGCCACCAGGATCGTCCCCCGGCTGCTGGCCGCCGACCCGGCGACGCTGCAGCGCGCCGAGGGTCCCGGGCTCCACCCCGCCGCGGTCCGCAGGGTCGCCGCCACCGACGAGAAGCCCGGTGGCCACGGCGACCGGGCCGGCGCGGTCGCCGCGGTGGAGCTGGCCGTGTGGGACCTGAACGCCAAGCTCGCCGACGAGCCCGCCTACGCCACGATCGCCCGCGCGCACGGTCGTCCCGTCCCCCGGGATCCCGCTGTGCCGACCTACGCCGCCGGCGGCTACTACGGCGACACGGGGACCGGCCCCGACGAGCAACGAGCCACGCTGGTCGCCGAGGTGCAGCGCTACCGGGCCGCCGGCTACACCTCGTTCAAGATCAAGATCGGCGGTGCACCACTCGCCGTCGACCTGGCCCGGGTCGAGGCCGTGGTCGAGGCCGCGGGCGACCCGGCGCGCGTCGCCGTGGACGCCAACGGGCGCTTCGCCGCGCCGGACGCCGTCCGCTGGGCCGAGGCGCTGGCGCCGTACGGCCTGCGCTGGCTGGAGGAACCCTGCGACCCGCTGGACTTCGAGGCACTGGGCGCCGCCGCCGAGGCCTTCGGCGGCCCGGTCGCGACGGGCGAGAACCTCTTCTCCCGCCAGGACGTCGTGAACCTGTTGCGGTACGCCCGCCTGCGCCCGGACCGCGACGTGCTGCAGATGGACGCCGGCCTCTCCTACGGGCTCGGCGAGTACGCCGCGATGGTGGGCGCGATGGCCGACGCGGGCGTGTCCCGCAGCCAGGCGGTCCCGCACGGCGGCCACCTGCTCAACCTGCACATCGTCGCCGGGCTGGGGCTCGGCGCGTGCGAGTCCTATCCGGGGGTGTTCGCACCCTTCGGCGGCTACGGGCCGGGGACCCCCGTCTGCGCCGGATCGATCCACCCGACCGATGCGCCGGGGTTCGGCCTGGAGCAGAAGCCCGACCTCGCCGCACACCTCCACCAGCTCATCGCGTGAGCACGCACGAAGGGCCCACCATGACCGCTACGGCCACGCCACCCCCTCCCGGCACCCGCAGGTCCGGCCGCTGGTGGACGAGCCTGCCGTTCCAGGTGCTGATCGGGATGGCGCTGGGCATCCTGCTCGGGCTCGTCGTGCCCGGGGTCGCCGCCCGGCTCAAGGTGCTCGGCGACATCTTCCTGGACCTGCTGAAGGCCGGCATCGCCCCGCTGGTGTTCCTCACCCTGGTCTCGGGCATCGCCAAGGCGGGCAACCTCCGGCAGGCCAGCAGGATCGGGGTCCTCGCGCTGGTGTACTTCGAGGTGATCTCCACCATCGGGCTGGTGGTCGGGCTGGTCGCGGCCAACCTGGTGCCGCTCGGCGCCGGGGCGAGCAGCCTGGCCGGCCGCGCGGACGCGAGCTCGGTGCCCAGCGACGACGGACCGCACGGCTTCGTCGACTTCGTCACCGGGATCATGCCCGACAGCTTCGTCGGCGCCTTCACGTCCGGGCAGCTGCTCGAGGTCGTCATCGTCGCCCTGATCTTCGGGATCGGGCTGCTCACCCTCCCGGCCCGCATGCAGCAACGGGTGCACGGCGGCATGGAGGTCATCTCGCAGGCGTTCTTCGGCTTCGTCAACGTCGTGATGCGGCTGGCTCCGATCGGCGCGTTCGGCGCCATCGCCTACGCGGTCGGCACCAGCGGCACCGACCTGCTCGCCGCGCTGGCCCAGCTGATCGTGCAGTACTGGGTCGTCGTCGCCGTCTTCTTCTTCGGCGTTTTCGGCGGCGTGCTCGCGCTCGCCGGCGTCAACATCTGGCGGCTGGTGCGCTACCTGCGCCTCGAAGTGGGCCTCACGCTGAGCACTGGTTCCTCCGAGTCCGCACTGCCCGGGATCCTCGACAAGCTCCCGCGGCTCGGGGTCTCGCGGCAGGCCGTGGGCCTCGTCGTCCCGACGGGGTACGCGTTCAACCTCGACGGCACGTCGCTCTACATGCCGGTGTGCACGCTCTTCCTCGCCAACGCGTACGGCGTGCCCATGGGGCTGCCCGAACAGCTGGCGCTGGTCGGCATCATGATGCTGACCTCGAAGGGGGCCGCGACCGTCAACGGCGGCACCTTCGTCGTCTTCGCCGCGACCGTCACGGCGACGGGCATCCTCCCCACCGCGGGCCTGCCGATCCTCTTCGGCGTCTACCAGTTCATGTCCCGCGCCACCGCGACCGTGAACACCTTCGGCAACGTGGTGGCCGCGATCGTCGTCGGACGGCTGACCGGGCAGGTGGACCGCAGGACCGTCGACGCCGTGCTCGCCGGCCGGGCCGCGCCGCTCCCCCCGCCCGGCACCGCTGAGCCCGATACCGCGGAGCCCGGCACCGCCGACCGCCCGACCGTGAACACGACGCGCTGAGTGAGGAACCGGCAGAACCATGAGCACCGTCTTCGAATCGGCTCTCTTCCGCGACATGTTCGGCACCGCGCCGATGCGGGACGTCTTCGACGACCACGCGTACCTCCGCGCGGTCGTGCGCGCCGAGGTCGCGCTGGCCGAGGCGCAGGCCCGCGTCGGCGTCATCCCGCGGGAGGCGGCCGACCTGATCGCCACGAAGGCGGAGGCGGGCCGACTGGACCTCGCGGCGCTGGAGCGCGAGACCCAGGTGGTCGGCTACCCGATCCTGCCGGTGGTCCGGCAGCTGGCGGAGCAGTGCGGCGAGGCAGGCGGGTACGTCCACTGGGGGGCGACCACGCAGGACATCATGGACACCGCCACCGTGCTGCAGGTCCGCGACGCGCTGCAGCTGGTGGACGACGCCCTTCTCGGGACGCGGCGGACGCTGCGCCGCCTGGCGGGCGAGCACGTCGACACCGTCACCGCGGGCCGCACGCATCTGCAGCACGCGCTCCCCGTGACGTTCGGCTACCGGTGCGCGGTGTGGCTCTCCGCGCTGGACCGGCACGCGGAGCGGCTGGAGCAGGTGCGGGAGCGGGCGCTGATGGTCCAGCTCGGCGGCGCGGCGGGGACCCTCGCCTCGCTGGGTGCCGACGGGCTGCGCGTGCGTGCGGCGTACGCCGAGGTGCTGGGGCTGCGCGAGCCGGAGATCACCTGGCACGTCGCCCGCGACGGGCTGGTGGAGGTCGTGCAGCTGCTCGCCCTGATCGGGGGCACGCTCGGCAAGGTGGCCTGGGACGTGATGATGCTGGCCTCCAGCGAGTTCGGCGAGGTCGCGGAGCCGTTCGTCGACGGGCGGGGCGCGAGTTCCACGATGCCCCAGAAGCGCAACCCGATCTCCAGCGAGCTGATGTCCGCCGCGGCGAAGCTGCTGCGGGAGCGGGCGGGGTCGATGCTCGACGCGCTGGTGCAGGACTTCGAGCGCGCCACCGGGCCGTGGCACGTCGAGTGGGCCACGGTGCCGGAGGCGTTCCTGCTGGTGGCCACGTCGCTGTCGCAGGCGGAGTCGCTGTTCGGCGGCCTGGAGGTGCACGAGGACCGGATGCGCCGCAACCTCGACCTCACCGGGGGCCTCATCGTGGCCGAGCGGGTGATGATGGAGCTGGCCCCGGCACTGGGCCGCCAGCACGCCCACGAGGTGGTGTACGCGGCGTGCCGCGCCGCGATCGAGGGCGGCACCTCCCTGGCCGACCAGCTCCTCGCCGACGACGACCTGCGCGGCCGGCTCGGCGAGGAGCGCATCCGCGAGCTCACCGACCCGGCAGGCTACCTCGGCTCCGCACGGGAGATGGCCCGCCGCGTGATCACCGGCGCGGGATGATCCCGTTGCTTGCCATCGGAACGGCCGTATGTCAACGTTAACTTATGGCAACGTTAACCGGTGGCGGCGAGCCCAGCGCCACCGTGAAGACGGTAGCCGCGCACGCGGGCGTCAGCGCCCAGACGGTGTCCCGCGTGCTGCGCGGCACCGGGTACGTCAGCGAGGAGACCCGCGCCAAGGTCCTGGCCGCGGTGGCCGCCGTGGGCTACCGCCCCAACGCCGTCGGCCGCAGCCTCCGCGCCGCCCGGACCCCCATGGTCGGGCTGCTGATCACCGACATCGGCAACCCGTTCTACGCCGCACTGCACAAGTCCGTCGAGGCCGTGTTCCGGGGCCGCGGCCTCACTCTGATGCTGCTGAACTCCGACGACGACCGCGAGACCGAGCGCCAGCAGCTCGACCTGCTCGGCTCCTACCGGCCGAGCGGCCTGCTCGTCGCCCCCGCCGTGCACAGCACGCTCACCACCGGCGACCTCGCGGGGTTCGGCGCCGCGGTGCTGGTGAGCCGCACCCTTCCCGACCTCGCGGTCCCCTCGGTCGTCACCAACGAGCCGGAGGCGATGGGCGAGGCCACCCGCGAGCTGCTCGGCGCCGGCCACCGCCGGATCGCCGCCGTGCTCGGCCCCGAGGGCGCCTCCACCACGGCGCGCCGCGAAGCGGGGTACCGGGAGGCGATGCGCGCCGCGAGGGCGGAGCCCCTCGTGTTCTACACGGACCAGACCGGTCCGGGTGCCCGCGCCGCGCTGCGGCAGGCCCTGCACGCGCACCCCGGCATCACCGCCGCGCTCGGATTCAACGCCCCGGTGACGGAGGGGATCCTCGCCGGCCTCCGGGACGAAGGGCTGCGCTGCCCGCAGGACGTCTCCCTGGTCGGGTTCACCGACGCGCCCTGGATGGCCTTCTACCCGCCGCCGATCACAGTGGTGCGGCAACCGGTCGAGGACATGGGGCGGCTCGCGGCCCGGCTCGTCCTCGACCTCGTCGACGGCAAGCCGGTCGCCCCCGAGCCGCACGTGGTGCCCGGCACGCTGCTGCGCCGCGAATCCGTCGCCGCCCCGCCCGGCCCGAATCCCACCGAGCAAGGAACCGTGTGATGTACGAGCTGACCATCCTGTTCCACGGGTTCCCCGGCAAGAGCACCTGCCACGGTGGCCTGGGGTGGAGCACGGTCGCCCTGCTGCAGGGGCACGGCGAGACCCTGCTCGTCGACACCGGGGGCTACGGGTACCGCACCCCGCTGCTCGCCCGGCTCGAGGAACGCGGGGTCCGGCGATCCGACATCACCGGTGTGGTGCTCACCCACTGCCACTGGGACCACATCTGCAACTTCGCGCTGTTCCCGAACGCCCGTGTCGTCGTGCCGCGCCCGGACCTGGAGTGGGCAGCGGCCCAGCCGATCGGGACCTGGGAGCTGCCCGAGTTCCACGTCGAGAAGCTCGCGGCGGCCGACCACGTGCTCCGCGTCGAGGACGGCGGCGAGCCGCTCCCGCAGGTGCACGCCGTCGCGACCCCCGGCCACACCCCGGGCCACTTCGCCTACCACGTCGCCACCTCGGGGGGCCCGGTGCTGTTCGCGGGAGACGCCGTCAAGAACGAGTACGAGCTCCGGACCGGGGACACCGACATGACGCTCGACGCGGCCGAGAGCCGCCGGAGCATCGAGAAGGTCCGGGAGATGCTGCGCGCCGACCCCGACCTGGTGCTGGTTCCGGGGCACGACCGGCTCCTCGGCATGCGCGACGGCGAGATCGTCGCGCACTCGCAGCTGCGGGCGGGCGTCCGCGCGTGGCTGCCCGGCACGGCGGAGCCGACGACCACGGTCGATCTGGTCCCGGCGAGCGGAGGAACCCGGCAGTGACGACCCCCCGGCGCAGATGGCTGGTCTACGGCCTGCTGTTCCTGCTGGTCACGATCAACTACATGGACCGCTCCGCCCTCTCGGTGGCGGCGACCCCGATCTCCGAGGAGTTCGGGCTCTCGCCGGGGCAGATGGGCGTGCTGCTGTCCACGTTCCTCTGGTCCTACCTGATCTGCCTGATCCCGGCCGGGATCCTGACCGACCGGATCGGCACCCGGTGGACCAACGCGATCAGCATCGCGGTGTGGTCGGCGGCCACGGTGCTCGCCGGCCTGGTCAGGGGCTTCGGCGCCCTGGTCGGGGCCCGGCTGCTGATGGGCGTCGGGGAGTCCACGACGTACCCGGCGGCGGGCCGGGTCGTGCAGGAGTGGGCGCCGGCGAGCGAGCGCGGCCGGGTCGTCGCGACCTACAACTCCGGCGCCTACGCCGGACCGGCACTGGGTTCACTCGTCACCGCGGCCCTCGTGACCGCGTACGGGTGGCGCACCGCGTTCGTCGTGCTCGGCGGTGTCGGCTTCGTCTGGCTCGCGGCCTGGCTCGTCTGGTTCCGCGACCCCGCGCAGGCGAGGTGGCTCGGCGCCGAGGAGCGGGAGAAGATCCTCCGCGAGCGCGGCCTCACCGGGACGGACGCCGGGACCGCGGGCGCCCCCGGCGTGCTCGAGCTGCTGCGCCACCGCAGCATGTGGGGGGTGGCGCTGGTGCAGTCCGCCGCCGTCTACACGCAGTACCTGTTCCTCACCTGGCTACCCGGCTACCTGGAGCAGGCGCGCGGGCTGTCGGTCCTGAAGTCCGGGGCGTTCACCGCGATCCCGTACGTCGTCTCGATGGTGCTCGGCATCGCCATCGGCGTGGTCGTCGACCGGATGCTGGACGGCCGGGCACGCGCGGCCGGCCGGCGGCGGATCGTGGTGGCCGGCTTCCTCCTGGTCTCCTCCGTCGTGCTCCTCACGCCGTTCGTCGCCTCGATCGTGGCGGTCATCGCGCTGATCAGCGTCGCGCTCACGTGCGTGTCGAGCGCGGTCTCGATGAACCTCGCGCTGCTGGCCGACCTGCTGCGCTCACCCCGGCTCGCGGGCCGGGCCAACAGCATCGCCATGGTCGGCGGCAACGCGTTCGGCCTCGCCGCACCGATCGTCACCGGCTACGTCGTGCAGTTCACCCACGGCTACACGGCGGCGTTCGTCGTCGCCGGTGTCTTCCTCCTGCTCGGGACCACGGTGGCGCTCACGATGACGCGCACCCCCATCGGCCGCGCGGACCCCGAGCGGCGGATGCCGGTCGCGGCGGCCTGAGACCCGAGGAGGGCACCCCACATGAAGATCACCGCTGTCGTCCCCCACGTCGTGGTCCAGCGCCTCGACCGGCCGTTCGGGATGTCCCAGTGGCTCTGGGACGTGCGCGCCAGCTGTCTCGTGGAGGTGCGCACCGACGACGGCGTCGTCGGCTGGGGCGAGTGCTTCGGACCGGCCGAGGCGAACCGCGCGCTGATCGAGTCGGTCTACGCGCCGATCCTCGTGGGCCGCGACCCGGGCGAACGGGTCGAGCTGTGGGAGGCGATGTACAACCGCAGCCGCGAATGGGGCCGCAAGGGCATCTCGGTCACCGCCGTCTCCGGCGTCGAGATCGCGCTCTGGGACATCGCGGGGAAGGCGGCCGGGCTGCCCGTGCACCGCCTCCTCGGCGGGACCGCACCGGCCTCCTTCCCCGCGTACGCCTCGGCGTTCTACTACGCGGGGCACTGGGACGGCGATCTGGAGGGCGAGGCCGCGCAACTGCTCGCCGCCGGCTACCGCGCCTTCAAGATGAAGGTCGGCGGGCGTCCTGTCGACGAGGACGTCCGCCGGGTACGCCGGGTGCGCAGGGCGCTCGGCCCGGACGTGCGGCTGGGCCGTGGACGCCAACCGGGGCTTCACCGCCGCCGAGGCGATCCGCTTCGGCCGGGCACTGGCCGACGAGGACCTGTGGTTCTTCGAGGAGCCGGTGCTCCCCGAGGACCCCGACGCGTACACGCGCGTGCGCGCGGCGCTCGACGTCCCGATCGCGGGTGGCGAGTCCGAGTTCACGCGCTGGGGGTTCCACGACTTCCTGGCCCGCGGGCCCGTCGACATCCTCCAGCCCGACGCGACGGCGTGCGGCGGCATCCGCGAGACGCTGCTGGTCGCCGGCATGGCGAGCGCGCACGGCGTTCCCACCCTGCCGCACGTCTGGGGCTCGGCGATCACCGTGGCGGCGGGGCTGCACCTGATGACGGCGCTCCCGACCGTGGTGCCGTCGATGGCGCGCGAGCGCCCGCACGTGGAGCTCGACCAGGCACCCAACGTCTTCCGCGACGAGCTGTCCGACCTCGCCTGCGGGCCGGTGATGGCCGTGCCCCACGGGCCCGGCCTCGGCATCGAGATCGACCTGTCCGTGATCGAGAGGCACCGACCGTGACGACACCGACCACGACGACACCGACCACGACGACACCGACCATGACGAAGTGGTGGCGCATCGGCGCCGTGCTGATGTTCGGCCTGTTCATCGCCTACCTCGACCGGTCCAACCTGTCGATCGCCCTGCCCGGGCTGTCGCAGGACATGGGCTTCGCGGGGGACGCGTTCGCCGACACGTCGAGCTGGGCGCTTACGGCATTCCTGTTCGGCTACCTCGCCGCCAACCTGCTGGGCGGCTTCCTCACCTACCGGGTCGACCCCAAGCTCACGCTGGTCGTCACCGTGGCGGTGTTCTCGACGTGCACGCTGCTCGCCGGCTTCGTCCACTCGGTCGGCCTGCTGATCGCGCTGCGGGTCGTGCTCGGCTTCGCCGAGGGCATCTACTGGCCGCAGCAGTTCCGCGTTGCCAAGGCGTGGTTCTCCGAGCGCGAGATGAGCAAGGGCACCGCGATCATCCAGTACTACGGCCAGTACGCGGCGTTGGCGCTCGGCTTCTTCCTGCTCACCCCGCTCTACGACGCGCTGGGCTGGCGCCCGCTGTTCTGGATCACCGGTCTCGCCGGGATCGTGCTGGTGATCCCGCTCTACCTGGCGTTCCTGCGGTCCGCACCCGCCGGCTCCGTGCCCGCCGTGCCCCCGCGCGAACCGGGCACCCGCAGCCGGATGCGCTTCGCCGACTTCGGCGGGCCGCGCTTCCTGCTGCTCGTGTTCAGCTACTTCTCGAACGGCATGCTGTTCTGGGGGATCACGCTCTGGATCCCGCTCGTCATCGAGGCGCTCGGGTTCACCGGCACCGGCCGCGGCCTGCTCGCGGCCCTGCCGTACGTGCTCTCGCTGGCGCTGACCGTCCCGATGATGTCGATCAGCGACCGCACCGGGAAGCGCGTGCTCATCGCGTCGTCCGGGCTGCTCGTCGGCGGCGCCCTGGTGGCCGCGATCCCCCTCGTGGACAGCCCGGTCGGCAAGCTCGTGCTGATCTGCGTCGGCATGGGCTACTTCACCGCGACCTACACCTCGAACCTGTGGGCGATCGCCGTGACCGATCTGCGCCCGGACCTCGTCGGGCCGGCCACCGGGATCATCAACGGCTTCGGTGCCGGGGGCGGTGGCATCGTCGCGGGCTTCGTCGTTGGGCAGCTCAGGGCGGCGACGGGCTCCTACCTGCCCGGCTTCGTCGTGCTGGGCGTCATGGCGATCATCGGCGGCCTCGCGCTGCTGGCATACGGGCGCCTGCGCCCCCGGGAGCCGGGAACCACGCCGGGCCGGGTGGCCGCTGCCGCGACCTGAACCGACCGATCCCGGCGAGCGGGCCGGCACGAGTCACCGGACCGAGGGCTCCTCGATCCGGTACAGGCCGACGCCGGCCACCGCATCGAGGTAGCGGTGGACCCCGTCGATGTCGTAGCCGTCGTTGGCCTCGACCAGGATCCGCGATTCCGGGAAGGCGTCCCGCACGGCGCGCGTGACCTCGACGTCGCGCCGGTCGCCTCCGGCGCGCTCCATCCGCCGGTTCCCGCGTCCGATCTCGAGCTTGAACGCGCGGTGGCCGAGGGCGTCGTCGGCGCGGCACTGACTGCCCAAGCGGGCGTTGCGGCCACGGACATCTTCGCAGGTTCGGAACGATGCCCGAGGTCAGAACGGTGCAGGCCCCTCCTCCCGTGGCGGATCCGGTTCCGGCGGGGGCCGCGGTGGCGAGTCAGCGGCCGGCCGTTCCAGGATCCGTGGTTCGTGGCGGCGGAGCCGCCGGTCCAGTGGCGGCGCTCTCCTCCTGCACACCAGACGCGGGGTCCGGCTCGGGAAGGTCGGGTCGGATCGGTTCTCCCCGGGTGCGGTAGGCGCGGCCCAGTGAGCTGATCCACAGGAACACGCCCGGCTCGGGCTGGGTGAGCGTCCAGCCGCGGTCCTTGTCCGGGTGGTGGCGCTTGCACGCCGGCCCGATGTTGATCTCGACGGTCCGGCCGCCGCGGCCGTGTTCCCGGGTGTGGTCCAGATCGGAGCGCCGGGCCGAGCGGGTGCAGCCTGGTCCGACGCAGTTGCGGTCACGGATGCGGATGTGGTCGGCCAGCGCGCCGCGGGCGAACCGCGCCCCGGGGTGGGCGGCCAGCCGCTCGCGGAACCGGTCGCGGTCGGCCCAGGCGTCGGCGATCTCGGCCAGCACGCCGGCCCACTCGGCGACCCGGGGATCGCCGATGTAGCGGTGCAGTTCCTCGACGGTGATGTGCAGTTCGACCACGCCGCCACGGACGGCACGTGGCCGGGTGACGGTGCGGGGCCGCCGGCGCAGCGGCCCGGCCAGCAGCAGGTAACCGTTGGTGTCGACGATGGCGAACTTCCACGCCGCACCGCAGCGCTGCGCGGCGACCGCGGTGCGGGCCACGTCGGCCCCGACGGGGCCGACGAGTCCGACCACCCCTCTCGCGAGTTCACCCGGAAGACCCAACCGGGCACACGCAAGCCATCCCGCGACCTCGACCCGAGTACGCAAGTCCCGCCTCGTCGACGAGCCGCCGCGACCCGTTGAACCGGGCGGAACCGTTCGGGCCGGGCACATCGCACCGCACGGTGACGGCAGACCAACCTCCGTCCTCGATCTCGGCCTCCCTCTCGCGCCGCTGACACGACAACCGTCCGCCATCACGGCGAGCGATCATCAGCGCCAGCGACGGCCGCGAATGTTCCGATCACCCCGACGGCCTGGCCGATCCCAGCGATCCGGCCTGCGACGCTCGGCTGCCCCATCACCCCTCGCTCGCCATCCGCGCCCGGCGATCGGCGCAGAAGGTACGTCCACACAGCGCTCTCGACGGTGCAGCCCGGGGTCGGCGCTACCGCGCGCGCCGGCTGCTCAGAGGTCGACCCCGTCGACCGAGGGCCCGGTCGGCGGCATCTGGTAGCCGTGGGCCGTCATGCTCGTGTCGGGCCGCAGCCCGGACGGGACGCAGTCGGGCCAGTAGCGCTCGGGCACCGGCACCCGGACGACTGCTCCGCCCGGCGCGCGGCCGGGCGCCCGGCTCACTGCGTGACGCAGACCTGCCCGCGGTCGACCCGGCGCGGACCCTCGGCGTTCGGCCGGAGGTCCTGGTCGAAGATCGCCGTGGGCAGGAAGAGGGAGCAACACGCGTTCGGGATGTCCACGACGCCGCTGATGCGGCCCTCGATCGGGGCGGTGCCGAGGATCAGGTAGGCCTGCTCACCGGTGTATCCCCAGGTCTTGAGGTACTCGATCGCGTTGAGGCACGCGTTCCGGTACGCCTGGGTGGCGTCCATGTAGAGGTTCGAGTTGTCGCGGTGGTCGACCGAGATCCCGATGAAGGTGAGGAACTCCGAGTAGCGCGGCTCGACGTTGCCCGGCATGAAGACCGGGTTGTTGTGGATCGCGAACTTCTCCATCCCGCCCTTGATGAGGTCGACGTGCATGTCGATGAAGCCGCCCATCTCGATGGCGCCACAGAAGTTGATCTCGCCGTCGCCCTGGCTGAAGTGCAGGTCCCCGCCCGACAGCAGCGCGCCCGGCACGTGCACCGGGTAGAAGATCCGGCTGCCGCGGGTGAAGTTCTTGATGTCGTGGTTGCCGCCGTTCTCCCGGGCGGGCACGGTGCGGGCGCCGTCGCGGGCGATCGCCTCCGCCGCCGCACCCGTGGCCGTGCCGGGCAGCACGCCGTCCGCCAGGGGCGGCAGCGCGAGCGGCGGCACGCGGTCCGGGTCGGTGGCGATGAGCGCGCGCTCCCGCTCGTTCCAGCGCGCGAGCAGTTCGGGTGACGGCGCGGTGCCGAACAGCCCGGGGTGGGTGATGCCGGTCATCCGCACGCCCGGCACGTGCCGCGACGTGCACTGCTGGCCCTGGAAGTCCCACACCGCCTTGTAGGCGTCGGGGAAGTAGTCGGTGAGGAAGCCGCCGCCGTTGACCTTGGCGAAGATCCCGGAGTAGCCCCAGCCCTGGCCGCAGGCGTCGCCGACCTCCTGGGGCACCGGTCCGAGGTCGAGGATGTCGACGATCAGCAGGTCGCCCGGCTCGGCCCCCTCGACGCCGATCGGGCCGCTCAGCATGTGCGCGACGTCGAGGTTGACGTCGCGGACGTCGTTGGCCGAGTCGTTGTTGCCGATCTGCCCGTCGGTCCACTCCTTGCACTCGACGCGGAACGTGTCGCCCGGCTTCACCATCACGGCGGGCGGGATGTCCGGGTGCCACCGGTTGTGCCCCGGCACCCGCTGGTCGCGCATCGACTTCGCCTGCTCGACGCTGAACACGACCTCCGGCATGACGACTCCTTCTCATCTCAGACGTGGTGGGGGACGGACGCGGGTGCCGCGGTGCGGCGCCCGAGGACGAACCAGAGCCCGCCGAACAGCAGGACTCCGACGACGAGGTAGGTGACGGCGAGGGCGGCCGAGTCCGACCAGTGCCCGGTGACGAGCAGGAACGCCGGCACGGCAGCGGTGCCGAACGCCTCGGCGACCGTGACCCAGCCGGTGAACCGGGTGAGCCGGTCGAGCCCGAGGCCGAGCACGAGGAAGAACAGCAGCCACAGGAACGACCAGAAGAGCCAGATGACGCCGAACGTGCGGTCGCCGAGGTCGGCGAAGGAGTGCACGGCGAACCCGACGGCGCACAGCGCCACGAACAGCGAGAACCACCCGAGGCCCGCCTGCGGCCAGCCGGTGAGCGCGTTGATCCCGACCCAGAGGTAGGTGAACCCGAACAGGTACAGGCCCGCGGCCGGCGAGATCGCGCGGGCGTCCCCGGCCGCCGCGATGATCAGGTACGTCGGGGTGACGACCTGCAGCGCGCCGACGAAGAGGTTGATCGGCGCCGCGGCCCGCCGTCGACGACGCCGAGGAGCAGCAGCCCGTTGACGAACAGCACGGCCCCGACGTAGAGCAGCCCGACGTTCCCCATCTCACGCGCCCGCCTCAGTGCCTGGGCAGCCGGGCGTGCAGCGGGTGGGCGGGCCGCGGGGTGCGCGGCGCGGGGTCGCGGGTGACGACCTGCGGACGGTCCGCGCTGGCCCCCGCCGTGTCGAGCGCGGCGACCAGGCCGGGGGCGGCGAGCCGCGTGCCCGGGCTCGTGTAGACGCGGCGGGCCTCGGCGCCGCAGCGCGGGCACGCCGTCCGGGGCGTGGCCGCGCCCATCGGGCGGCGGACGTCGACATCGCCGCAGCCGGTGCACCGGTACTGGTAGGGGACCATGCTTGACCTCCATTACTTCCATTTGGAACTTATCCGTTTGGAAGCGAAAGTCAAGCGGCCCGGCGTGCGAGGAGGTCGGGGACCCCGCGGATCAGCGGGTGTCGGTCAGGCGGGTGAGCAACGCCGAGAGGGTGCTGCGCTGGTCGTCGCTGAGCGCGGAGAGCGCGGCCGCCTCGGCCTCGACGACCGCGGGCCGCAGCGATCGGCGCAGCCGCTGCCCGCGGGGCGTGAGGTGCACGAGCACGCGCCGCCGGTCGTGGACGTCGACCTCGCGGTGCACGAGCGCCTTGGTGGCGAGGTCGTCGACGATTCGGGTGAGCGTGGGCCCGGTGACGACGACGGCGCTCGCGATCTCGCTCATCGTCATGCCCTCGCGGTCGGCGAGCAGGTCGAGGATCCGCCACCGCTCGAGCGTGAGGCCGCTGTCGCGCAGCACCTTCTGCACGGCCGAGGAGACGCGGACGGCGGCGCGGTCCAGCAGCAGGGACGGCGCGACGGCGGCGTCCTCCTCGTCGGTGACTCCCACGCCTTCCCCCGATCCACTCGCCGGACCCTCTACCCAACCTAGTGCTTCCATGTGAAAGTAGCTGGGCGAGCCCGTCGCCGTGCCGCAGGTCACCTCGAGAGGGGGGACATGCCCGTCACCGATCTGCCGGACGTCCCCGCCGTCCGGCCGCGCCGCGGGGAGCGTCCCTACCGGGTTGCGCTGGTCATCCCGCTGCAGGGGCCGGCAGGGCTGTTCGGCGCGTCCTGCGAGGCCGTCGCCGCGCTCGCTGCGGCCGAGCTCAACGCCGGGAACGGGCTGCTCGGCCGCCCCGTCGAACTCGTGGTGGTGGACGGTGGCGCCCCGCCCCCGGTGATCGCGAGGCAGGTCGCAGGGCTCGTCGGCGCCGACCTCGTCGACGCCGTCACGGGCTGGCACATCTCAGCGGTCCGCGAGGCGGTGGCGCCGGCGATCGGCGGGCGCGTGCCGTACGTCTACACGTCGCTGTACGAGGGCGGCGAGCACCGCCCTGGCGTCTTCTGCTCCGGGGAGACCCCCGTCGACCAGCTCGCGCCCGCGCTGCGCTGGCTGCGCGACCACCTCGGGCTGCGGCGGTGGGCGATCGTCGGCAACGACTACGTGTGGCCGCTGCGCTCGAGCGTCGCGGTGCACGCCTACGCGGCGGCGCTCGACCTCGACCTGCTGGACGAGCAGTACCTGCCACTGGGTGCCGGCGACTTCGGCGCAGCCGCGGAACGGGTGGGCCGGGGCGGGGCGGACGCGGTGCTCATGCTGCTCGTCGGGCAGGACGCCGTGGCGTTCAACCGCAGCTTCGCCGAGCGGGGCCTGCAGGAACGGATCGTGCGCTTCAGCCCGCTGATGGAGGAGAACATGCTGCTGGCCAGCGGGCCGGGGGCCACGGCGGGCCTGTACGTCGCCGCGTCGTACTTCCGCTCGCTGACCACGGCGGGCTCGCTGGACCTCGTGGGCCGCTACGTCGACCGGTTCGGGCCGCACGCTCCGCCGCTGAACAACGCCGCCGAGTCGTGCTACGAGGGCATCCGCACGCTGTTCGCCCTCGCGCACCGCGCCGGCTCGGCACGGGTGGACCGCATGCTGGCGGTGGCCGACTCCGTCGGCTACGACGGCCCCCGCGGCGTCATGCACCTGCGCGACGGCCACCTGCGCCAGCGGGTGCACCTCGCGGTGGCCGACGACGTCGACTTCTCCGTGCTCACCCGCATCTGACCGGTCGGGTGCGTCAGCCCCCTCGGGACAAGGCGTCCCGCACGGCCTCCTCGGTGCGCGCGACGACGGCCGTGCCGTCGTCCGCGGTGATGATCGGCCGCTGGATGAGCGCCGGGTGCGCGGCCAGTGCCGCCACCCACCGGTCCCGGGACGTCGCGTCCCGGGGCCACGCGCTGACCCCGAGCTCGTCGGCGACGGCCTCCCGGGTGCGGGTGATGTCCCACGGCTCGAGCCCCAGCCGGTCGAGCACCTCCCGGATCTCGTCCGGGGTCGGGACGTCCTCCAGGTACCGGCGGACGGTGTAGTCGGCCCCCTCGGCGTCGAGCACGCTGATCGCGCTACGGCACTTGGAACAGGCCGGATTGATCCAGATCTCCACGCGGACCACGGTATCCGCGGTGCGGCCGCGGCCGGCACGCGCGATTCTGCGCGGATCCGGGCCGCGTCATCGCCCGGTCACGCGGGTGCGGGTACGGGCACGGGTGAAGCAGGCGGCGTGCAGGAACACGCGGGAACCGCGGGTGCCGGGCCAGTCCCGGGTGGCGACGACACCGCCGCAGACGACCTCGGGTACCGGGCAGAAGCACTCCTCGCACAACTGCGGTACCGGGAACGACAGCTTCTCGTGCTGCATGACGACCTCCCACGTCGCCGGGTCGTGCCGACGGCACGGCGGGTACCCGGTGGTCGTCGGCCCACACCCACGGACGGCGACCGGCCCCGGTGCAGGGCCCGGTGCAGCCGGCCGAGCCGCTGGCCACCGGCCTGCCGGGACGGTAGGCAGGAAGCACCCACCCGGAAGGCCCCGTGACAGGAGCAGCGCGTGCAGCACGCCTTCGTCTTCACCGAGGTTGCCGTTCTCGTTCGGCACTGGTTCGAGATCGACCTCATGGACAGCCACCTCGAGCACGGCGCCCGGGTCGAGCTGCGGCTCGTGGTCCCCCAGCCGCGACGCGGTTCCGAGTCGGCCGCCCAGGCGGTCGTGGTCGACCAGCCGGTTTGGCGAGCGGACCTGTTCGACCGCCTCGACGGCACCCCCGGTGCCTTCGAGGCGGCGCACTTCCACCCGTACTTCGAGGGTATCGAGCCGTGCGAACGCCACTGGGACGACGCCGTCAAGGCCGCTCCGTGGGACTGGTTGGCGAGCCGGCTGGCGGACGTCGCGGGCATCGCCGACGCCGCCGGGGTCCGGCTGCGCGACGCGGCCACCTCGAACGCGCAGGTCGCGGCCGAGGCGGAGGCGATCGTCGCTGCCGCACGGGGTCGCGCAGCGGTGCTGTGCGGCTCTGCGGAGCAGTGCCACGACTGGACCCGCGACACCGAGGCGGCCGTGCACACCATGCTCGCCACCCTGCGGCGGCCCGATCTCCTCGACCGGGACCGGGTGTCGCCCTGGCTCCCGGCAGGTGCCTGACCCGCGGGCCTGCCCAGGGGGATAGGCGTGCTCGCCGCGGCCCCTGCACGGGCCGGTGCGACATACCCTCCTCGCATGGTGACGCCGGAACGCGGGCCCGTCCGGATCGTCCTCGTCGACGACCACGAGATGGTGATCGAAGGGCTCAAGGCCATGCTCTCGGCGTTCCGCAACCGGGTACGGGTGGTCGGCCAGGCCGTCGGCGCGGAGAGCGCGATGGCCGTGCTCGACGCGCTCGCACCCGACGTCGTGCTGTGCGACGTGCGGATGCAGGGGTCGAGCGGGTTGGACCTGTGCCGGGCGGTGCGCGAGCGCACCCCGGAACGCAAGGTCGTCCTGCTGTCGGTCTACGAGGACGAGCAGTACCTGTTCCAGGCGATGCGCGCCGGGGCGTCCGGCTACCTGCTGAAGCGGATCGGCGGCGAGGAGCTCGTGGCCCAGATCGAACGCGCCCACGCAGGCGAAACCGTGATCGACCCCGGGATGGCCGCGCGGGCCGTCGACACCGCCGCCCGGCTGCAACGCGACGAGTACTGGCCCGGCGCCCGGCACGGCCTCACCCAGCGCGAGAGCGAGATCCTGTCCTTCATGGTCGCGGGGCTGTCCAACCGGGCGATCGCCACCCGGCTGGTCATCGGCGACGAGACCGTCAAGAGCCACCTGCGGTCCATCTACCGCAAGTTGCAGGTCGCCGACCGGACGGCCGCGGTGGCCACCGCCCTGCGCGAAGGCATCTTCCAATGACGCACCAGCGACCCGGGCCGGGGCTGGTCCGCGGCCTGGTCGACCCGGACGGCGAGGTCGCCCTGCTGCTCGACGTCATCCACCTGACCGCGAGCGGGCCGCAGGTCGAGCCGCTGGCCGCCGAGGTCGCCCGGCTGATCACCGACGCGACCGCGACCGACGTCTGCTTCGTGCACGTCCTCGACGACACCGAGAACGCGCTCACCCTCGCCGGCGCCACCCCACCGTTCGACCAGCAGGTCGGCCGCGTGCACCTGCCGCTCGGGCACGGCGTCTCCGGGTGGGTGGCCAAGCACCGCACCCCGGTGGTCCTCCCCGAGGGCAAGGCGTCCGACCCCCGCTACGTCCCGATCCCGCAGCTGCGCGGCACGGACTTCATCTCGATGGCCTCGATCCCGATGGAGATCGACCCCGGCGGTCTCGTCGGTGTGCTCAACGTGCACACGGTGCAGCGGCGCGAGTTCCTCCCCCGCGACGTCGAGCTGCTCCGCGTCATCGGGCGGCTGGTCGCGGGCGCGCTGAACCAGGCCCGCCTGCACCGCAGGCTCGCGGCCCGCGAGCGCATGCACGAGCAGTTCGTCGAACAGGTGATCGCCACCCAGGAAGCCGAGCGCAGGCGCATGGCGGCCGACATCCACGACGGCATCTCCCAGCGGCTCATCAGCCTCTCCTACCACCTCGACGCCGCGTCCCACGCCGCGGGCGGCGGCGAACCCGCCGAGGTGTCCGCCCAGCTCGTCCACGCGCGCGACCTGCTCGGGCTCGCCCTCGACGAGGCCCGCTCGGCCATCGGCGGGCTGCGCCCGCCCGTGCTGGACGACCTCGGGCTCGCCGGCGGCCTCGCCAGCCTCGCGCGCTCCACCCCCCAGATCGAGACGGAGGTCGAGCTGGCCGACCACCGGCTGCCCGAGCACGTCGAGATCGCGCTGTACCGGATCGCCCAGGAATGCCTGCAGAACATCGCCAAGCACGCCCGCGCCTCGTCCGCCACGCTCCGCTTCGACGTGCGGGACGGCGCCGCGCTGCTCGAGGTCAGCGACGACGGGGTCGGATTCGACACCGCCACGGCCCCCACCGGGTCCGACCCCGACGGTCGCGGCTACGGCCTGCAGTCGATGGTGGAGCGCGCCGAGCTGGTCGGCGGGCGCCTGCACGTCCGGTCGCGGCCGGGCGCCGGGACCACGGTGACGGTCACCGTGCCCCGCCGCCCGTGATCAGGCCGCCCGTGATCAGGCCGCCTGCATCCGGGCCCGCCGCCGCACCGCGTTCGCGTTGGCGGCGACGCGCTCGGCGAGCAACGCCTGCCCGGCCGCGACCAGGGCCGGGTCACCGTGCCACGCGGCCAGCGCCGGGTCCACGAGGGCCCGGCCGAACGAGAACGTCAGCGGCCACGGCGTGCGGTGGTGCTGCATCGCCTCGAGGTTGGCGGTCGCGCGTCCCGGGGGCTGCCCGCCCGAGAGGAACGCGATCCCGGCCAGCTCGTCCGGCCACGCCCGCAGCACGCCGACGGTCGCCTCGGCCACCCGTTCCGGGGTGGCGCGGCAGGCGTGGTCGGCGCCCTCGACCACCATGTTGGGCTTGAGCACGATCCCGGCGAGGTCGACGCCGAGCAGCCCGAGCTCCTCCCGGACCGCGGCGTGCACCTCGGCGGTGGTCTCCGCACAGCGTTCGATCGGGTGGTCGCCGTCCATCAGGACCTCGGGCTCGACGATCGGCACGATCCCGGCCTCCTGGCACGCCGCCGCGTAGCGGGCGAGGGCGTTCGCGTTGCTGCGCACGGCACCCGCGCTGGGCAGCTCGTCGGTGATCAGGTAGACGGCGCGCCACTTGGCGAACGCCGCCCCCATCTCGGCGTACTCCGCGAGCCGGGCCGGCAGGCCGTCGAGGCCCTCGGTGACCGTCTCGCCGGGCAGCCCGCAGCAGGGCTTGGCCCCGGTGTCGACCTTGATGCCGGGCAGGATGCCCAGCCCGCGCACGGCGTTCGCGAACGGGGTCCCGTCCGCGAACGCCTGGCGGAGGGTCTCGTCGCAGAAGATGATCCCCGAGGCGCCGTCGGCCAGGCCGGGCGTCGAGGCGAGCAGCTCCCGGTAGCGGCGCCGGTTCTCGGCGGTGGCCTCGACCCCCGCCTTCTCCAGCCGGCCGGACATCGTGGCGATGCTCTCGTCCGCGGCGAGGACCCCCTTCCCGGGTGCCACCAGCTGCGCCGCGATCTGCCTGCACGAACCCATGTCGGGAGTTCCTTCCGTCGGCGGGCTTCGTCCCGAACGTAGGGACGCGAAGCCCGGCCCGACCTCACCCATCCCGGGGAGGGGCCAGGGGAACGCCGGGTGCCGACCCCCCTGCGACCCCCCGCGAGGGGGATGTCCGCGCCCGCGGCCGCGGGCAGCGTCGGGCCCCGGCGGCTCGGACGCGGTCCGCCGTCCGCCCTCGACGCGAGGTGAGAGGAAGCCCCATGCTCGCCGCCCGCACGACGCTCGCGCAGTTCCTCATCGACGAACGGCGCCGCCACCCCGCCGCACGCCCGGAACTGGAATCCCTGCTCCTCGACGTCGCGCTCGCCTGCAAGGAGGTCGCCGAGCGGGTCGCGCTCGGCTCCCTGCGCCCCCCGGTGAGCAGCGCCGGGCGGAGCAACGTCCACGGCGAGGTGCAGCACGAGCTCGACCTGGTCGCCAACGACCGCTTCCTGCGGGCGACCGAGCGCGGCGGGCGCCTCGCGGGCATGGTCTCGGAGGAGCTCGACGAGCCCCACCTGCCGCCCGCGCAGCACCCGCGAGGGGACCACCTGCTGGTCTTCGACCCGCTCGACGGCTCGTCCAACATCGACGTGAACGTGTCCGTCGGCAGCATCTTCTCGATCCTGCGCGCGCCCCGGCCCGGGGTGGACGCGGCGACGCAGGACTTCCTGCAGCCCGGCACCGCGCAGGTCGGCGCGGGCTATGCCCTCTACGGCCCGGCCACGATGCTCGTGCTGACCCTCGGCCGGGGCGTGCACGCCTTCACCCTCGACCCGGCGCTCGGCGAGTTCGTCCTCACCCGGGAGGCGCTGAGAGTGCCGCGGCAGGCCGCGGAGTTCGCGATCAACGCCTCGAACCGGCGGTTCTGGGAGCCCGCCGTGCGCCGCTACGTCGACGAGTGCCTCGCCGGGCTGTCGGGGCCGCGGCACAAGGACTTCACCATGCGCTGGATCGCGTCCCTCGTCGCCGAGGCGCACCGCATCCTCACCCGGGGCGGGGTGTTCCTCTACCCCCGCGACACGAAGGACCCGGCCAGGCCGGGCCGGCTGCGGCTGCTCTACGAGGCCAACCCCATCGCGTTCCTCGTCGAGCAGGCCGGGGGCGCGGCGAGCACGGGACGCGAACGCATCCTGGACGTGGAGCCATCGGGCCTGCACCAGCGCATCCCGTTGATCTTCGGGGCGGCGGACGAGGTCGCGCTGATCGACCGCTTCCACCGGCAGCACAACGACCGCCGGCACGACTCGCCCCTGTACGGCGAGCGCGGCCTGTTCCGCGTCGCCACGTGATCCGCCCGAAATGGTGCGGACGCGCCGGATCGGACGCCCGCGTCCGGTTGGTGCCGCGGCCGGCTCGCCGAGCACCACCGCGGCCGATGACCCGCCAACGGGGGCGAAGCTCCTACGAGCGGTAGCTCTTCGCCAACGAACGGAGAAGGCCCACACGACCCGGTGCCCACCCTTGCCGAACCAATACACCGGACTGTAACGTACATTTTGCGATATCACACTGAGACAAAGGAGTTGCAGTGAGATTGCCTCTCCGGCGCCGCCACCGAGTCAATTCCGGACATCGCGCGCAACGCGCGGAGTGACGGCACTCGTCGCAGATCCATCGCATCCCGCGATCCCCCTCCACCAGGTTCGGTGAACACGCCCCGCACCTGCGGGAGTGGATCGAGCGGGCCGGAGCGAACGGTGAGCTGTTCGCTCGACCGACGACGCAGTATCCGAACGGTTCACCACTGCGTTCTGCGAGATTTCGTGTCGGCTTTTCCGAGCCGCCGGGAGAAGGGTGCTCAATGACGACTGTTTCAAGCGAGCGAGCGGACGAGCTCGCCGCGGCGGGCCTGGACGGGCAGAACAAGCTCACCCTGGGCCGGCTGCTCGGGACCGGGACCATCGGGCACGCCGAAGAACTACCCGACGGCACGATGCGCGCCACGGTCCGCATCCCGGAGGACGAGATGTGCTGGGAGCCCGGCATCCTCATCCTGCCGCACGGCGGCACGCTCGAGCTCACGCTCATCAACGACGACAAGAACACCCACTGCTCGGTGCTGCCCAACATCGGGGACAACCTGGTGATCTGGATGGTGAACCATTCGAAGGGCACGGCCACCCTCAACCTGCAGGGCCCGGGCATCTACTGGTACGGCTCCGCCACCGGCAACGACGAAGGCCGCGGGCTGACCGGGGCGATCGTCATCGGCGGAGAAGTTCCGCCGGAGGCCAAGCTCGACCGTCCCGCCCAGCCGCGCCCGTAGCAGAAAGGAGCAGGTGATGACCGAATACGTCGACGCCGGCCGGGCCATCCCCCTCTCACAACTCAGCGCCGTCAAGGGGAGCGCGCCGCAGGTCACCGAGAGCGTCAACTACGAGCGCATTCTCGACGCCCGCTCGGAGCCCCAGAACTGGCTCACCTACTACGGCACCTACGACGGCCAGCGCTACAGCACGCTGGACCAGATCAACAAGGACACCGTGAAGCGCCTGGCCCCCGCGTGGGTGTTCCAGGCGGCGATGGTCGGCATGCACTCCGGCGCGTCGACCTTCTCGTTCGAGGCCTCCCCGATCGTCGTGGACGGCGTCATGTACGTCTCCGGCCCGGACGGGAAGGTCTGGGCCCTGGACGCCAAGACCGGCGAGGAGCTCTGGCGCTACAAGCACGCCTCGCCGTACGACGTCTCGCTGTGCTGCGGGAACGTCAACCGGGGTGTGGCGGTGGGGCACGGGAAGGTCTACCTGTACACCCTCAACGCCCACCTCGTCGCGCTCGACGCGACGAACGGCCAGGTCGTCTTCGACGCGGTCAACGGCGACGTGCGCGCCGGGGAGAGCGGTTCGGTCGCGCCGCTCATCGTGAAGGACATGGTCATCGTCGGGAGCGCGGGCGGCGAGTTCGGGGTCCGCGGGCACCTCGACGCGTTCGACGCTCACACCGGGGAGCGCCGCTGGCGCTGCTACACGATCCCCAAGCCCGGTGAGCCCGGCTCCGAGACCTGGCCCGACGACGGCGAGGCGTGGCAGCGCGGCGGTGCGAACTGCTGGGTCACCCCCACCTACGACCCGGAGCTGGAGCTGCTGTTCCAGGGGACCGGCAACCCGGCGCCCGACTTCGACGGCGGTGTCCGCGAGGGCGACAACCTCTACACCGACAGCACCATCGCGGTGGACGTCAACACCGGCGAGATCCGCTGGCACTACCAGTTCACCCCGCACGACCTGTGGGACTACGACTCCACGATGGAGAATCTCCTGTTCGACGCCCCCGACGGGCGCAAGCTGCTCGCGCACGCGGACAAGAACGGGTACTTCTTCGTGCTCGACCGGACCAACGGCGAGCTGGTCCGGGTGTTCCCCTTCGTCGACCGGATCACCTGGGGGGAGATCACCCCCGACGGGAAGGTCACCCCGAAGGTGTACCCGGACAAGGAGGGCGAGCCGGTGCACTTCTGGCCGGGTCCCGCCGGGGGCAAGGAATGGACGCACATGTCCTACAACCCCCAGACCGGGCTGATCTACGTGCCGGTGCAGGAGGTCGGGGCGACGGCCACCCGCCGACGCCGCGAGTTCAAGGAGAGCATGCCGTACTGGGGCGCGGCCGTGGCCGTGGACCTCGAGGACTTCTACGGCTACGTGGCGGCGATCGACCCGCTGACCGGCGAGGAGAAGTGGCGCTGGCGCAACGAGTACCCGATGTGCGCCTCGACGCTGACCACGGCGGGCGGGCTGGTGTTCCAGGGCACGCCGACGGGTGAGTTCGTCGCCCTGGACGCGGAGACCGGCGAGAAGCTGTGGTCGTTCCAGTGCGGGAGCGGGCACCACAGCAGCCCCACCCCGTACAGCATCGACGGCCGCCAGTACATCGCGGTGCCGACCGGATGGGGTGGCTGGATCGAGGGCTTCCTCCCCGGGTTGCTCGGCAACAACAAGGGCGACGCGCTGTTCGTGTTCGCCCTGCCGGAGAGCTAGCCGAGCGCCGACACACGCCGCCGGAACCGTGGAAGGGAGGTGACGGCGTGGAGACCACCACCGAGTGGGAGGCCCCCGAGTTCGAGGAGTTCGGGTGTGCCCCCGAGGTGACCATGTACGTCGCGCGCTCGGAGTCCTGAGCGACGCACGGGTTGAAGGAAGGGAGGGGCACCGGACGAGGGTCCGGCGCCCCTCCTCCCGTTCGGACGTACGACGCAATGGACATGGCCCACGACGGGCTCGAGGTGGAGGTCCAGCACGATGACGACGACGACACCGTCCCGCAACGGGGCGGCGGCTGCGACCGGCCGGAACGGGGCCACGGACCCCGCGACCGCGGCGTTCCTGGAGCGCCTGCGCGCGCACTCGGCGAGCTACCACAGCGCCCACCCCTTCCACGTGCGGATGAACGAGGGCACGCTCTCCCCCGCCCAGATCCGCGGGTGGGTGGCGAACCGCTTCTACTACCAGGAGAACATCCCCCGCAAGGACGGTGCGATCCTGTCCAACTGCCCGGACGTGGAGGTCCGCAGGCGCTGGATCCGCCGGGTCGTCGACCATGACGGCGTCGCCGCCGGGGAGGGCGGCATCGAGGCGTGGCTGCGCCTGGGCGAGGCGTGCGGGCTCACCCGCGAGGAGATCCTCGACCACCGCCACCTCGTGCCCGGCGTGCGGTTCGCCGTCGACGCCTACGTGACGTTCGCCCGCACGAAGCCGTGGGTGGACGCGGTCGCGTCGTCGTTGACCGAGCTGTTCGCGCCGGACCTGATGGCCGAGCGCCTCGCCGCGTTCGAGCGCTGCTACACCTGGATCGACCCGGACGGGCTGGCCTACTTCCGCGCCCGGCTCGAGCAGGCGCCGCGCGACTCCGAGCACGCGCTCGAGGTCGTCACCGCGCACTGCCTGACCCCCGACCAGCAGGACCGCGCCGTGGCCGCGCTGTCGTTCAAGTGCGACGTCCTCTGGTCCATGATGGATGCGATCGACCAGGCCTATGCCGACTGACTCCCCCCTCACCGCACCCGCCCCGCCCGACACTTCGCGTCCCCGGCTCGGGACGCACCTGCGGCTGCACTTCGACCGCTCGCGCGGCAGGCACGTCCTGCTCGGGCCGGAGTCGGTGATCGTCCTCAACGGAACCGGCGCGGACGTCGTCCGCCTGTGCGACGGGTCGCGGACCGTCGCCCAGCTCGTGGACGAGCTGCACGCCCGCTACGACCGCCCGGTGGGCGACGAGGTGCGGGACTTCCTGGCCCGCATGGCGGCCCGCCGCCACGTCGTCCTCGAGGAGGCGGGGTGATGGACCGGCCCTTCGGCCTCCTGGCCGAGCTCACCTACCGCTGCCCGCTGGCCTGCGCCTATTGCTCCAACCCGCTCGAGCTCGCCGGCTACGACGACGAGCTGTCCACGGCGGACTGGCAGCGCGTGTTCGCCGAGGCCGCGGAGATGGGCGTGCTGCAGTGCCACCTCTCCGGTGGCGAGCCGCTGCTGCGCCGCGACCTGGTGGACCTGGTGCGCACGGCCGCCGGGCTGGGCATGTACACGAATCTGGTGACCAGCGCGATCGGGTTCTCCCGGCCACGGGCCGAGGCGCTCAAGCAGGCGGGGCTCGACCACGTGCAGGTCAGCGTGCAGGCCGACGAGCCGGTGACGTCGGACCGGATCGCCGGGATCCCGTCGTTCGAGCGCAAGCTCCAGGCCGCCGCGCTGGTGAAGGACCTCGGCTGGCCGCTCACCGTCAACGTCGTGCTGCACCGGCAGAACATCGACCGGATCGCCGAGATCGTGGCGCTGGTCGAGGAGCTGGACGCCGACCGCGTCGAGCTGGCCAACACCCAGTACTACGGGTGGGCGTGGCGGAACCGGGCCGCGCTGCTGCCCAGCCGCGAGCAGCTCGCCCGCGCCGAGGAGGTCGTGCGCGACGCCCGCGCCCGGCTGGGCGACCGGATGGAGATCCTGCACGTCCTGCCGGACTACTACAGCGAGTACCCGAAGCCGTGCATGGGCGGCTGGGCGTCGCGCCAGATCACGGTGACGCCGAACGGTGACGCCCTGCCCTGCCTGGCCGCGCACCCGCTCCCCCTGCCCCCGGCCAGCGTCCGGACGGACTCCCTGCAGACGATCTGGGACGACTCGCCGATGTTCAGGGCGTTCCGCGGCTTCGGCTGGATGCGGGACCCCTGCCGCACCTGCGAGCGCCGCGAGCTCGACTTCGGCGGGTGCCGGTGCCAGGCGTTCCAGCTGACCGGCGACGCCACCCGGACCGACCCGGTCTGCCACCTCTCCCCCGACCACGCGCTCGTCACCGACGCCGTGGACCGGGCCAACGCGGGGTCCCGTCCGCTGGACGAGCTGCTGGTCCCCCGCCCGCACCGCGGCTGAGCATGGGAGAGGAGGAGACGTCCGGCATGCGGATCGGCGGACAGGTACTGGAGAAGCCGGAGACCACGCGGTGGTTCTGCGAGCCCTGCGGGTTCATCTACGACCCGGAGGAAGGCGACCCGGACGGCGGCATCGCGCCGGGAACACCGTTCGAGGACATCCCGGACGACTGGATGTGCCCCATCTGCGGTGCGACGAAGGCGGACTTCCGCGAGCTGGAGCCGGGTGAGTTCCCGGAGGAGTGGGGACGCTGAGTCGTGATCAGGGGATACGGCCATTTCGTGACGCTCGCCGAGTCGCTGCAGTGGGACGAGACGGACATCGACTACTCGGCCGACCGCGCGGCCTGGCCACGGCTCACCGACGCCGAGAGCGCCAGGGTCCTCGGGCTGATCGCGGGCTTCGTCATCGCCGAGACGTCGGTGTCCGAGGAGCTCGGCTCCTACCAGGCGGCCGCATCCGACGACTCGATGGAGGCGGTCTTCCGCGCCCAGGCCCGTGACGAGGCGCGCCACGCCCGCTTCTTCGACCTCGTCGCGGCCGAGGTCGCCCGCGTCCCGGGGGCCGACGCCGCGGCGCGGCGGGACGCGCTGCGCACCCACGTCGGCCCCGAGCTCGTCGAGCTGTTCGAGGAGCGCCTGCCGGCCACCGCCCGGCGCCTCGCCGAGGACCACGGGGGCCTGACCTCCGCGGTCGGGCTGTACCACATGGTGATCGAGGGCGTCGTCCTCCTGGCGGGGCAGCACACGATGCTCGACACGCTCGAGGGCCTGTCCGTCGCCCTGCCGGGTCTGCGCAAGGGGGTCGAGCTGGTCCTGCGTGACGAGCGCTGGCACATCGGGTTCGGATCGCGCATCGTCCAGAACGCCGACATCGGCCGGGACGAGGCGGACGCGCTGCTCGCCCAGGGGGAGTCGGCCGCGAAGGTGTGGGGGGACCTCATCACACCCGACGCGATCGAGACAGCCGTGCGCCAGCACCGGCGGCGGCTCAAGGCCGCCGGGATCAAGTTCTGGTGAGCGGCCTCGGAGGCCCGGGAACTCAGAGCCCCAGTGCGTCCCGGACGGCGGGCGTGTTCCTCCGCGACACCGGCACCACGTCGTTGGTGCTGCCGTCCATGACCAGGAACAGCTCGTTCTTGAACCCGCGCTCGATCTCCCGGATGCGGCTGAGGTTGACCACGTAGCGGCGGTGCACCCGCAGGAACCCGGCGTCGCCCAGCTCGCCTGCGAGCTTGTCCAGGCCCGGGGAGGCGGCGCGCAACCGCCCCTGGTCGGTGAACAGCCACACGTCGTTGCCGTCCGACTCGGCGAAGCAGACCTCGGGCAGCCGCAGCAGCACCATCCGGTCGCCGCGCACCGCGACGACCCGGCGCATCGGCATGTCGGAGGGGATGGTGGGCGCCCCCGCGGGGAGCGGGTGCCCGTCGTCGGATGCACCGAGCACGATCAGGTGCCCGGCCAGCTGCCCCGCGAAGAAGACGGGCCGGATCGCCACCGGGGACGGCTCGTCGGCGAGGTGGGTGTAGACCTGGGTCGAGCCGACCCAGTCGGGGTCCTTCTCGGCTCGCGCAGTGGCGTACACGGCCACCCGGATCAGGTCCGGCAGGCAGGTGTGCCACCTGATGGCGGGCTCGACCGCGGGCGTGTCGGCGGGAACCCCCATGAGCAGGCCGGCCCGCTCGTCGGCGATCACCACCTTGCCGCCGGTGTCCACGGCGGCCACAGCCGTGATGCCACGCCCCTTGGCCTGGGCGAACGCGGCGATCAGCTCGGCGGCGCTCTCCCGGGCGCGCCCCTTCAGCGCGCCCTGCGTCTGGGCGACCGCATGGGAGAGCCACCGGCCGGTGACCTCGGGGAGCGGGGTGCGCCAACAGGAGATGTTGAGCACCGCGATCGGCTCGCGGGTCACGACGTCACGCACGGCGATACCCGCGCACGCCCAGCCGTGGAACGCCTGGCACCAATGCTCCGCGCCCCTGATCAGGACCGGGCCGTGCGTCTCCAGCGCGGTACCCATGCCGTTCGTGCCGGCCGTGGACTCCGACCAGCAGGACCACGTGGCGAGGTTGGCGTCGGCGGCCCTGGCCACGGTGGCCTGGTCGCCCCAGGTGGCGAGGATCCGGCCGGTGGCGTCGGCCACGGTCACGATGCCGTTGCGGCCCTCGACCTCCCGGGCCACGCCCGCCGCGAGCCCACCGAGCTGTGTGAACACCACGTCCTGTTCGAGCGAGTGGTCGCTACGCGCCGCTGCCCGCGGAGCCTCGGTCAGGTGCGGGTCGACCCGGTACCGCTCCCGGCAGCGGTGCCAGGAGAGCAGCACCTCGGGCCGGACCCCACGGACGTGGTCCTCGCCCTGCACGAACTGTTCCCACGCCGCGAAGACCGAGCCCTTTCCCGTACTCACCGGCGCGACGTTGTGTCGGTGACCATCGCTCATGCCGAAGAACCGCCCTTGGTCCGTCGCCGGCGCCGCACGGCACCCGCCTCGGGGCGCCCACCACCCGTCGCCGCCGAGCCGACCGCAGCCAGGCACCGTGTGGCGCACTTCCCGCTTGATCATTCGGTGCATCACCAAAGGCCAGCACCCGTTCACCATGTCTACCTCGCGCCGACTCCGTCTGTAAACTGAGCCGAAGGCCAGGTTCGTCCGTGGGATCGTCGAATGAATTGCGGTGGCGATCGGCCGTCGGTCAGCGGTCCAGCCAGGTCGTCGCGAAGAACATGTCGCGGGTCAGATACCGCACCACGCCCTTGACGTCCGGTTTCGCCACCGTCGAGAGGTATCCGCGGCTGTAGTAGCTCTCCACGAGGTCCTGGTTGGTCAGCAGCTGCACCCGCTGGTAAAGCCGGGTGCGCTCGGCCTCGTCCAGGCTCGCGGCCGCCTGGTCGAGCGCCGCGTCCACCTCGGGGTTGGAGTACTTGCCGTAGTTCTGGCTGCCTCCGGTGTGGAACACGTTCGACGCGGCCGGGTACGGCGCGTCGACCGGCCCACCGACGTTGCCCCCGACCTGGAAGTCACCGCTCAGCACGACCTCCGACGAGTACTGCGCGAGGTCGTAGAACACCGGCTTCAGAGTGATCCCGACGGCAGCCATCTGCGCCTGCAGGAACTCCGCGAACGCCACCCGGTTGGGTGCGTTGGTCGTCTTGTACTCGATCGTGGCGCTCCCACCGTCGGCCACGTACTCCTGCACGAGCCGGCGCGCCCGCTCCGGGTCGTAGGTCGGCCACGCCGCGGTCGCCTCCGGCGTGTTGTACTCGCTGTCGTTGCCGAAGTAGCCGTTCGCGGGCTCCCACTGGCCGCGGTACTGCGTGGCCCCGAGCGCGTTGCGGTCGATCGCGCGGATGAACGCCTCGCGCATCCGGCGGTCGTCGAACGGCGGCCGCTGGAAGTTGAAGAAGCTCCACTCCGCACCGTGCCCGGAGCCGTAGTAGACGCGCAGGTTGGGGTTCTGGGCACCGCGGAGCAGCTCGGTGTGGTACCCGCCGAAGATCAGGTCGACGTCCCCGTTCTCCAGCGATGCGTACCGGGTCTCGGTGTCGGGCAGCGGGCGGAACTCCAGCCCGTCCAGCCTGGGCAGGCCCGCCTGCCAGTAGTCCGGGTTGCGCGTGAGCTGCATCCGGGAGTCCCGCACCCAGTCGCTGAGCACGAACGGGCCCGCGCCGACGGGGTGCATCGCGATCTCGTCACCCCACTGCTGCAGCGCGGCCGGCGAGATGATCATGCCGAGGCTGCCGCCGGTGAAGTTGGCGGCGAACGCCGCCGGGAACTGCCCGAACGGGCGGTTCAACCGGAACTCGACGGTCAGCGGGTCGACCGCGCGCATCGACGCGATCGGCTCGGTGAACCGGTGGCCCGGCGAGGAGGCCTTGTCGATGTGCCGCTGCACGTTGACGATGACGGCCTGGGCGTCCAGCGGGGTGCCGTCGGAGAAGCGCACCCCGTCGCGCAGGCCGAGCAGCCAGGTCCGTCCCGCGTCGGGCGACTCCATCGACCGCGCCATGTAGGGCTCTGGCTCGCCCCCGTCGAGCTTGAGCAGCGAGTCGTAGACCGCGGTCGCCGCCTGGTTGGTGTTCTGGACGGTCGGGTCGAACCCGGACGCCTCCCGGTCGGTGCCCATGACGAGCACGCTGCCGTTCTTGGGCGTGCCCTCGGTGGCCGGGTCCCCGCCGTAGGGATCGATGGTGCGGATGACGCTCTCGCCACCGCCGCCCGCCGGACCGACGCCGGGGGCCGCCCCGCACCCGGCCACCAGCAGGGCGGCGAGTCCGGCGGCCGCGGCGACGAACGTCCTGGACCTCCGCCCCGCGGTCGTCGTTCTACCCATTTCGCACCAACTCCTTTGTCAGTGGCTGAGTCACATGCCGCTCGCGGATGCGCCGATGCATTCGACCGCGTTGCTCGGCGGGAAGTCGGGCCGGAAACGATTGTCCGTTCTCAGGCCACTGCATCAGCAGGCCGTCGGATGCGCAATACGGCGAATGTCTCGTCGGTGTGCGGCCCCCCGTCACACACCGACACTGGCGCTCACACACCAACTGCAGTTGCAGTGCCGGCACCGAAGTTGGTGTGTCACGCCCCCACGGCCGCGGGCGCGGTGAGGTCGGTGGCGAACCGGACCACCGCCTGGTCGATCCGGCGCAGCAGCCGGACCGCGGCCAGCAGCTCGGCGCGGCGCGACGCGTCCTGCACCCGCGAGGCGTAGGCCTCCGCGGTGTCGACGGCGTCCTCGGCCGACGCGACGGTGGGGGCAGCGGGGCTCTCGCCGTGGTGCAGCACGGCGCGCAGCCCGTCGAGGTTGGCCCGCACCCGCTCGACGGCCGGGTCCAGCGTGGCGGCCCACCCGGGCTCCCGCACCGTGTCGGAGAGCCGCGCGAGCCCGCGGGCGTAGTGGTCCACCGCGGTCAGCGCGCGCAGCGCACGCTGGTACCCGGTCCGCCCCCGGCGCCGCAGGAACGCCCGGTCGAGCGGCTTCGCCCGCTGCCGCAGCGTCCCCAACGCGTCTCCGGCCTCGCGCGCCAGCTCCACGGGCGGGGTCTGCGGTTCGCGGCCCGCGATCCGGTCGGCCGCGGCCTGCAGCACCGCCCGGACCGCGTCCACCTGCTCGTCGAGGGCCTCCTCGAAGGCGTCCCGGGTGCGCTTGGGCAGCACGAGGAAGCCCGCGAGTGCCCCCATCGCCACGCCCACCGCGGTCTCCTCGACGCGCAGCACGAACGTCGCGAGGGTGAACTGGCCGATCAGCCCGTACAGGAGCGCGAGGACCGCGGTGATCCAGAACGCCATCAGCGTCTGGGAGACCCGCACGAGGTAGAGCGCCAGGAACGCGCAGCAGAACAGCAGCGCCAGCACCAGCGGGGGGTGGTCGCCGACGAGGACGGCCAGTCCCATGCCGGCCACGACCCCGCCGATCGTCCCGACCACCCGCTCGTAGCCGCGGCTGAGGACGTCACCCCGGCTGCTGGTGCCCGCGAACACGATGAACGCCGCGATCACGGCCCAGTACCAGCGGGCGGGCGAGACGAGCTCACCCACGACGATCGCGAGGCTCGTGGCGACGCCGACCTGTACGGCCTGCCGGGTGGTGATCCGCAGGCCCGGCGGCTCCGAGTCCGCTTCCCCCGGCTCCTCCTCGCGTGCGGCGTCCCCCTCGGCGGGCTCGGCGCATTCGGGCCCCGCTCTGCGCCCCGCGCCGCCCGGCCCGGCCACCTCGTCCGGTTCGCCGGCGGTCTGCAGCGCGTCGGCGAGCCGGACCACCGCGAACGCCACCCGGTGCACGCGTGCGGCCTCGCCCACGGGCTCCTCCGGCTCCGCGGCCAGTGCGGCGACGCGCTTGGTCGCGTTCTCCAGCAGGGTCGTGCCGAGCGCGGGCGGCGTACCGCTGGCGGACGCCGCGCTCACCCCGTGCAGGGCCGCGACCAGCGCTCGTCCCCGGTCGGCGTCCATCCCGCCCGCCTCGGCCCCGCCGAGGGTGCAGACGAGCCGCTGCGCGGTCAGGGCGAGGCGTTCGGCGGCCAGTTCCGCGTCCAGAACCCGCAGGGCGAGCTCCTCCGGATCGGCCGCAGCGCGCTCGTCCTCCAGCGCGTCGGCCACCAGGAGCGCTGTCTCGTTGAGGCGGGTCCGGCGCCGCTGGACGTCCTCCAGCTCGTCCTCGAGGTCCGGTGGCCGCGCCTGGAGCAGGTCGGCGACCGCGTCGACGAGGGCGTGCACGTGGGCGCGGAAGGCGCGCAGCAGCCGCTCGAGCGCGCGCTCGGGGCGTTCGGCGAACACCACGTCGCGCACCAGCAGCGTCGCCCCGATCCCGGTCGCGGTGGCGAGCACCAACCACGGCAGCTGGGCGAGGTTCGCCCCGAGGAACTGGGTGAAGAAGAACGGCATGACCGCAGACATGCCGAGCGCGACTCCGCGCGGACCGAACCGGCGCACGTACACCGCAGCGACCATCACGGCGACGAACACGACGTCGGCGAGGACCCGGTACGGGGCGAGCAGCGTGCCCGCCACGACCGCGGCGGCGGCCGGGCCGAGCATCAGCACCGTGGTCAGCCGGCGGGCACGCTGGTCGGTCTCGTTGACCGCCAGGTTCCCGGTCATCGCCAGCACGGACCCCAGCAGCACCACCGTGACCGGGAACCCGGCCAGCAGGCGCACACCGCTCATGACGGCCGCGGCGAGGACCATCGCCGCAGTGGCGGTGCCGGCGAGGCGCAGCCGGACCAGGCCGGGATCGAGGCCGGTCAGGGCGGTGCGGAGCTCCGCGAACCGGGCCCTGAACAGCATGCGCGGAGTCTCCCACCCGGAGCGGCCGGCAGCCGTCGGACCGCGCCGGACGACCGGCGCACGTGATCAGCACGTGGTTGCCGTCGACGTCGTGGTGGAGCTGCGCACCGCGGACCCACCGGTCGCGGGCTCGCGGGAGATCGGCTCGACTTCTACGGCGCGATCGACGCGCTCAACGCCGGGGTGACCACCCTGCTCGACTTCTCCCACTGCAACAACACGCCCGACCACGCCGACGGCGCGGCGCGCGGCCTGCAGGAGGCCGGGATCCGGGCGGCGTTCTGCTACGGCTTCTTCGAGAGCGCGCCCGAGGCGACCCGGTTCGGCGACCACGCGGCCCGCGTCGCGGACTTCCACCGGATCGCCGACACCCACTTCTCCTCGGGGCGTGGGCCGCGATCGAACCGATGGCCAGGGAGTTCCACGAGCAGGTCCGGCGCGCCGGCGAGAACCGGGCCGTCGTGAACGAGCGATGGCAGCGCCCGTGACGTGGGTGCCCGACGACGCAGGGGCCTCGGCTCGTCACCTCCGCACTGCGCCGCTGCCGGCCCGTGCACCTTCGGAGTAGGCGCCGGCGGCGATGTCCTCGAGCAGGGTCGGCCCGGTGGTCGTCCACCCCAGGAGTTCCCGCGTCGCGACGCTGGTCGCGGCGAGGTCCATGGCGAAGAACGCACCGATCCACCCGAAGTGGTCCTGGACGTCGTCCGGGGGGATCGAGGTGACGGGCAGGCCGAACGCACGCCCGATCGCCTGCGCGATCTCGCGGGTGGGAACACCCTCCTCGGCGACGGCGTGCAGGCGCGCTCCCGCAGGCGCCTCGGCGAGGCCGAGGCCGACCAGGCGCGCGGCGTCGAGCCGGTGCACCGCGGCCCACCGGTGCGTACCGTCACCGGGGTAGCCGGCGGCCCCCTTCCGGCGGGCGACGGCCGCGAGTGCCGCGATGAACCCGTGATCACCGGTGCCGTGCACGGTGGGGGCGAAACGCACGCTCACCGCGCGCACCCCACGGTCGACGAACTCCAGCGCGAGGTTCTCGCTGCCGCCCCGGGGCGAGTCCGGGCCGTGGAACGGGGACGCGTCGTCCTCGGTGGCGGGCCGCTCCTGGGCCAGGGCCGCGACGCCGGACGCGACGAGGAAGGGCCGGTCGCTGCCGGCGAGCGCGTCGCCGATGGTCTGCACAGCAGCTCGCTCGGCCGCGTTCGAGGCGGCCAGGTTGGCCCAGTCGTGCTTGTTCGCGAGATGGATGACGGCGTCGGCGTCCCGGGCGCCGAGGCGGAGGCTGTCGAGCTCGTCGAGATCGCCCCGCCGAACCCCGGCACCCTTCGCCGCGAGCGCCGCGGCAGAGGCGTCCGACCTCGCCAGTCCGGTGACCTCGTGGCCGGTGGCGAGGAGCTCGTCGACCACGGCGGACCCGATCCAGCCGGAGGCTCCTGTGACGAAGACACGCATGCGGTACTCCCCCAGATTCGATGTCGGTGACTGACGTCACTCACCGACATCACCGTACTCCTTCACGTCAGTGACTGTCATCCCTACACTCGATGTCATGGGTCGTTGGGCGCCGGGAACCGCTGAGCGCCTCCAACGCGCCGCGCTCGAGCTGTTCGCCACGCGCGGGTTCGAGCAGACGACCGCCACCGAGATCGCGGAGTCCGTCGGGCTGACCGAGCGCACCTTCTTCCGGCACTTCAGCGACAAGCGCGAGGTGCTCTTCCACGGCCAGAACCTGCTGGTCCAGGCGTTCGTCGACGGCGTGGCGACCGCGCCACCCGGCGGGTCGGCGATCGAGGTCGTCGGCGTCGCGCTGCAGTCCGCGACGTCCACGTTCCCCGAGGAGCGCCGGCAGTACTCCCGCCTCCGGCAGTCGGTGATCGATCAGAACCCGGCGCTGCAGGAACGCGAGCGGCACAAGCTCGCCAGCCTCGCCAGCGCGGTCGCCGACGCCCTCCGCGCCCGCGGCGTCGACGACCTCGCGGCCACGCTGGCAGCGGAGTCGGGCATCACCGTGTTCGGCATCGCGTTCGGCCTCTGGATCCGCGCCTCCGAGCGCCGCTCGCTCGCCGACATCACCGCCGCGGTGCTGCGCGAGCTGCTGGACATGGCCGCCGCCGCGGCGGTGCCGGGCGCGGAACGGCCGTGATCACGACATCGGCACCCGGGCAGGATCGACACCGGCACGCGGCCCGGCCGCCCGCCCCTCGACCAGGCTGCCGTCACGCCGCCAACGGCCGCCCGGCGCCGAAGGCCAGCGCGGCGAAACGCTCACCGATGCGC
The DNA here is from genome assembly GCF_039543345.1 of Pseudonocardia adelaidensis. NCBI lineage: Bacteria > Bacillati > Actinomycetota > Actinomycetes > Pseudonocardiales > Pseudonocardiaceae > Pseudonocardia > Pseudonocardia adelaidensis. Next base: position 212,038 of record NZ_BAABJO010000003.1, on the reverse strand, counting down.
CGATGGGTCGCGGCGTCCGGGTGGAGCGCATCGGGCAGGGGGAGCTCGGCAGCGTCCGCCTCGCCGTAGAGCTCGCGACCGTCGAGGTAGGACAGCTGCGGGTCGTCCTGCGCGCGCTGGGCCACGATGCGCGCCAGCTCGTCCCGCACCACCTCCAGGGTCAGCTTCCCCGCGGCACGCTCGGCCGGGTCACCGGTGGCCCGGAACCGCAGCGTGCCGGTGCCGAAGTCCACCGCCCCCGGTCCCGGCGTCCGCTCGTGGATCGGGCAGAGGATGGGCGACACCACCAGCAGCGGCGTGCCGGGGTGCCCCTCGCGGATGGTGTCGAGGAAGCCGTGGACCGCCGGGCCGAACGCCCGCAGCCGCATCACGTCGCCGTTCACGACGTTGATGCCGAGCTTGACGCTGATCAGATCCGCGGCGGTGTCCCGGAGCACCCGGGCGGTGAACGGGTCCACCATCGCGCTGCCCCCGAACCCCAGGTTGACCAGATCGATCCCACCACGCGCGGCCGCGAGGGCGGGCCAGGTCGTCGACGGGCTCGCGGCGTTCGAGCCGTGGCTGATCGAGCTGCCGTGGTGCAGCCACACCCGGCGGCGCGCAGGCGGCACCGGCCCGGCCGGGGCGTCGGTGCGCAGCACGACCAGCTCGGTGATCTCGGTGTGCGGCAACCAGATCTCGACGTCCTTCTCGCGATCGGGCAGCCCGGTGAAGCGGACCGTGCCGGCCGGTCCGGGAAGCGTCTCCGCTGCTCCGGTGGCCATGTCCAGGAGCAGGGTCTTCCCGCCGGTCGTCGCGGCCTGCGCCGTCAGCTCGCCGTCGACGAGCAGGTCGTAGACGCCGTCCGGCCGGGGTGGGATGTCCCGGTAGCCGACCCTGGTCCGCAGCGTGTCCAGCTCGACGACGGTGGCCCGGCTGCGCAACACCAATCGCACCCCGGAGGGCTGCGCCTCCGCCATCGCCAGCTGCCCGTCGCCCTGCGCGCGAGCCCAGCCGGGAAGCCGGTGCGGCAGCAGCCCCTGCGCGGAGCGCTCCAGCTCCAGCGCCCCGCGCACGAGGTCGCCGGTGATCGGGATCGTGTGCATGGCTCCGCAGGCTGTCACACGAGCGCGGCACCGCTGGCGCCGGCCGCGCTGGGCGAGATCGCCGACCGGATCGGCATCCGGGTGGTCGGGGGACCGCCGAGCCTAGGACTCGGGACCGGACAGGTCCGACATGTCGAGGACGAAGCGGTAGCGGACGTCGCCGCGCTGGAGGCGGTCGAGGGCATCGTGCACGCGGGCCGAGGGGAGGAGCTCGATGTCGGCGGTGACGCCGTGCGCGGCGCAGAAGTCGAGCAGGGCGGCCGTGGCCGGTCGGCCGCCGCTGCCCGCGGAGCTGAGCTTCTTGCGGCCGATGAGCAGGTCGAGGGTCTCCACGGTGACCGGCCCGAGGTGCCCGACGTGGCTGAGCGTGCCGTCCATGGCGACCGGCCGCAGGTAGGGCGCGAGGTCGTGCGGGGCGGAGATGGTGTCGATGACGACGTCGAACCGGTCCCGGGCGGCCTCCATCCGCCCCGGGTCGGTGGAGACGACGAGGTCGTGGGCGCCGAGCCTGCGGGCGTCGTCGGCCTTGCCGGCCGATCGGCTGATCACCGAGGTGCGCGCGCCGAGCGCCACGGCCAGCTTGACCGCGAGGTGGCCGAGGCCGCCCAGCCCGGCCACGGCGACGCGGGTGCCCGGCCCCACCCCGAGGCTGCGCAGCGGCTCCCAGACGGTGATCCCGGCGCACAGCAGCGGGGCCGCGGCGGCGGGGTCGAGCCCGTCGGGGAGCCGGTGGGTGAACCGGTCGCGGACGCCGTGGTCATCGCCATGTCCATGGCGTGGTCCCCGGTCAGCAACGTCTACGCGGCCACCGCCGAGGAGCCCCCGGAGGTGCACGAGCGGCGCCGGGCCCTGCTCCGCGAGAGCGTCAGGCGGGCCGTGACGACCGGCTGACGCCCAGGCTCCGTCCGGAGCGGGAGCGGGTCTCAGCGCACCGCACTGCGGGCGTCGTCACCGCGCCGCCCTGACGGGGTGATCGCCCGAGCGACCGCGTCGTTGAGCCGCGAGGCCACGATCTCGATCATCGGGCGGATCCGCGCGCCGCCGTCGCGGGCGAGGGCGCGGATCACCTCCACCGGCAGGTCGAACCGCTCGTAGCCGGTCGGGTCGCGGCGGATCAACACACCCCAGACCACGTGTGCGGGCTTCGTCGGCGGCCCGGTGGGGTACCGGCGTACCGCTCGACGCTCGATCGCGACGAGCTGGACGGTGGCGTCCTCGGGAAGCGGATACCACGGGAAGTCGACGTGCTGTTCCATCCGTCCTCCATCCTGGTGGCCCATCGCCGGGCGGCGCTCCAGGCATTCCCAGGCTTGATCAACCGAATCCCGGTCCCCCGATGAGTGGCCGGAACAGACACGATCCAATGTGCGGGTGGTGCCCTGAAGCGCCGCTGAGAAAAGACGCGGAGCTGAGGAATGCCGAGCGATCTACCGGCTCCTGCCGCCCCGCCGCTTCCGCCACAGCTCCGGCGGGGCGGCGCCGCACGCGGAGAGCAGATCGGCGAGGGCGTGGGCCAGCTCCGGCCGGTCCTGCGCCAGCCGCACGATCTCGCCCCACTCCCCCGCGGAGAGCGCACGAGCGCCGTCGTCGCCCGCGCAGTGCACGTCGTCGACGTCCGGGTCTCGGCTCACGGCGTCCGCCCGGCCTGCGCGTTCGTCGCGGTCGCCCACCCTCGGCGAGGTGGTCAGGGCCGCTTCCTGCGCTGTTCGTCGCGCCGGCGGGCGAGCTCGTCGAGGTGGGCGGCGAAGCGGGGAGCAACGCGATAGGCGGCGTGCTGCACGGGGAGCAACTGGCCGTCCCAGATCACCGCGGCGAGGCGCTGCCCCGGACCCACCCGGCCCTTCCCCGTCGGCTCGACGGCAGGGCCGTTGTGGGCACTCCACGGGATCGGCATGGTCGTGCTATTCATCCGTCTTCTCCGATTCGCGGGTCACCGAACGTCCACGGGAATCATCGGTCGGCGTCACTGTGGACACACTGAGACCAACTGTGAGCCGGCTGAAAGTGTCCGACCCGGGTTCGGTGACGGTCCGCGACCCGACGGCGAGCAGCGCGGGTCACGCAGAAGTCAAGGAGCCCCTGGGAGGTCGACCAGGCCGGCGAGGCGGGCGCGGTGGGCCCCGGCCGTGCCGAACGCGATCTGGTCGGCCTTCGCGCGCTTGAGGTACAGGTGCGCCGGGTGCTCCCAGGTCATGCCGATCCCGCCGTGCAGCTGCACGGCCTCCTCGGCCGCGGTCACCGCGAGATCGCTGCAGTAGGCCTGGGCGAGGGCGGTGGCGAGCTCGAGGTCGGGATCGCCTGCCGGAAGTGCTGCGGCGTAGCGGGCCGCGGCGTTCGCGGAGTCCACTCCGGTGGCGAGGTCGGCGAGCCGGTGCTTGAGGGCCTGGAAGCCACCGACGACGCGGCCGAACTGGCGGCGCTGCGTGAGGTATCCGACGGTCTCGTCCAGGCACCAGCGCGCGACGCCGAACTGCTCGGAGGCGAGCAGCGCCGCGCCCGCCCGCAGCGCCCGGCGGACGGCGGGCTCCGCGTTCGCGATGACCGGCGTCCCGGCCGCGCCGTCCAGGCGGACGTCGGCCAGCTGCCGGCTCATGTCGAGGGAGACGACCGGGACCCGCGTGACGTCCGTGGCGGCGACCCCGTAGAGCGCGAGGCCGTCCCCCGTGGCGGCGGGCACCAGCAGGACGTCGGCCTCCAGTGCCCCGGCCACGCTGGTGACGGTGCCGGTCAGCCGGCCACCGGTCGCAGGCACGGCGGGGATGACGCCGTACGGGGTGGTGGGCAGCGGCACGGCGAGCGCGGCCGTCCGCTCCCCCTCGGCCAGCTCCGCGAGCAGGTCGCCGTCGGTGCCCGCCAGCGCCGTGGTCGCCACGACCGCGCTGGTGAGGAACGGCACCGGGGCCACGGCGCGACCCAGCTCCTCGAGCACGACGGCGGCCTCGCGGGCCGACGCGCCCGCACCGCCGCGATCCTCGGGCACCAGCAGGCCGGCCAGGCCGAGGTCGATGGCCAACGCCTTCCACAGGGGCGCCACCAGCGAGCGGTCCCCGTCGTAGAGGGCGATCACCGCGTGCGGGTCGCAGCGGTCGGCGAGCAGCGCGCGCACCGAGGACCGCAGGTCGTCCTCGACGTCGGTGTAGAGCAGGTTCGGCTCACTCACTTCGCCTGGTCCTTCCACGGGACGTCCTTGTCGACGCGCGGCTCGGGCGGCAGGCCGAGCACGCGCTCGGCCACGATGTTGCGCAGGATCTCCGAGGTGCCGCCCTCGATGGAGTTGCCCTTGGCCCGCAGGTACCGGTACCCGGGATCGCGGCTGGTGAAGTCGACCCGCTCCGGTCGCACCATGGTCCAGTCCGAGTAACGCAGGCCCTGCTCGCCGAGCAGCTCCAGCTCGAGCCCGGACAGCTGCTGGTTCAGCCGGGCGAAGGTCAGCTTCATCGCCGCACCCTCCGGACCGGGCCGGCCCTGGGCGAGCTTCTGCCGCAACCGCACGCCGGTGAGCCGGGCGACCTCCGCCTCGACCCACAGCCGCAGCAGCCGGTCGTGCAGCTCCGGGGTGCGCCGCTCGGGGTGCTCGCGCCAGCTCCTCGCGACCATCCCGACCAGGCCGCCCTCCCGCGGGGTGGCCCGGCCGCCGATGGCCACGCGCTCGGTGTTCAGCGTCGCCGTCGCCACGGCCCAGCCCTGGCCGACATCGCCGAGCCGGTGGCCGTCCGGGATCCGCACATCGGTGAGGAAGACCTCGTTGAACTCGGCCTCACCGGTGATCTGCCGCAGCGGCCGGACGTCCACACCGGGGTCGCTCATGTCGCACAGGAAGTACGTCATGCCGCGGTGCTTGGGCACGTCCGGATCGGTGCGGGCGACCAGGATGGCGAACCGGGCGAGGTGTGCGCTCGACGTCCACACCTTCTGGCCGTTGACCACCCACTCGTCGCCGTCGCGCACCGCGCGGGTGGCGAGCGCGGCGAGGTCGGAGCCCGCGCCGGGTTCGCTGAACAGCTGGCACCAGATCTCCTCACCGGTCCACAACGGCCGCAGGAACCGCCGCTTCTGGTCCTCGGTGCCGAACGCCAGGATGGTCGGTGCCGCCATCCCCAGGCCGATGACGTTGGAGTGCGGGTTGTTGTCGGGTGCGCCCGCCGCCGCGAACAGGTCGTCCACCTCGGGCTGCCACGCCTGCGGAAGGCCGAGTCCGCCGTGACCCTCCGGGAAGTGCACCCAGGCCAGCCCGGCGTCGTAACGGGCGCGGAGGAACTCGAGCCGCTCGGTGGTGGCGGGGTCGTGGGCGGCGAGGAACCGCTCGACCCGCTGCCGCAGGTCGTCGAACGTCATCGTGACTCCTTCCGCGCAGTGGCCTGGCGGCGCAGCTCGGCGCGGGCGAGCGCGTTCTTGTGGGTCTCGTCGGGCCCGTCGGCGAAACGCAGGGTGCGGATGCCGGCATAGGCGCGCGCCAGCGGGAAGTCCTGCGACAGGCCGCCGCCGCCGTGCACCTGGATGGCCTTGTCGAGGATCCACTGCACGGTTGCCGGGGTGGCGATCTTGATGGCCTGGATCTCGGTGTGGGCGCCCTTGTTGCCCACGGTGTCCATCAGCCATGCGGTCTTGAGCACCAGCAGCCGCAGCTGTTCGATCCGCACGCGCGACTCGGCGATCCAGTCCCGGATCACGCCCTGGTCGGCGAGCGGCTTGCCGAACGCGACCCGCTCGTCGGCGCGGGCGCACATCAGCTCGATCGCCCGTTCGGCCACGCCGATGGACCGCATGCAGTGGTGGATCCGGCCCGGCCCGAGCCGGGCCTGCGCCACGGCGAACCCGTCACCCTCTCCGCCGACGAGGTTCTCGACGGGCACCCGCACGTCGGTGAAGACCAGCTCGGCGTGACCGCCGTGCTCGTGATCGTCGTAGCCGAACACCTCCATGCCCCGCACGATCTCCACTCCGGGCGTGTCCCGCGGCACGAGGACCATCGACTGCTGCCGGTGCCGGTCGGCGCTCGGATCGGTCTTGCCCATCACGATGAAGATCCGGGCGTTGGGGTTCATCGCCCCGGTGATCCACCACTTGCGGCCGTTGACGACGTAGTGGTCGCCGTCCCGCTCGATGCGGGTGGCGATGTTGGTGGCGTCCGAGGAGGCCACCGCGGGTTCGGTCATCGCGAACGACGAGCGGATCTCGCCGTCGAGCAGCGGCTCCAGCCACTCCTTGCGCTGCGCCTCCGTGCCGAACATCGACAGAACTTCCATGTTGCCGGTGTCCGGGGCCGCGCAGTTCAGCGCCGCCGGGGCGAGGTGACCGCAGCGGCCGGTGATCTCGGCCAGCGGCGCGTACTGCAGGTTGGTCAGCCCCGCACCGTGCCCACCGGGCAGGAACAGGTTCCACAGCCCGCGGCTGCGGGCCTCCGCCCGCAGCTCGGCGAGCACCGGCACCGAGTCCCACGCCCACCTGTCCGGCAGCGCCCGCAGCTGTTCGTGAAACACCGGCTCGGCCGGGTTCACGTGGTTCTCCATGAAGTCCGACAGGCGGGCGCGCAGTTCCTCGGTGTGCCGGTCGAAGGCGAAGTCCATCAGCGGTGCTCCTTCAATGCGGTGAGTCCGGCCTCGAGCATGACGTGGATGGCGTCGCCGATCCGCTCGAAGCCCGGGCCGACGGTCCGGCCGTGCAGGTGCCGGTAGTGGATGTCCTCCAGGATCGTCGCCAGCTTGAACGCCGCGAGCCCGAGGTGGAAGCCGAAACGCGACAGGTCCCGGTCGCGGTGCGCGGTGTAGCGGGCGACGATCTCGTCCTCGGACAGGAACCAGCGCGTACGTCGCCGGCACCGGCACGGCGGTGTGGCGCAGCGCGGAGATCACCCGGTGCTCACGCGCCACGTAGTGCGCGGAGGCCAGCACGTGCCCCAGCGGCGGGCGGCGCACGATCCACCGGCCGGCCCCGTCGGTGACGAGGTAGTTCAGGTTCGACCGGCCGCCCGCGACCAGCTCGGCGGACAGCCGATCACCCCTCCCGGCACCGCCCTGGCCCACCACGCACCGAGCCCCTCGAGGTCGAGGCCGGGCGGGGCCGTCACGCCGTCGACCCTCCGGCCACGTAGAGCACCTGGCCGGAGACGAACCCGGCACCCTCGCTGACGAAGAAGGACACGGCGTGGGCGACGTCCGCCGGAAGACCGGTGCGGGCCACCGGGACCTGGGCCGCCGCACCCTTCTTGAACTCCTCGAACGGCACGCCGATCCGCTCCGCGGTGGCGGCGGTCATCTCGGTCTCGATGAACCCGGGCGCGATCGCGTTGACGGTGACGCCGAACTTGGCCAGGTCGTCCGGCCGCATCTCCTTGAGCGATCCCTTGCCCGCCCGGCCGATGGGCGAGCGGGCGGTGGCGACGATGACGGCTTCGGGCATCCATACTCCTCGGTGAGTTGCTCGGCGCGGGCGACACGGGCGAGTTACTAAGCGCTTGCTTAATCGGAGCGTGCTACACGCCCGAGACGGCCGTCAACATCCGCTCCCCGCCGGTGCGCGTTAGCCGCGTCACGCAGCCGGAGGGGATAATCGGCGCGCGATGACCGACACGTCCGAGCTCACCCGCGCCGACGCCACCCGCGCCCGCCTGCTCGACGCGGCGATCGCCGCGTTCGCCGAGAAGGGTTTCCACGGCACCACCACGCGGGACGTCGCGGCGGCCGCCGGGATGAGCCCCGCCGCGCTCTACGTGCACCACCGGTCCAAGGAGGAGCTGCTCTACCTCATCTCGCGGTCGGGGCACGAGGACACCCTGCGGCTGGTGCAGCACGCGATCGCGTCCTCCGACGACCCGGCCGCCGCGCTGCGCAAGGTGATCCACGACTTCGCCGTCCACCACGCGCGCGACCACACCAGCGCGCGGATCGTGAACTACGAGCTGGCCGCGCTCACGCCCGAGCACTTCGCCGAGATCCGGGGCCTGCGCCACCGCATCGAGGCCGAGATCCGCGAGCTCGTCGAGCGCGGCGTCGCGGCCGGTGTCTTCGACACGCCCGACCCCCGAATGGCCGGCGTCGCCCTGCTGTCACTGGGCATCGACATCGCCCGCTGGTACCGCGAGACGGGCCCCTGGACCCCCGAGGACATCGCCGACCGCTATGCCGACATGGCCCTGCGGATGGTCGGGGCGTCACCGAAGAGGGGATCGTGATCCGACCCCTCGCGCTCACCCGAGAAGCCGCACGCCCGCAGTGGTCAGCCCTCCTCGGTGAGCGACAACGCGCCCGACGGGCAGTTCGCCACCGCGTCCCGCACCGCCGCCACGTCGGAGGGGTGCTCGTCGAGCACGACCACGATGCCGTCGTCGTCCTGGTCGAACACCGCGCCGGCGGTCAGGACGCACAGGCCCGCCCCGATGCAGACGTCGCGATCCGCATGAACGTGCACCCTGGCCACGAGGTCCTCCTTCACCACGTCACCTGCAGTGACGTCAGACCGTAGATGACGCTGAAGCTGCGGAAGGTCGCAGTGCCGGGTACCTCGGCCAACCCGGGGAACCGCCGCAGCAGTGCCGGGAAACCGATCCTCATCTCCATCCGGGCGAGCGGCGCCCCGAGGCAGTGGTGGATGCCGTGGCCGAAGGCGACGTGACCGACCCCGCCGCGCGTCACGTCGAGCCGCTCCGGGTCGGTGCGCAGCTCCGGATCCCGGTTGGCGGCGGGGAGCGCGCACATCACGAGCTCACCCGCCGCGATCGGCTGTCCGGCGATCTCCGTGTCGACCGTGGCGACCTTGGCGGTGCCGGTGTGCACGATCGTCAGCCAGCGCAGCAGCTCCTCGATCGCGGCGTCCACGCGCTCCGGCTCGTCGCGGACGATCGCGAGCTGGTCCGGGTGGCGCAGCAGGGCGAGCGTGCCCAACCCGAGCATGTTGGCCGTGGTCTCGTGCCCCGCGATCAGCAGCAGCGACGCGATCCCGATCAGCTCGTCGGTGGTGAGGTCGTGGCCGTGCTCGCGCACCAGCATGCCGAGCATGTCCTCGCCCGGGTCGGCCTGGGCCCGCGCCACGAGATCGGCCATGTACGCCCGCGACTGCTCCCCCAGCCGGATCCGTTCCTCCATCGAGAGGCGCAGGTCGAGCTGCCGGGTGCTGCGTTGCTGGAAGGCCGCGCGGTCGGTGTAGGGCACGCCGAGCAGCTCACAGATCACCAGCGACGGCACCGGAAGGGCGAACTCCGCCACCAGGTCGGCGGGCGGGCCGGACCGCTCCATCCCGTCCAGGTGCTCGTCGACGATCTCGCGGATGCGCGGTTCCAGCCTGCGCATCCGCCGCACCGTGAACTCGGGCGTGAGCATCCGCCGCAACCGCGTGTGGTCCGGTGGGTCGGCGGCGAGGAGGTTCCCGGCCCGCATCCGCGCGAGCTCATCGGCGCTCGGCTGCCTGACCCCCTCCGGGCGCCGGAACCTCGCCGGCAGCCGGGCGTTGCTGAAGCGCTCCGGGTCGCTCAGGACCTCGCGGACGTCGGCGAACCGGGTGACCAGCCACGTCTCCATCCCGAACGAGTTGCGCACCCGCTCGATACCCGCCCCGTCGCGCACCTCGGCCATCTCGGGTACGGGTTCGAAGCCGTTGCGCTGCATGTACACCGGCAGTGTTGGTGCTGCTGTCACGGGACCTCCCGAGGACGTGCGCGCCGGGCGGCACGCTCCCGGGATAGACGAGGAGCACCCCCTCCGTGGTTCCGCTCCGCCTCAGCAACCCCTCAGTCGCGCTCCTCGTTCACGCTGATGGGCCCAGAAGTCCTCGGGCCTTGGTGCCGACGTCGAGGCCGGGATCGCGGCCGTCCTGCGCGGTCCCGGCGCCCCTAGGATCGGCGGGGTACGGCGACAGCGCGGGAGGGACGGAGGCACGTGGACGTGCCATCGGGACGGGACCTCGAGGTGGATCTGCAGACCGGTCGGGCACACGGAGCGCGGATCTACGACTACGTCCTGGGCGGCAAGGACAACTACGCCCGCGACCGCGCCGCCGCCGAGGCCGCGATGTCGACGTTCCCGACCCTGCAGATCTCGATGCGGTCCAACCGGGCCTTCATGCACCGCGTCGGCCGGTTCCTCGCCGCCGAGCGGGGCATCCGCCAGTTCCTCGACATCGGCACGGGCATCCCCACCTCCCCCAACCTCCACGAGGTCGTGCAGGCCGTCGCGCCCTCCGCGCGGATCGTCTACACCGACAACGACCCGATCGTCCTGGCCCATGCGCGGGCCCTGATGAAGAGCACCCCGGAGGGGCGGACCACCTACGTCCAGTCCGACCTCCGCGAGCCGGACGCCATCCTGGCGGCGCCGCAGCTCACCGCCACGCTCGACCTGACCGAGCCGGTCGGCCTGCTCGCCATCGCCGTGGTGCACTTCATCGACGACGAGGACGAGGCCCACCGGGTCGTGCGACGGCTGCTCGACGCGGTGCCGTCGGGCAGCTACTTCGCGATGTCCACCGCGACCGGCGACTTCGACCCTGCGGGGACCGCAACCGTGGAGCGGGCCTACCGGGAGCGGGGCGAGGTGCTGAAGCATCGCACGAAGGCGCAGGTCGAGCGCTTCTTCGACGGCTGGGAGCTGCTGGAGCCGGGCGTCGTGCAGGTCCACAAGTGGCGGCCCGACGACTTCGCCACGGCACTGGTCAAGAACGACTCCGACGTCGCGCTGCTCGGCGGGGTCGCGCGAAAGCCCTGACCCGGCGGCGCTCCCGGTGGCGCTCCTCCACCTCTGACGGGCTACGCCACCGACGCCACCGCGCTCTCGAGGAGGAGCTCGGCGAGCTCGGCGGGCCGCGTGATCATGCAGTCGTGCCCGCTGTGCAGCTCGTGGATCCGGGTCGGCTCCCCGTCCGGCCGGGTCGCGGGGACGGGGCGGCGGGTGATGCCCTCGGGTTCGTCGCCGACGCAGAGGATGTAGGTGCGGGGAATCGCGCCCTGTGCGGGGTTGTCCGTCTCGGCGGGCTGGGTGAAGCAGCGGACCGCCTCGTCGCCGAGCGTGCTCCTGAGCCATGCGACGTCGGCGGGGTCGGTCACGCCGAACAGGCCACGCGGCGCCGGGAGCTCCGGCATCGGCGGGATGCGCCACGGTTCGTCGCCACCTGCGGCGCGATCGATCATCAGCTGGGTGACGGGCATGACGTCGACGGCGGTCTCGCCGTGCGCAGGCACCACCGCGTCGACGTACACGAGACCGGCGAGGCGCTCCGGGATGCGGTTCGCCGTGGTCGAGATCACCATCCCGGCGTAGCTGTGGCCGACGAGGACGACGTCGTGCAGGTCCTCGTCGAGGATGAGCCCGACGACGTCGTCCACGTGGGTGGTCATACCGACCTCGGGACCCAGCAGGTGCGCCTTGTCCCCGTGGCCGGTCAGCGAGGGCGCGAAGACACGGTGGCCCCGCGCCGCGAGCAGCGGAGCGACGCGGTGCCACGCCCGCCCGTCGTGCCACGCGCCGTGAACGAGGACGTAGGGGGTGTGCGAGGTGGACATGGCAGTTCCTCTCGGATCGGTGCACGCTCCGCACGACGCTAGGGCGCCGATGGGTACCGATCGGTAACCTTCGGTTCGTGAGCCTCCGCCCCGGGACCGTGTTCCTCAGCGACTGCCCGGCCCGGTCGGCCATCGAGATCATCGCCAGCAAGTGGGCGGTGGTCACGATCTTCGCCCTGAGCAAGGGCCCGTTGCGCCACGGCGAGCTCGTGGAGCTGATCGGCGGCGTCTCGCGCAAGGTGCTCACGCAGACGCTGCGCCGGCTGCAGGCGAGCGGTCTCGTCGAGCGACGGGTCTACGCCGAGGCACCACCGCGGGTCGAGTACGGCCTCACCGAGCTCGGGCGCTCCCTCGAGGAGCCCATCGCGATGCTGACCGAGTGGGCGCGGTCGAACGGTGAGGCGGTCGCCCGCTCCCGGGAAGCGGGAATCCAGGCCGCCGACGCGGACTGATGGCCCATGCGGCCCGGCGGCGTCGGGTGCGCTCCGCGGAACGCGCGCCGGGGCCCACAGCCTCGAGATCGACGTGATGCGTCGCAGTTCGAGATCGAACACGGAGGAGGTCCACGTCGTCCCGGTGGACAACTGGCCGGCCGATCATCGGCGGCGCGGAACCGGGTCGCGGCGCCGTCCGGACCGGTAGCATGCTCGAGGCCCTGCGCCACGCGGCCCAGCGGGCTGGTGACCGGCGGGAGGGCAGATGCACGGCACGCGGTCGTCCGCGGGGCGCGACGGGGGCTCGCGCGCCCGGCGTGACGAGATTCTGCGGCTGGCCGTGACGAGCGGCCTGACCAGCGTCGACGAGCTGTCGGTCGCGTTCGGTGTCACCCCGTCCACCATCCGCAGGGACCTCGCCAAGCTCACCTCCCAGGGCAAGATCGCCCGCACCTACGGCGGGGCGATGGCGCTGACCGCGCACCCGGAGGCGTCGCTGCGCCAGCGCGCGGGCGAGGCGTACCGGGCCAAGCGGTCGATCGCGCGGTGGGCGGCGGGCCGGGTCCGTCCCGGGGAGACCGTGCTGCTCGACGCGGGCTCCACCGTCGCGGCGGTCGCGAACGAGCTGCGCACCGCGACGGACCTCACCGTCGCGACCACCGGCCTGACCACGCTCGAGGTGCTCGCCGACGTCGAGGGCATCCGCGTCGAGTGCCTGGGGGGCACGCTGCGGCACGTGAGCCACGGCTTCGTCGGCCCGCTCACCGAGGCCGCCCTGGAGCACCTCACGTTCGACCGGGTGTTCCTGGGCGCCGACGGGGTGACCGCCGAAGACGGCATCTGCGAGGCGGCGCTCGAGCAGACCCGCCTCAAGCAGCTGATGGCACGACGCTCGGACGACGTCTACGTGCTCGCCCACGCCGCCAAGCTGGGCCGCCGCCCGTTCCACGCATGGGCCCGGCTGCCGGAACGCTGGACCCTGGTCACCGACAGCAGTGCACCCGAGTCGGCGCTCGCCCCGTTCCGGGAGCGCGGGGTCACCGTCCAGGTCGCCCCCGACGTCGCCGGCCTCCCTCCCGCTCGGTGACCGAGGGCGAACGGTCGCTCTCGGAGATCGGGTCGACGACCTGCTGCCCGTGATCAGCGACGTCCGGGCGGTGACCCGCGCAGCGTGCCAACCGGGCACCGATGGCCACGACCTCGCCGGGCGGGAGGGCTCCCCGCTCGGCGATGGTGTCGCTCAGCAACCCGGGGGGCGACATCCCGGCAGTGCTCAGGCGGCCTCGGCCGGGATCGCCGGGGGCTTGTGCCGCTTGTCGCCGCCCAGCTTGCGCTGCCGGAACGAGTGCACCTGCTCGAGCACGATGGCCAGCAGGATCAGCGGCAGGCCCATGGCGGCCAGCAGGTTGAGCGGCGGGAGGCTGATGTTGTTCACGCCCTCGGTGATGAACACCCCGCGCACCGCCTCCAGCGCGTGCACGCTCGAGTTGGCGAGCACGAACCGGCTCCCGGGCGACACGTCGAGCCCCAGGTCGGTGGCCTCGATCGCGACGTTCTCGGCACGCACCGGCTCGGGCGAGCGGACGCGCAGGCCCGCGGTGGGCCCGTTGATCGCGACCGCGGTGATCGTGGCGGGTCCGGTGACCTGGATGCCCGTGGACCCGCCGTTGATCGTGCCGCCACTGACGACGGCGTCCGGCGTGGCGAGACGCAGCGCGCCGTCCTCCACCTGGTTCGCCGTGAGGTCGGTGATGGCGACGTCCTGCGCCCCCGCCGAGGAGACGACGCCGTCCCGGCCACCGTCGATCGTCAGGCCCGTCAGCTGGATGTGCGCCGCGCCGCGCTCGATGCGCACGCCCGCCTTCGCATCGGTGACGTGCACGCCGTTGACCTGGATCTCCTTGCCGCCGATGTTCACACCGGCGACCCGCGAGCCCTCGATCGTGGAGTTCCTCAGCTCCAGGCCGTGGGTGCTCTTCTCGACCACCACGCCGCGCCTGCCGCCGCTCGCGCGGAAGTTGTCGATCACGATCCCGGTGCTGCCGACGTGGGTGAAGATGCCGATCGGCTGGTCGGTGGCGGAGAAGTCCGTCACGGTGACGTCGGCGGCCTGGTTCAACCGCAGACCGCCCGCCTCGTCGGCCTGGGTGCTGATGCCACTGACCTGGACGCCCTGCTGCTTGGTCACGACCAGCCCGTAGAGCTTGTTGCCCTGGGTGCTCAGGCCCGTGATCGGGCGGTCGGCGACGTCGCCGCTGACGAGCACCCCGTTGCCGCCGTTCCCCTCGGCGCGCACGTTGGCCATGCGCGTGCCGTGGTCGTCGTCGAGGAGGATGCCGTCGCCCTCCGACCCGGTGACGGTGAGACCGTCGAGCTGCACGCCCTGCGTGCCGGAGAGGTCGACGCCGATGGTGTTGCGCTGCAGTGTCGTGCGGACCAGGGACCCGGTGCTCCCCGTGCTGAACGAGATCGCCGCCCGCGCGTTCTCCTCACCGCGCGCGGGCAGGCCCATGTCGGTGATGGTGGCGTCGGTCGCGTCGAACCGCCCCTCGCCGGACACGTTGACGAACGGCCTGCCGGCCGCGTCGAACGGGAGTGGCTGCCCACCCCCGTCGACGCCCGCGAGCGTGACGTTCTTCAGCGTCAGCCGGCCGCTGCCCGTGTAGATGACGGCGGCGTCGGCCGGATCCGGCCCGCCCCTGAGGCGGACGGTCGGGATGTCGGTGATCTCGAAGTTGACGCCGGGGGTCAGGACGATGGTCGTGTTCACGCCGGCCGTGTCGCCGTCGACGGTGATCCAGTCGGCGGGCAGCATGCGGTCGAGCGCCTGCAGGTCCAGCGCACCGGGGCGTCGCGGCACGAGCGTGGCGAGCCGCCCGTTGTCGACGACCTCGACGCGGTCGGTGCGGACGGTGACCATCTGACGGGGCCGGCCGCGTTCGTCCCACGACCGGCGGGCGTTCGCCGCTTGGTCGGCCCGTTCGGCGGCATCCTTGCGGGCGCGTTCGACGGCCTTTGCGCGCTGCTCCTCGGCCTTGCGGGCCGCTTCTGCCGCATGCTTCGCATCCAGCTCGCGCTGCTTCTGCTCCGCCTCGTGCCTGCGCTGCTCGTCCCGCTCCTGCTGCGACGGGCCGCTGTGGCCCGCGCCGTTGCCACCTCCCCCGCCACCACCGCGGTTGCCACCGCCGTTGCCACCGCCGTTGCCACCACCGCCGTTGCCACCGCCGTCGTTACCGTGCCCGCCGCCGTCGGGGTTGCTGCGTCCGCCGCCGGAACCGCCGTCGTCGTGGGGCGAGGTGGCCGGGGCCACCGCCGTTCCCGGGCTTGCCGCCGCGGCCGCCGATCCCGCCGTGCCGGGGAGCGCGAGCGCGCCGACGACGAAGCCCGCGACGATGACCCGGGCGAGTCGGCGCCGGGCGGTGCGGTGCGCGGTCATGCCGCCCTCCCGCCCGGGCGAGCGTCCAACCGCACCTCGTGCCCGGTCGTGCGAGCGCGTTCACCCCGCGCAGCCCTCACGACAGCCGCTCCGACGACGCACGTCCTCGACACGTGTGCATCAATCCCCCCTGAGACGACGATCGTCCGATCGTCCCGACGGGTGATCGTGACGCATCCCGGGGAGGCCCGATCGGCCAGGCCAGCCGCTGCGCCGTCGACGGCCGCGGGACCCGGCGGGAAGCTCCGCCCTGGTCAACGCCCTGTGGCCGGCCGTGATTCGGCTGATCGGCGGAGCGCACCCCAGCTCGGGACTCCCCGCCCTTCGGCAGGTGTGATCTGCGTCATCCGGGTGATCACCCGGTCGGCCGATCTCAGCGGGCGGGCACCGTCATGACGGGAGGAAGACCGCGGTCGCCTCGTCGGCGAGCACGGCGGAGTGCGGGCCGTCCGGGTCGGTCTGGGCCAGGTGCAACAGCCCGAGGATGGCCGCGTAGGCCACCCGGGCCCGGGACGCCGCCCGGTCCGGCGGCAGGCCGAGCTCGCGGTAGGTGCGCGTCAGGAGTTCCAGCCGGGCCCTGTTCACCCGGCGGACCACGTCGCCCACCCGTGGGTCGTTGCGGTCGCCGAGCAGGCTCAGGTGCACCGACGGCGCCAGCGGCTGGACGGCGTGCACGACGGCGGCGAGCAGCTCCCGCAACCGCCGCTCGGGATCGGTGATCGCGGCGAACTCGGCGAGCCCGCCTTCGCCGTGACTGCGCGCCCACTCAGCGAGCGCCGCCGCGATCAGCTCGTCCCGGTTCCGGTAATGGGCGTAGAAGCTTCCCTTGGTCACGCCCAGCGTCCGCGCAAGCGGTTCGACCGCGACCGCGGCCAGCCCGCCGTCCGCGATCGCCTCCAGCGCGGCCCGCGCCCAGTCCTGCGCGGACAGCCGACTGGACTCGTTCACCACCGGCACAGGATACGCCGGCGTATTGACGGCACCTCGCCCCGAGGATACGGTGGCGTATCAATACGCTCCAGTATCAATACGCCTCAGTATCAAGGGGTTGTCGAATGGCACGCACGACGGTGCGCCGGGTGGTCACCGGACACGACCGCGAGGGCAGGGCCCGCGTGGTCGACGACCGCGAGGTCGAGCCCATCACGTCCGAGCTGATGCCCGGCTGTGCGATCTACCGGCTGTGGGGCCGGGACGAGCGGCCCACGTTCCCGGACGACGGCTCGCCACACCCCGCCAAGGCGTACTACCCGCCGCGGGACGGATCCCGCTTCATGATCAATACTTTCCCGCCGGGCGAGCTGGTCCCACCTCCGGACCTCGATCGGGCCGCGGCCTCGGCCGAGCTGGAGCGGCAGATGCCGGGTGCGATGGCCAGGATGGAGCCCGACGCCCCGGGGATGCACACCACCGACAGCATCGACTACGTCATGGTCGTCGCGGGCGAGGCCACGCTCGAGCTCGACGACGGTGAGCAGACGGTGGTGCGGGCGGGGGACGTCGTCATCCAGAACGGCACCCGGCACGCGTGGCGCAACGACGGCACCGAGCCCTGCACGATCGTCGGGGTCGCCATCGGCGCGGACCGCACCCCGGCTTCCGCACCGAGGCCGGTCGGCCGGTCCTGAACCCGTCGGCGAGCTGGAACCCGGCGGATCACCGCGTGATGCGGAAGCGGCGGACCTTCCCGACGCTCGTGCGCGGGAGCTCGTCGATGAGGTGCCAGGCGCGCGGCCGGGCGGCGGGGGCGAGGTTGCGGGCGGCCCAGTCCTCCAGTTCGGCGACCGACGGTGGGGCGCTCCTGTCCTTCGCCACGACGTAGGCCTCCGGTACCTGGTCGCGCACCGGGTCGGGCCGGGCCACCACCGCGACCTCCAGGACCCCCGGGGCCTGGGCGGCCGCCGCCTCCACCTCGGTGAGGCTGACGTTCTCCCCGGACACCTTGATGACGTCGTCCACCCGGCCGACGAAGCGCAGCGCGCCGTCGCCCTCGCGGACGGCCAGGTCACCCGTGTGGAACCAGCACCTGTCCCCGTCGGGCGTGAACGCCCTCGCGTTGATCTCCGGGGCGTCGAGGTAGCCGGCGAACAGGTCCCGGCCCCGCTCACCCCGCACCCAGATCTCGCCGGGGACGCCGGCCGCGACGTCGCAACCGTCGACGGCGTCGACGAGCCGGATCTCGCGCCCGGGGATCGGCGGGCCGATGACGTCGTGCGCCGGGGGTTCGCGGACATCCGCCGTGACGATCGCGACGGTCTCGGTCATGCCGTAGAGCTGGCGCGGCGGCACGCCGGCGAGCTCGCCGAACGCCCTGTGGTGCTCGACCCCGAGGCTCTGGGCGAACCAGACGTGCTCGAGGGCGAGCGGGGGCTCCCCCTCCCGGCAGCGCGCCAGGATCATCCGGATCGGTGCCGCGAACAGGCTGGCGTGCGTGACGCCGAGCTCGCGCGCGGCCGGCGCCCACCCCGACGCGGAGAACGACGCCGTCACCGCCACGCTCGCCCCCACCAGGATCGCGGGTGCGAAGCAGTAGTACTGCGCGTTGGCGTGGAAGAGCGGCAGCGTGACGAACCAGCGGTGCCGGGGCTCCAGCCGCGCGGCGGCCGCCATCGCGGCGGCGACGCAGACGTAGTTGGCGTGGGTGAGCTCGACACCCTTCGGCTCGGAGGTGGTGCCGGAGGTGAACATCACCGCCAGCCGGTCCCCCGGCGCCGCCCCGGCGGACCCGAGCACGGGGGCACCACGCACGAGCGGCGCGCCGGCCCGCAGGTCGGAGGCGTCCTCTGCGAGCTCGACGACCGCGAGCCCGCCCTCGCCCGCACCCTCGCGGAAGGCGTCGAGCCGGGCGGTGGCCACGACCGACACGGCCGGGCGCACGCGCGCGACCTGGCTGCGGATGTCGCGGGCCGCGGAGGCCGGGTCGACCGGAACCATCCAGGCCCCGAGCCGGGCGACCGCCAGCCAGGTCGCCACGAACGCCGGGCAGTTGCGCAGGACGAGGTGGACCGCCGCACCGGCCCGCACCCCCGACTCGGCGAGGGTCCCGGCCACCCGCGCGACCACGTCGTCGAACTCCGCGTAGGTCCACGCGGTCGTCTCGCCGGACTCCGCGCGGAAGAGCAGGAACGGGGACTCGCCGTGCTCGTCGACGGCTCGCCGCCAGAGGTCGTCGAACGTTCCGGAGGTATCGCTCACGGATCTTCCCCTTCGGAGGTGGACGCGCTCCAGACTGATGTTCCCCATTCCGCCGCGCAATGCGGTTCTCCGCACGTCGTGCGTGCACCGACGCACCACGCGCGCCGAGGATGAAGCGGCTGCCCTCCGGGGAGGCCCGGTGAGAGGACGACGTCATGACGGACAACACCCACATCCTGTTGATCTCGGGTAGCACCCGGACGGGCTCGACGAACACGGCGGTGCTGAGAACGGCCCAGGCCGTGCATCTCGACGGCGTGACCACCACCCGTCCCGAGCTCCTCGCCGCGCTGCCGGCCTTCAACCCCGACGACGACCACGAACCGTTGCACCCCGCCGTCGCGGAGCTGCGCCGGGAGATCGGGTCGGCGGACGCCGTGCTGTTCTGCACGCCGGAGTACGCCGGAGCGCTGCCCGGCAGCTTCAAGAACCTCCTCGACTGGACCGTCGGCGGCGGCGAGATGTACCGCAAGCCGGTCGCGTGGATCAACGCGTCCTCGCCTGCCGCGCCCACCGGCGGCGCGGACGCGCACGCGTCACTCGCGAAGGTGCTCGGCTACGTCGGCGCCGACATCGTCGAACGGGCGTGTTCCCGAACATCCATGACCAGAGCGGCGATCGGGCCCGACGGCCTGGTCACCGACGGGGCGATGCGGCGCACCATCACCGAGGTGCTCGCCACGCTGCACGAGCACGTGCGAGGCGACGGGCGGCCGGCCGGATCTCCGTAGGAGAACGATCCCGCGATCTCCTCACGGCGGCCGCTGCCCGCCACCGCGGCGCAGGCCGTCGACCAGGACACCCACGATCCTCCGCCCGTGCTCCGGCCCCCGCCCGGGCACCGGCTGGCACAGCTGGGCGATGGCGTACAGGAGGTCCTCGGCACCGATGTCGCCGCGGATCTCGCCCTCTGCCGCGGCGGCGTCGAGCAGCGCCGAGAGGGCCGGTCCCAGCCGCTCCACGAAGTAGCCCGGCAGCCCGGCGAACGCCGGGTCCCCCGAGTGCAGCGCCGAGGCGAGCCCGCGCTTGGTGCCGAGCAGCGCGGTGTACCGGTCGATCCAGCGCGTGAGCGCCTCCGCCGGTTCATGGGCTGCGGCGAGCGCGGGGCCCGCATCGGCGACGGCGTCGATCCCGCTCTCGACCACGGCCTTCACCAGTTCCGAGCGCTGCGGGAAGTGCCGGTACAGCGTGCCGACGCCGACACCGGCCAGGTCGGTGATCTCCTTCGCGGGCGCGTCCACGCCCGAGGTGTCGAAGACGGTCCGCGCGGCGTCGAGCAGGGCGTCGACGTTGCGCCGCGCATCGGCGCGGCGCCGACGCGGCGCCGGTTCCGTGGTCACCGTGGCACCACCTCCACTTGCGTAACCGGAAAGCTCTTCCGTATAGTTTCGGAAAGACGTTCCGCTTACACTACCCGACCGCACGAAGGAAGAGACCACCGTGCAGTACCGCACACTCGGCCGGACCGGCATCAAGGTCAGCCCCTACGCCCTCGGCACGCTGATGTTCGCGACCTCCATGGGCAACGACCCCCGGGACTCGGTCCGGATCATCCGCAAGGCGCTCGACGCCGGCGTCAACGTCATCGACACCGCCGACGCCTACGGCGACTCCGAGGAGGTGGTCGGCAAGGCGCTGGAGGGCCGCCGGGACGACGTCGTGCTCGCCACCAAGTTCGGCCGCCCGACCGGGCAGGACCCGAACCGGCAGGGCGCCTCGCGGCGCTGGATCGTCACCGCCGTCGAGCACTCGCTGCGCCGGCTGCGGACCGACCACATCGACCTCTACCAGCTGCACCGCCCCGATCCGGGCACCGACATCGAGGAGACCCTCGCCGCGCTGACCGACCTGCTCCACAGCGGCAAGGTCCGCGCGATCGGCGCCTCCGGCACGCCCGCCTCCGACATCGTCGACGCCCAGTGGGTGGCGCAGCGGCGCGGCCTCGCGCGGTTCCACACCGAGCAGCCGGTCTACTCCATCCTCAACCGCGGCATCGAGCGCGAGGTCCTGCCGACGACGCAACGCTTCGGCATGGGCACCCTGGTCTGGGGTCCGCTCGGCCAGGGACTGCTCACCGGCCGCGTACGCCGCGACCACAACGACCTGAAGCGCGCCGGGATGGTCCGGCACCTCTCCGACGAGCGCAGGCTCGACGTGGTCGAGACGCTCGTCCCGCTCGCGGCCGAGGCGGGCCTGCCCATGACCCACCTCGCGATGGCGTTCGCCATCACCCACCCCGGCGTCACCTGCGCGCTCCTCGGCGCACGGACCGAGCAGCACCTCGACGACCTGCTCGCAGGCGTGGACGTCACCCTCTCCGACGACGTGCTCGACCGCATCGACGAGATCGTGCCGCCCGGCACCGACGTCGGCGTTCTCGACCAGGCCTTCCAGCCGCCCGCCCTCGCGGACCCCGGCCTGCGCCGCCGACCCCTCGCCGCGCGCGCCGCGGCCTGAGCACCCGGGCTCACCCGACGCGGGTCTTCCCGTGCCGGTCGATGGTCACCAACGCCCCCGCGCCGCAGTGCTACCGCTCGAAGAGCCGGGTCGCCGTGGCGGCGAGCACCGCCTGTCGCGTCGCCGGTTCGGGCAACGCCCGCGGCCGCAGGAACTCGAGGCGGGGATCGAACACGGGAGCGTGGGAGGCGTAGGCCACGCGGTCGGCGCCGACGGCACCGACGACCTGCTCGAGCCAGTCCTGCCGGTAGACGCCGCTGGTGAGCACGTGCAGGTTGGCGGCCTGCCGCAGCGCCGCCAGCATGGCGGCGCCCGAGAGCCCGCTCATGTTCATGTGCCCGCCCCTGGTGGCGACCACCGGAACGGACGGGAAGCGGCGTGCCAGGTCGGCCAGCTGCGCGGGCTCGGCCACCCACGGGAAGCCCGCCTCGACCACGAGGGGGGCGCCGGCCGCGCGCAGCTCGTGCAGGAGCGGGGTGAGCAGGCCGACGTCGTTGATGCGGAAGTTGTCCTCCCACGGGTGCACCAGTACGCCGCGGGCTCCGGAGTCGAGCAGCTCGGCCGCGTCGGCCGCCGCCGACGGCTCCCACGGGTCCACGCGGGCGAGCGGGATGGCGCGGACCGGGTCGGCCGCGGTGCTCTCGGCGAGCGAGACGAGCCGCCGCCCGGCGCGGGCCAGGTCGCGGTCCGGAGGGAGCGGCGGTGCGACGACCACCCGGCCGACGCCGAGCGCGCGGCAGGTGTCGCGCAGTGCGGGCCAGGTGAGCTCGGGGGCGTACCGGTTGGGCCCGAGCAGTGCGAGCGCGTCGATCGCCTGCCCGTCGACCTGCTCGTCGTCCTGGTCGTCGTCCCGGAGGTCGGTCACGCACCCACCCCGTCCAGGAGCCGGCGGGCGTTCTCCCCCAGCACGAGCGCTTGCGCGGCGTCGGTGAGCCCGGCGAGCCGGATCTTGGCCAGCTCGAGGGGCACCGGGCATCCCGGCGCGTCGGAGCCGAACAGGACGCGGTGCGCCCCGAGGCGCTCGACCGCCGCGCCGATGGCCGCCGGGTACGGCATCGCCGCGGTGTCCAGGAGGACGTTGGGGAACTCCTCGGCGACGGCGAGCGCGTCCGCGGTGTGCGCGTACCCGCCCATGTGGGCGAGCACGACGGTCGCCTCCGGTACGGCCGCTGCGGCGGCGGCGATCTCCCACGGGGTGACGAAGGGGTCGTCACCGGAGTGGAACAGCACGGGCGCCCGCCGGGCCGCGGCGGCGCGCAGGACGCGGAGCACGGGCTCGCCGCCCGGGTCGGCGAGCGTCGAGACCCCGTGCAGCTTGACGCCGCGGTAGCCGAGGTCGTCGAGCGCGTGGGCCACCAGCTCGGCCGCCTGCTCGTACCACGGGTGGACGCGGACGAACCCGTGCAGACGCCCCCCGGATGCCGCACAGGTGGCGGCGATCCGCTGCAGCGCGTCCTCGTTGACCTCCGGCGCGTCGGTGATCGTCATGACCACGGCCTGGTCCACCCCTGCCGCGTCCATCTGGGCCAGCACGTCGGACGCCGCGAGGTGCCAACCGAGCGCGGGCACGTCGTCGACGTGGGTGTGGAAGTCGATGATCATCGGTTCACCTGTTCCGGGAGACCTTCCACGACGCGGTCGGCGAGCTCGCCGAACAGCCGTACCCGATCTTCCCCGGCCGACCCGAGCCGATCAACGGCGGCGGCGACGAGCGCCTCGACCAGCGCCATCGCCGGCACGAGGCTGTCGAACGGCGACGGACCCGCGACGTCGGCCGCCAGCACGGCCTCGGCGAACCGGGCGACCGGCGACAACCACCGGTCCGTGAACAGCACGATCACGGCACCCCGCTCGTGCAACTGCTCGGCGAGCTCCACCACGTCGCGCTGGTACCGGCGGTAGTCGAACACCACGGCCACGTCACCGCGCCTGGTGTCCAGCACGGCGCCCGCACGTTCGCCGGAGTCGTGGTCCAGCAGCCGTTGCGCAGCGCACCCCGGGGCTCGCCGCGTACGCGGCCGACGCGCTGCCCGCACTCGGGCTGCGGCCCGCGCCCGCGCTGCGCTCCTGCGGCGCGGACGACTTCGCCTTCTACGCCCCGCACCTGCCGGCACTGATGATGTTCGTCGGCGTCGACGCCCCCGCGGGGCTCCACAGCCCCGCGTTCCTCCCCCCGGACGAGGCCGTGCGCCACACCGCGTACGCGATGCTCGCCGGTTTCGTCGCGGCGCAGTCCGTCACGCGCTGACCCCGCACCCCCCGGGGCCCGGCGGGTGGCAACCGCAGGGCGCGTTCACCACGGCGCCACCGCCCCGTCCGGGGTGTGCCAGACCGGCAGCGTCCAGCCGCCGTCGAAGTCCTCCTCGGTGCGCTCCCGTTCCGGCAGCAGCTCGACGCCGAGTCCGGGCGCGGTCGGAGCGGCCACGTGCCCGTCCACCACCTCGAACGGTGTCCGCACGAGCCCGCCACCCAGGTGCAGCTGCTCCTGCGCGAGGAAACCCGGGACGGTGAGCGCCAGCTGCACGCTCGCCGCGAGGTTCACCGGCCCGAGCGGGTTGTGCGGCGCCAGCGCCGCGAAGTACGTCTCCCCCATCGCCGCGATCTTGCGCGCCTCGGAGATCCCGCCGCAGTGGGCGAGGTCGGGCTGCAGCACCGCCGCCGCGGACTTCTCCAGCACCTCGCGGAAGCCCCACCGGGTGAACAGCCGCTCCCCGGTGGCGATCGGCACCGTCGTCGAGCGGGCGATGTCGGCCATCGCCGCGACGTTCTCCGGCAGGCACGGCTCCTCGACGAACAACGGCGACAGCGGCGCGAGCTCACCGATGAGCACCTTCGCCACCGCGGGCGAGACCCGGCCGTGGAAGTCGATCGCGATGTCCACGTCGTCGCCGACGGCCTCCCGCAGCGCCGCGAACCGCTCCACCTGCAGCTTCACGAACCCGCGTGACTCCACCGGCCGCGCCGGGCCCGGCAACGCGGTCTTGATCATGGTGAAGCCCGCGGCGACGGCGGCCCGCGCCTTCGCCGTCAGCTCGGCGATGTGGGCGTCCTTCGTGGCCCGGTCGAACGCCTCCCAGTCCCCGACGTTGACGTGCTGGTACACCCGCACCCGGTCGCGCACCGCACCCCCGAGGAGCACGTGCACCGGCACCCCCAGGTGCTTGCCGAGGATGTCCCACAACGCCTGGTCGACCGCCGAGATCGCGCTGCAGAGGATCGACCCGCTCGGGTAGAACGTCGACCGGTACATCAGGTGCCACAGGTGCTCGATGCGGCGCGGGTCCTGGCCGACCAGGAGCTCCTCGAACTCGCGCAGCGCCGCCTGCACGACCCGCGCCTTCCCCTCCAGACAGGCCTCGCCGATCCCGACGATCCCGTCGTCGGTGTGCAGCCGGAGGAAGGAGTGGCGCGGCCGCACGTGGACGACCTCGAACTTGACGATCTTCATGAGCACCGTTCCTACTCGCCGGGACGATCGGCGCTCGACACCGCCCTCCCCCGACCCACCGGATGGCAGACTCGGGCGATGACTGAGCGGACGGCGGTCGAGGTGCCGGTCGGGGATGCCCCGCCCGCTCTCAGCCCGGCCATCCTGATCATGACGCTGGGCCGGCGGCTGCGCGCCGAGATCGAGTGCGATCTCGCCGCCTCGGGGCTCTCGCTCCGGCACCTGTCCGCGCTGGGGCACCTGGGGCGGGAACCAGGACTGTCGTACAGCGAGCTCGCCCGGCGCGCGGGCATCACCGTGCAGAGCATGCAGGCCACGCTGCGGCAGCTCGAGGCGCTCGGGGCCGTCGAGCGCCGCACCCCGTCCGGCCGGGGCCGGACGGCCGAGCTGCACCTCACCGAGTCCGGGCGTCGGCTCCGCACGGCCGGCATGGAGACCGTCGTCGCCGCGGACCGGCGGCTGGTCGCGGCGCTGCCCGAGCGGGAAGCGACCGCGCTGGGCCCGCTACTGGCACAGCTCCTCCGGGCCGACGGTCCCGAGCCTCGCTCCTGACCACGGTGCCGCCTGCGCGGCCGGGCACGGCGCTCAGCCGCCGGTTGCGCCGGCCCGGATGCTCGCGCGAACGAGGTCTCGTGCCGGCGCGGTGCATTCGGGCAGGGTGTCCAGCGCGAGCGGTCGGGTGGCGAGAGCGCCCTCGTGCAGCGCGAGGAGCCGCGTGGCGAGGGAAGCCCTACAGAGAGGAAGAGGATGGCTGTGTCCGAGACCATGCGCGCGATGCGGATCGCCCAGCACGGAGGGCCGGACGTCCTGGAACCGGCGGAGGTACCCGTGCCGGCCCCGCGGGCGGGCGAGGTCCTGGTCCGCGTCAGCGCCGTTGCGCTGAACAACACGGACCTGTGGACCCGCGAGGGGGCCTACGGACGCCCGGACGACCCGCAGGCGCGGTCGGGCTGGCGAGGCCCGATCGACTTCCCGCGCATCCAGGGCGCGGACGTCGCCGGCGAGGTCGCCGCCGTCGGGTCCGACGTGGACGCGAGCCTCGCGGGCCGCCGGGTGGTCGTGGATCCCGCGATCTACGACGCCGACGGGCCGGATGCGAACCCGGTGGGCCTGATGGGCAGCGAACGCGACGGCGGTTACGCCGAGTACGTGACCGCACCGGCGAAGCAGGTGCACGACGTGACGGACTCCCCGCTCACCGACGACCAACTCGCGACGCTGCCGACCGCG
The DNA here is from genome assembly GCF_039543345.1 of Pseudonocardia adelaidensis. Lineage (NCBI taxonomy): Bacteria > Bacillati > Actinomycetota > Actinomycetes > Pseudonocardiales > Pseudonocardiaceae > Pseudonocardia > Pseudonocardia adelaidensis. The sequence goes on along the minus strand of NZ_BAABJO010000003.1, from coordinate 186,264 downwards.
TACGGCACGGCGCTGGGCATGATCGAACGGGGTCGACTGCGGGAGGGCGAGACCGTCCTGGTCTCCGGGGCTTCCGGCGGTGTCGGCGTGGCACTGGTGCAGATCGCCCGCGCGCGCGGCGCGAGGGTGGTCGCCGTCAGCAGCGGATCCAAGATCGGGTCGGTGCGCGCTGCGGGGGCGCACGAGGTCGTCGATCGCGCTCGGGACGTCGTCGAGCAGATCCGTGCCGCCGCCCCCGAGGGCATCGACGTCGCACTCGACGTCGTCGCCGGGCAGCTGGTGGGTGCGGGCCTGCCGCTGCTGCGCGAAGGTGGCCGGTGGGTCGTCGCCGGTGCCCTCGGCGGATACGACGTGGCCTTCGACGTGCGCCGCCTCTACCTGCACAACACACAGGTGATCGGCTCCGCGATGCACACGCCCACACACTTCGACCTCCTCATGGCCATGGCTCGCAACGCCGAGATCCAGCCCGTCATCGCCGCGACGTTCCCGCTGGACCAAGCCGCCCGGGCGCAGGAGGAACTCGCCCGCAGGCACCACGTCGGCAAGATCGTCCTGCATCCATAGGCGAGCCCTGCGAACGCACCCGTCCAACGGCGATGCGATCCACCCCACACGGCCCTTCCCCCGGTTGCAGGTAGACTGCAACTCGGTTTCAGACGGACTGAAACAGGGAGGTCGTCGATCCAGGTGAACGCCGTTCTGCTCTCGCTGCACGTACTGGCCGCCATCGTCGCGATCGGGCCGATCTGCGTGGCCACCAGCATGTTCCCCGCCGAGGCGCGCCGAGCGCTGGACGGCCGGAACGAGAACGCCGCCACGCGGCTGGCGGTCCTCGGCCGCATCTCCCGGGTCTACGCCGCCCTCGGGATCGCCGTACCCGTGCTCGGGATGATGACGGCCGCATCCATGGGTGTCCTCTCCCAGGCCTGGCTGATCGTGTCGATGGGCCTCACCCTCGTGGCGGCCCTCGTACTCGCCTTCGTCGTGCTCCCCCGTCAGCAGAGCCTGTTGGCCGAGGTCACCGCGCAGTCCGAGACCGGATCCGGGGCCGGTGTGGGAGTGCGGCAGAAGATCGGCCGGCTCGCGATGGCGACCGGCGTGTTCAACCTGCTGTGGGCCGCGGTGACGGTGTTGATGATCGTCCGGCCCGGCTCGACGACCGGGGTCTGAGGCGTGAGCACACGGCTGCTGACCCTGCTCGCCGCGACCGAGCTCGGCTCGCTGCTGGTGCTCCTGGTCAACCTCGCCACCGTGCACGTCCCGGTCGTGGCGTCGATCCTCGGACCGTTGCACGGCTGCACCTACGTCGCGGTGATCATCGGCACGGCCATGCGGGCACGGCCGTTGAGCCTCCCGACGCTGTTCAGCATCATCCCCGGGGTGGGCGGGACGCTCGCCGTGGCCACCCTGAGGGGGTCACCGCGGTGACTGCGCCTCGGTGGTCCCGGCCCAGTGCACGGGCAGCGCGGGGTTGCCCGCGGAGGAGCCGCCGTCCACGCGCAGCACGGCGCCGGTGGTCCAGGCCGCGTCCGGCGACGCGAGGAAGAACACCGCACCCGCGACGTCGTCGGGCTGCCCGATCCGGCCGAGCACGTTGCCGGAGACGGCCGCCGTGTACTCCTCGGTGACCGGGTTGACCTCCTGGCTGCTGCCGGCGACGTAACCGGGCGACACCGCGTTGACCCGGATGCCGTGGCCGCCGAGCTCGACGGCGCAGGCCCGGGTGAGCATCTCCAGCGCCGCCTTGGACGTGCAGTAGTGCGCCGCGCCCGGTCGCGCGCGGATCGCCGCGCCCGAGGCGATGTTCACGACGCTCGCGGGCCGCCCGGCGGCGACCGCCAGCCGCCCCAAGGCCACGGTGGTGAGCATCGGGGCCCTCGTGTTGATCGCCAGCACGTGGTCCCACATCGCTGCGGTCATGTCGAGCAACGGGGTGGCCGGCCAGATGCCCGCGGCGTTCACGAGCACGTCGACCGGGCCGGAGCGCTCCCACGCGCGGTCGACGACGGTTCCGGCCCCGGGGTCGGAGAGGTCGGCGGGGATGGCGTCGACGGCCACACCGTGCGCCGAGGCGAGCGCGTCGACGCTCGCGCGCAGCGGCACTTCCCTGAGGTCGACGCCGGTGATCCGGTCGCCGGCCGCGGCGAACCTCGCTGCGATCGCGCTGCCCAGACCCCCGGCCGCGCCGGTGACCAGTACGTGCCGTCTCACGAGCCGTTCCTTCCGTTGCGGATCGCCTCGTCGAGCTCGACGAGGTTGTCGCGGCGGCGCGGCCTGCCGCGCTCCAGCGCGCCGATCATCGCGAGCACCGCCCCGATCCCCGGGCAGGCGATCCCGTGCGCGGCGGCCACCTCGAGCACCGGACCGTACTGCGCGGGCACCTCGGTGGGCCGGTGCCGCACCGCGATGTCGCGCCATATCCCCGTCCGGGTCTTCGGCTGCGTGCGCAGCCAGGCGCAGAACCGCGCGAGCGCGGCGCGGGTGCGCTCCGGCGGGGCGTCGGAGCGGAAGGCGTCGGCCTCCCACGCGTCGAAGGACTCCGGGGCGATGCCCTGCGCCGCCGCGACCGCGTACACCTCCCTGGCCAGTGCGACGGTCAGGTCGGGGAAGGCCTCGATCGTGGCGAAGATCGGGTCGTCGACGGCGGCGCTCGCGGCGCCGACGATGCCGTAGGCGAGCTTGGACCACAGGAAGCCCGCGACGTTCCCGCTCGCCACCGCGGGGCCCCACGCCTGCAGGTCGGCGACGAGCGCGCGCACCCGCGGGCTCACCGTGCCGTCGAGCTCGCCGACGACCAGCGCGCCCGGCCCGCCATCGGCGATCACGCCCGGCTCGACCAGGTCGGCGAAGAGGTTCACGAACGCGGAGACGGTCCGCGAGGCGCCGACCTCGGCCGCGATCTCCCGCTCGCACAGGCCGTTCTGCAGGCTCGCGACGTACCCGTCACCGGCGAGCCGCGGCGCGATCCACCGTGCCGCGGGTGTGGTGGCGTGCGCCTTCACCGCGAGGATCACCGCGCCGAGGCTTCCGGTCGCCTCGTCCGGCCCGCAGGCCGCGAGGGGTGCGCTGCGCTCGCTGCCGTCGGCGCTGCGGATGACGAGCCCGCGCGCCCGGATCGCCGCCACGTGCGCGGCGTCCGTGTCCACCACCTGCACGTCGTGGCCGGCCCGCGCGAGGTGGAACGCCAGCGTCCCGCCGATCGCCCCGCCGCCGACCACGGTGTACGGCCCGCTCACCAGATCCCGCCCTTCACCGCGCGTTCCAACCAGGTCACCGCCACCGGCAGCACCGCATCGTCCACGTCGAACCGGGGCGAGTGCGGCGGCCCCGGGGTGTCGGATCCGACGATCGCGTAGCCGGCCACCCCGCCCGCCTCCTGCACCGCGCGCATCAAGAGGCTCGCGTCGTCACTCGCGCCGAGGGGGTGCGTGGCCCGGACCTGCGCAAGCCCATCGGCGGCCGCGGTCAGCGCGGCGGCCACCGACGGATCCGTGTGCGCGGCCGTGGCGTGGCCCGTGCGCACCAGGTCGACGCCGGTCTCGTACATCTGCGCGGCCGCCTTCACGACGACGTCGGCGCGGCGGGCGAGCTCGGCGGCGACGTCGGCCGAGTCGGCGCGCGTCTCGAAGGCCAGCTCGGCCGCCCCCGCGATCACGTTGGCGGCGACGCCGGCCTCGAGCCGGCCCACGTTGACCCTGGTCACGGCGCCGGCGAACGGCGGGAGCGCGTGCAGGTTCAGCGCGGCCGTGGCCGCGGCGAGCAGCGCGTTGCGGCCCTGCTCCGGCGCCTTGGCCGCGTGGGCCTGGCGGCCGGTGAACCGGGCGAGGTGTTTCGAGGTGGCGATCAGCTCGGTGGCCGACGGCGCGAGCACGCCGCTGGGCAGCCCGAACGCGAGGTGGGCCGCCACCAGCACGTCGACGCCCCCGGTGACCCCGGCCGCCACCATCGGTTCGGCGCCACGCACCCCCTCCTCCGCGGGCTGGAACAGCAGCCGGACGCTGCCCGGGAAGTCGCGGGAGGACAGGGCGGCCGCCAGCGCGAGCCCGACCGCGACGTGCCCGTCGTGGCCGCAGGCGTGCATCACGCCCGGGTGGCGGGAGGCGAACCCGTCCCGGGACGGGACGTGCCCCGGGTCGTCGACCTCGGCGATGGGCAGGGCGTCCATGTCGAAGCGGAGGGCGATGCGCGGGCCCGGCCGCTCGCCGTCGAGGTCGGCGACCACGGCGGTGCGACCCCCGGACAGCCGCGCCACCTGGTCGGCGGGGACGCCTTCGGCCCGTGCGCGCTCGGCGGCCGCGTCGAGCACCGCGGCGGGCGGCAGCCCGGGATGCCCGGCGGGGTCGACGACGTCGGCGCCGGAGCGGACCCGCCAGCCGAGCTCCCGCAACGCCGTCTCGACGCGCGCGGCGGTGCGGATCTCGGTGAAGCCGAGCTCGGGGTGGGCGTGCAGGTCGCGCCGCACCGCGACCACGTCCGTGACGTCGAGGGGCGTCATTGCGGCAGGTCCGGGCCGCGGGTCGCGAACTCGGCGCGCGCGGCGGCGAACAGCTCCGGGTCGGCGAGCAGGTCGGCACCCGCGCAGGCCAGCGCGGCTGCCATCCGCAGCATCGCCTCCTGCGCGCGGGGCCGGGCGACCGCGTCGGCCATCGCCTCGGAGTGGGTGGGGGTGCCGCGGTCCATCACCTGCAGGTACGGGTGGACGGTCGGCAGCACGAGGCTCACGTTGCCGATGTCGGACGAGCCGGTGCCGCCGCGCAGCACCGGCTGCTCGACCGGTACGCCCTGGCGGCGCAGGTGGTCCGCGACCCGGCCGGCGATCACGTGGTTGTTCTTGCGCTCGGCGTAGGCGATCCCGCGGGTGATCGTCACGGTGGTGCCGGTGGCGCGGGCCGCCCCCTCGGCGACCGCCTCGACCCGCTCCGCGAGGTCCTCCACGACGTCGCCGGTCAGCGCCCGGACCATGAACGCCGCCCTGGTGTAGGCCGGAACGACGTTGGGCGCCTCACCACCGTGCGTGATGACCCCGTGCATCCGGCTGGTCTCCGGCACGAACTGGCGCAGCGCGTCGACCCCGACGAAGAACTGGATCATCGCCGCGAGCGCGCTGCGGCCCTCGTGGGGCGTCGCGGCCGCGTGGGCCGCCTTCCCGTGGAACTCCACGACCAACGGACGGGTGGCGGTGGCGTGCCGGATCGGCATCGTCGTGTCACCGGGGTGGAACATCAGCGCGGCGTCGACACCGTCGAACACGCCCGCGTCGAGCAGCAGCACCTTGCCGCCGCCGCCCTCCTCGGCGGGCGTGCCGATGCACAGGACGGTGCCCGCCAGCTCCGGCGCGGCCCTGCGCAGCGCGAGCGCCGCACCGGCGCCCCCCGCGGCGATGAGGTTGTGCCCGCAGCCGTGCCCGATGCCGGGCAGCGCGTCGTACTCGCAGAGGAACGCCACGACGGGCGAGCCCGCGCCCGCGGAGGCGCGGAAGGCGGTCGGCAGCCCGCCGACCCCCTCCTCCACCGCGAAGTCGTCGCGCAGCAGCCCGGTCAGCCGTCGGACGGCGTGCTTCTCCTGCATGGCCAGCTCGGGGTTGGCGTGCAGGTCGAGGCTCAGCTCGGTCAACGGCCGGGCGAGGCGGGCGACCTCCTCCTCGATCCGGGCGTGGATCCCGGCCGGGGCGCCGGTCACTCCCAGTACCTCCGTCATCGCAGTACCTCGCCGAGCACGCGCTGGGCGTTGGCTCCGAGGATCTTGGTGATGTCGTCGTCGGACCAGCCGTGCCGGACGAGCCAGCCCGCCGCGTTGCGGGGCGCCTCGGCCGGGTTCTCCATGCCCGCGACGTGGTCGGGCAGCGGGACGTCCTCGCGACCGGGCACCGGCTGCGGAGACCAGCCCGCCGCCGCGTACAGGCCGGCGTGGTCGCCGAAGAAGGTGTCGGGGCCGAGCCCGACGTGGTCGACGCCGACCAGCTCCGCGATGTACGCGACGTGCGTCATCACGGCGTCCAGGTCGTGCGCGGGCCGCCCGTCGACGCGGGTCGACCCCGGCGCGGCCTCGACGCCGATCACCCCGCCGGTGTCGGCGACGGCGCGCAGCACGTCGTGCGGCTTCATCCGGGGGCTCGGCCAGCAGGCGCGGGCCCCGGCGTGGGTGATCACGACGGGGGCGCTGCTGACCCGCGCGGCGTCGATGCTGGTGCGGTCGCCGACGTGGGACAGGTCGACGAGCATCCCGAGCCCGTTCATGACCGCGACGGCCTCGCGGCCCAGGCTCGTCAGGCCGTCGTCCCGGGCCTGACCGAGCCCGCCGCCCAGCGGGTTCCCGGCGTTGTAGACCAGCCCGGCGGACCGGTAGCCGGCGACCTGCAGGTCCACGATGCCGTCCAGGTCGGTGCCGATGCTGCCCAGGTCCTCCAGCGCGAGCAGCACCCGCGGGCCGTCGGGGTCGATGTCCTCGCGCAGCCGGGCCGCCCAGCGCAGCAGCCGCTGTTGGTCGGGCTCCGCGAGCGAGCTGGCGAGCACCACGTCGAGGCCCGACGCGCGCAGGCCCGCGTGGCCGAGCCGATCGGTGCCGCCGCGGCTCTGCTCGGCCCACGTCTGCGGGGTGAGCGGGTCGGGCAGCCGGATCGGGTGGTCGTGCAGCGACACCACGGGGCCGGCGAGCAACCGCTCGACGCGCTCGCGCTGTGCCGTGGTGAGGTCCTGCTCGTAGGGCGGTAGGCGGTCGACGTCGCTGGCGAGCGTGATCATGCGCGCATCGCCACGTCGCCGGTGTCCACGCCCTTCGTCTCCTTCATGAAGACGAAGAACAGGCCGGTGACCACCGCGCAGGCGCTGACGTACAGCGGCACGGCCCACAGGTTGTCGCGCGCCCCGAAGAACTGCATGACGCTCGGGGCGGTGCCGCCGAAGAGCGCGTTCGAGATCGCGTATGGCAGCGCGATGCCGATCGTGCGCACCTGCGGCGGGAACAGCTCGGCGAACACCGTGGCCAGGTTGGAGTGGTTGAGCGACAGGAACGCCATCCCGACCAGCGACACGACCAGCACGCTGGTGAAGCTCGCGTCGAGGATCGACAGCAGCGGGAACGGCAGGATCACGAACGCCACCGCGTAGACGAGCATCGTCGGCTTGCGCCCGAAGCGGTCGGACAACAGCGCCGCGAACGGGAGGAGCACCACGAAGAACGCCAGCGCGATCGTGTTCGCCAGCTGTGCGTCGGCGGGATCGGCGCCCGCGGTGAGCGCCGCGTAGGTGGGCAGGTAGGTGAGCCACATGTAGGTGATCACGGAGCCGGCGATCGAGATGCCGAACACGAACCACGCCCCGCGCTTGTGCCCGCTGGCCATGGCCCCGAGCGGCTTGTGCTCGCGCTCCCCGGCCTGCTCGAGCCGCCGGAACGCCTCCGGCTCGTCCAGCCTGCGCCGGATGTAGAGGCCGATCAGCCCGATCACCGCGCCGAGCGCGAACGGCACGCGCCAGCCCCACTCGGCCAGCGCGGCGTGGTCGAGCACCCGGGTGAGGACGGTGGCGCACAGCGACGCGCACAGGATCCCCAGCACCACCGACACCTGCTGGAAGGACCCGGCGAACGCGCGGCGCCCCGGCTTCGCCCACTCGACGAGGAACGACGCGGACGTCCCGAACTCGCCGCCCGTCGAGAACCCCTGCAGCAGCCGACCGACGATCAGCACCGCCGGGGCGAGCCAGCCGACCGCCGCGTAGGTGGGCGCCACCGCGATGAGCAGGCTGCCCAGCGCCATGAGCAGGATCGTGAGCGTCATGCCGTGGCGGCGGCCGTACCGGTCGGCGTAGACGCCGAGCACCGCGGCGCCGACCGGGCGCATGAAGAAGCTGATCGCGAACACCAGCAGCGTCGAGAGCGTCGCCGCTGCGTCCCCGCCCGGGAAGAACTGGCCGGCGAAGTAGGCCGCGAAGAAGCCGTAGACCGACCAGTCGAACCACTCGACGAAGTTGCCGATCGTGCCGCCGACGAGCGCCCGGCGCGTGCTTCGCGCGCTGCGCGGCTCGGCCGTGGTGGACGGGGTCATGTGCGGCTCCACGCGGGAAGTGAACGGAAGGTCGACTCCCATGCTCGGTCGCACATATGCGAATGAGCAATGTTTGACGTGCAATCGCAAGAAGTGATCGGTCGGAGCCGCTCAGATGAGGGATGCTGCTTACATGGACGAGCTCGACCGGCGCGTGATCGCCGCCCTGATCGCTCATCCGCGGGCGAGCTGGCCCGCGGTGGCCCGCGCCGTGCAGGCCTCGGAGGCCACGGTCTCGCGGCGAGCCGCCCGGATACTCGGCACGGAGCTCGTGCACGTCGCCGCCACCCTGGACGTGCTGGCCACCGGCCGCGGCGTGCCGGTGTTCGTGCGCGTGCGCTGCGAGCCCGCCAAGGCGGTCGGGGTGGCCAACGCGCTCACCGGGTGGCCGAGCGTGCGGTTCGTCTCCCTGGTCTCCGGTGCGGCCGACTGCCTGCTGGAGATCGTCGCCGCCGACCGCAACGACCTGCTGGAGCTGACCCTGCTGCGGCTCCCCGAGCTGGACGGGGTGATCGGCAGCAGCTCCGAGGTGGTGCTGCGCCGCTTCACCACCGGCGTCGGCTGGACGCCGGGCTTCCTCGCGCCCGAGGCGGTGGCCGCGCTGCGCGCCGAGCGGATCGACCGCTGGGACCGCGCGCAACCCACGGAGCTGGCCCCTCCGCTCACTGACGTGGACGAGGTGCTGGTGGCCGCGCTGGCCGAGGACGGCCGCATACGCTGGCGGGAGCTCGCCGGCCGCGCCGGGATCATGGAGAGCACCGCGCGGCGCAGGGTGGAGAACCTGTGCCGCAGCGGCGCGATCCGGTTCCGCACGATCGTCGAGCCCGAGACGCTGGGCCTGCCCGTCACGGCGTTCCTCTGGCTCCGCGTCGACCCGCGGCGGGTCGACGCAGTGGCCGAGGAGCTGATCCGCCACCCCGAGGTGATGCTGCTCTGCGCGACGGCGGGTGAGCACACCATGTGCGGGGAGGTGGCGGTGGCGGAGTACCGCGACCTGCACCGCTTCCTGACCGGCACGCTCGGGGGCATCGCCGGCATCCGGGACGTCGACGTGACGCTGGGGCTGCGCACGCTCAAGCGAGCCTCGATCGTGCGTCCCTGGTACCCGGGCGCGGTGGAGCCCGGAACGTCCGAGATCGTGGATCACGTGTGACATGCTGACGCGGTGACCGAGGGACCGGCGGGCCCCCGCGTGTACTCGGCCGGGGAGCTCCGGGACCGGGTGTCGCCCCGGCGGGCGCGGCAGCTGGTCGAGGCGGCGCTCGCAGCGGGCTTCGACCCCGCGGCCGACCCGGCGCGGGTCAACACGCCGGCGGGTGCCGGTCACCTGCTGCTGATGCCGTCGGGGCTGGGTGACTGGGTCGGGGTGAAGGTCGCCTCCGTGGCGCCGGACAACCCGCGTCGCGGGCTGCCCCGCATCCAGGCCGTCTACGTGCTGATGGACGCGCAGACGCTGACCCCGCGCGCGGTCGTGGACGGCGTCGGCCTCACCTCGCTGCGCACTCCGGCGGTCTCCGCGGTGGCGGCAGATCGCCTGGCCCCGCCGGAAGCCGCCGAGCTGCTGGTGTTCGGCAGCGGGCCGCAGGCGGTCGAGCACGTGGTCGCGCTCGCCGACGTCCGCCGCTTCGCGCACGTGCGGATCGTGGGACGGTCGGCCGGGAAGGTGGCCGCCGCGGTGGCGGAGCTGACCGAGCGCGGCGTGGCGGCCGAGACGGGCGCGGTCGCGGACGTGGCGCGCGCCGACGTCGTGGTGTGCGCGACGTCGGCGGCCGACCCGCTCTTCGACGGCGGGCTGGTCCGCGACGGCGCCTGCGTGGTCGCGGTCGGCTCGCACGAACCGGACCGCAGGGAGCTGGACGCCGGCCTGCTGGGCCGCTCGCTCGTGGTGGTCGAGGATCCGGATGCGGCGCTGCGGGAGGCGGGCGACGTCGTGCAGGCGGTGGCCGCGGGCCGGCTCGAGCCGCACGCGCTGGTCGGGCTCGCCGCGCTGGTCCGGGGCGAGGTCACCCGGTGCGAGGACCGGCCGAACGTCTTCAAGAGCGTCGGCATGTCCTGGGAGGACCTGGCGGTGGCCGCGGGCGTGGTCTGATCCGTCGTGTGACCGGCTCCCCGGCCGGCGACCGCCTCAGGCCCGTCCCGTTCTCGTCACGTCCCGGATCGCGGCGACGCAGGCCGCGAGCACGGTGCGCACGAATGCCCGGGGGTCCTCGTGGGCCGCGGGCCGTTCCGGCACCAGTACGTGCACGATGCCCGCGTCGAGCAGGTCGAACGCGCTCACCTTCTGCCGCTCCGCCATGAGCGACGCGTGGGCGGTGTCGTGGTGGACGATCGCGCTCGCGCCCTCCGGGGGCAGCGGGGACAGCCACGCGTGCTCAGCGGCGATCACCCGGTCGGCCGGCAGCAGGGCCAGCGCGGCTCCCCCGCTGCCCTGCCCGAGCAGCACCGACACCGAGGGCACCGACAGGCTGGACATGTCGGCGAGGCAGCGCGCGATCTCCCCGGCGAGCGCGCCCTCCTCGGCCTGCGGGGAGAGCGCGGCACCCGGCGTGTCGATCACGGCGACGAGCGGGAGGCGCAGTTCCTCCGCCAGCCGCATGCCCCGGCGCGCCTCCCGGAGCGCGGTCGGTCCCAGCGGCCGGTCCGGCGTCTGGTGGCGGCGGTCCTGTCCCACCAGCACGCAGGGCACGCCGTCGAACGCGGTGAGCGCGAGCAGCAGCCCGGCGTCGCGCTGACCGTCGCCGGTACCGCTGAGCGGGATGACGTCGTCGGCGCCGAGCCGCAGCAGGTCCCGGACGCCAGGGCGGTCCGGGCGGCGGGTGAGCAGCACGGACTCCCAGGTCGACGTCGTCCGCGTCGCAGGAGGAGCAGGAGGAGCGGGTTCGACCGCGGCGCCCGACGCGGTGTGGGGCGTGAGGAGCCGCAGCACGCGACGCGCGACACCGGCCAGCTCATCGGGGGCCACGACGCCGTCGATGACGCCCTTCCTGACGAGGTTCTCGGCGACCTGGACCCCGCTCGGGAACGGCGCACCGGTGACCGCCTCGACGATGCGCGGGCCGAGGAAGCCGATGAGCGCGCCGGGCTCGGCGACCGTCACGTGCCCCAGCGACCCCCATGACGCGAAGACCCCGCCCGTCGTCGGGTTGCGCAGGTAGACGAGGTAGGGCAGGCCCGCGGCCCGGTGCGCCACGATGGCCTTCGAGATCGAGATCATCTCGACGAACGCGGGCGTGCCCTCCTGCATGCGGGTGCCACCGGAGCACGTGGCGACGAGCAGGGGGAGGCGTTCCCGGGTGGCCCGGTGGACCGCCGTGACGATCCGGTGGGCGGTGGCCCGGCCGATCGAACCGGCGAGGAACGCGAACTCGCTGGCGATCACCGCGACGGCGGTGCCGTCGATCGTGCCTGCGCCGGTCACGACGGCCTCGTCGGTGCCCGCCCGTTCCCGTGCCGCCACGAGCTGCGCCGCGTACTCCGGGTCGAGGCCGGCGAGGTCGACGGGTGTGTCCCAGCTGACGAAGGTGCCGCCGAGGACGAGCTCGATCAGGTCGCGGGCGCGCAGGCTGCTGCGGATCATCACCGCGCCGTTCCCGGGAGCTGCACGCGACCCAGTGTCGCGTGGTCGACGTCGATGAGCAGCCCCTGGCTGCGGGCGATGCCGAAGGCGACCATCGGGCCGGTACTGCCGGTCTCCTCGTCACCGAGGACGAGCAGACCGATGTCGACCAGGAAGTCGACCAGGAAGTGGAATCCGCCTGCCACACCCCTCCACCGGATCTCCTCGGCGCGATCCGGTCGGTCGCCGACGGGAAACCGGTGCTCTCACCGGCCGCCACCTCACGGGTGATCGCCGCGGCCACCGGTCCCCACCCGTCCGACACGCGCAGGACGGCGCGCGAATCGGCGCGCCGCAAGCTCGCCCTCCTCACTCAACGTGAACTCGACACGGCGAACGCCATAGCGGAAGGCATGTCGAACGCCGAGATCGCCTGGCACCTCCACGTCGGCGTCGCGACGGTCAAAAGCACAGGCCGGCAACGTGTTCGCGAAGCTCGCGGTCGACAACCGGGTTCAGATCGCCATCCTCGTCCGCGATGCCGACGGCTGAATCCGCGGCCGAGGAGGGCACCCCATGAGACCCCAGCCCCGACCGGGCGAGGTGGCCACGTCGTCTCCTTCGGTGTCAGTCGGGCAGCCGGTGCATGTCGACGACCTCGAGCCCGAGATCGCCGAATCTCGCGAGCAGCCCGTCGAGGTGGGCCCGGTCGGTCACCGGCCCGTACAAGGTCGTGCCCTTGCCCGACGCGCGGGCGACCTGCAGCTCGGGAAATGCGGCGATCGCGGCCTCGGGCAGTCGCACCGCCACGGTGAACTCGTAGCGCATCCGAACCTCCCGTCGGACGTCGGACGTTCCGCACCACGAGGTTGGGCGACGAGCGGGTGGTCGCGCGTCACCCGTCGCGGATGACGCCGCGCTCGTCACTGCCGCGGGACCGGGAGGTCGCGGGAACCGCCATCGACGTACAGCCTGGTGGTGCCGATCGACTCCTCGTTCGGGCCGGGACCGAGCCGCGCACGTCGAGGTCGATGGTGCCCGTGAAGTCCGAGTCGAATCCCGCCACCCCTACCTCCGGTGCGTCCGCTCGCCCGGGAAGATCCGGGCAGATCCGCAGGTCGGTGAAACCCGGCGGACCGCTCCCGCCCATCACTCACAGGGGATGAGTCGGTCGGTGCCCGCGCGGGCGGCGCGCGGTAGGTCCCGGTTCTTCGGCGTGCTCTACAGCAGGCAGAGCCGGCGTCCCGCGGCGACGGCCTCGCGCCGGTTGGGTGCGCCGAGCTTGCGGTAGAGCGACCGGAGATGGGTCTTGACGGTGTTCACGCTGACCGTGTGCCGGACCGCGATCTCCTCCGCGGTCAGCATCGAGGGCAGGTCGCGCAGCAGCTCCATCTCGCGGGCGGTGAGCGGCACCGCGAGTGCGACGGATCGATGGCCGGACTCCCCGGCCACGGCCGTGCCGCCGACGGAGGCGTCCTGCCATTCCTGGGCCGCCGTCCACGCGCCGAGCAGGTCGCTCAGGAAGGGTTCCAGCCACCCGGCGCGTCCGACCGTCGCGGTCAGCAGCTCACGCACCGGTTCGCCGAGGTCGTAGAACGGCCGCATCACCCGGTTGTGCACGCCGATCTCGAGGGCGCGCAGGACGGCCCGGTGCGCGGCCTCGGGCATCTCGGCGTGGGCGGTGGCGAGCGCCTCGACCAGCCACGCCGTCATCTCGGTGGTCACGACGGTCACGGGGCGCTCGCCGGACAGGACGGGGGCGATCGCGGCTCTCACCTGCTCGTGGCGGTGCCGGTCGAGCGCGACGAGCGCGCGCAGCACGTTCGTCTCACCGGTCTCGGGCAGCAGCTCGTCCACCCGCGCGACCACGGCCACGGCCTGTCCCCGCTCACCGAGCGCGAGGCTCATCCGCAGCTCGGCGAGCTCGGCGTACGCGATCAGTGCCGGTGACGGGTTGCTGTCCGGGATGTGGTGCCACAGCCATCGCATCCGCTGCAGGGCCTCATGACGCTGCGGGTATCGGTCGAACGCGATGACCGCCTCCCCGGACCGGGCCGCGCCCTCGACCTCGGGCTCGACGGTCGCACCACTCTGGAGCACGGCCACCGAGACCGAGGCCCGGCGCGTCGCCTCCTCCATGTCCAGCATCAGATGCGCGCACCAGGCGGCGATCAGGTGGGAGTACGCCAGCCGAGGCGACGACGCCCACCCGCGCTCGGCGGCGAAGGCGATCGCCTCCTCCGCCCACCGGCGGGACTCGTCGACCATGCACCGGCCCGTCGCCGCCCCGGCGAGCTGGTTCAGGCAGTCCAGCGTGAGGTGGTCGTAGCCGTGGCGGCGGCTCAGCTCGAGCGCGGCCAGCAGGTCCGCGTGGGCCCGCTCGTAGTCCCCGGCGGGGATCCGCACCGTGCCCCGGTTGGCGAGCAACAGCAGCTCGAGCTCCGCGTCGTCGGGACCGGCCGCCTCGACGGCCGGCGGAGGATCCGTGTCGAAGACATCGTCGATCATGGTCCCGAGCACGGTGTCGAGCACGGTGGGGTCGGCGCGCAGGCGGGCACGGTAGAGCAGCGCCACATCCCGGAGCCTGCGGACCCGGTGGCTCCCGCGGGTGTGGACGACCGCCGGCACCCGCGCGAGCATCTCCTCGCCGCCGACCAGGTCACCGGCCTCCAATGCAGCGGTCGCCACGAGGAGCCCCACCTCGGGGGTGTCGAGCACCTCGGGTGAGCAGCCGGCCAGTGTGCCGCGCAGGCGGCGCCCACCACCGGACAACAGCAGCCGAAGCCCGTAGCGCGAGAGGAGGACACGCACCATCGTGTCCTCGCCCGCCGCCACGGCGTGCTCGAGGGCGGGCTCGGCCTGGCCCGCCTCGGCGTACCACTCCGCGGCCTGCCGGTGACGCGCACGCGCCGCCGCCTGGCCCCGTCGGCGCAGCTCCCCGAGCAGGTAGGTGCGCAGCAGGGCGTGATAGCGGTACCACTGGCCCACCCGGCCGAGGCGGTGCACCAGCGCGTTCGCCTGCTCCAGCCGCTCCAGCAGCGCGCCCGCGTCCTCCCGCCGGGACAGGACCGCCGCGAGGTCGGCGGTCAGGTCCTCGGCGACGCACGTGTCGAGCAGGAACTGCTGCACGTCCTCGGGTTGCCGGTCCAGGATCTCCGCGACGAGGTACACGGCCACCGCGCGGTCGTCGCCCGCGAAGTTGGCGACGAACCGCGACGGTTCACCCTCCTCCGCGAGCGCCAGTGACGCCAGGCGCACCGCCGCCGGCCAGCCCTCGGTGCGTTGCCACAGCAGCGTGAGATCGTCCTCGCCGAGATCGACGCCCTGCGCCGACAGCACCGCACCGGTCTCGGCGCGGGTGAACGCCAGCTCGTCGGCGCGGATCTGCCGCAGCCGGTCCTCGAGCTGCAGCCGGTGCAGGGGGATGCCGGGGTCGCGCCGGCTCCCGATCATCAGCCGGAGCTGGTCCGGCAGGTTCCGCAGCAGGTCCGACAGGCCGCTCAACGTCCGGGCATCGGTCAGCTCGTGCACGTCGTCGAGCACGAGGGTGATCGGGGTGCCGTCGGCGTCGATCGCTTCGACGAACTCGGCCAGGAACGCCGGATCCATCGTTCGCGGGGGCTCCAGCGCGGCGAACGGGTCCTGCGCGGTGGCCGGGTGTGGTGCGGCGCCCGAAAGGGCGGCGAGGATCGCGTTCCACAGCAGAACGGGATCCGCATCGTGGCGATCGCAGGTCACCCAGCCGACCGGATGCCCTCCGTCCCGCAGCGCACGCGCGTAGGCGGCGAGCAGGGTCGTCTTGCCGTAGCCCGCTGGCGCGCACACCTCGACGACGACACCCGGCTCGCCGGGTTCGTTCGGATCACCCCCGCCGCCCACCGCGGCGAGCAGTCGGGCCCTGTCGAGGACGGTCGTCGAGACCCGTGGAAGCTGGATCTTCGGCTGTGGCACCAGCCGCCTTCCCGATCCGGTCGCCGTCACCCACCCACCGTGGCGGCCCGTGTGACCTGCGTCATCGTCCGCTGCGGGTGAAGTGTCAGTAATGCTGACCGGCCGAGCCAGGGCCTTTCGACCCGCTCCACGTGCGGGTTCCCGCGTCATCCGCGGCGGATGAGGACGAACCAGGAGCTCGGCGCCCGTGCTCGTCGAGGCCACCCGACCGGTGGGTCCGAGGAGGAGAACCGACATGGACGGCAGCGGGCTGGGCGTCCTGGTCATCGGCCTCGTGCTGTGCTTCCTCGGGGTCCGATCGCTGCACCTCGCGGTGGCGTGCTGGTCGTCGTCCTGTTCCGCACGGCGCTTTTCTTCGTCGGCGCGATCTGCGGGGCCGTGATCGGCGCGAAGCTGTTCGGGTTGCTCCAACAGGACGGGAACGTCGTCCTCTCCGTGCTGTTCGTGGCCGCATCGGGGTTCATCATCGGGTTCGCCGTCCAGCGCTTCCGGCACGGGCTGTTGTCCCTCGCCTGTGCGCTCGGCGGTGCCGGCCTGGTGCTGAGCGGCCTGGCGCGGACCTTTCCCGGGGCACTGGGATTCCTCCGGTACCCGCAGACGCCCTGGCACGCGCTCATCACCACGGTCTGCTGGCTCGCACTCGCCGGGGCCGGTTGGGCCGTCCAGCGGCGGATGGTGCGCGACCGGCAGGCGGCCCCGGGTCAGGCGTCGCTCGAGAGGATGCCGTGCAGGCGGGCGCTGGCCACGGCGTCGCGCCGGCTGCTGACGCCGAACTTGCTGTAGATCGCGCGAACATGGGTCTTGACCGTGCTGTGCGAGACGGTGAGGTCGACGGCGATCTCCTCGAACGACCGCTGCGTGGGCAGCAGGCTCAGCACCGCCCGCTCACGATCCGTGAGCGGCACGGGTTGCGCACCGAGCGTGCGCCGCGCCGCGAGCACCCGGGCCGTGGTCGGCTCCTCGGCACCGAAGCTCCCCACGTGGCGGGTCAGCAGGTCGATGACCTCCGGGGGGCTCGACGCCAGCGGTCGCAGGACGTCCATCGCCGCAGTCAGCGACAGGGCGTCGTCCAGCGCCCGGCGCGCCTCCGGGCGGCGTTCGAGACGGAGCGCGAGCTGGCACTCCAGCACCCGCGCCTCGACCTGGATCCACGGCAGCACGAACGGCACCGAGCCGTCGAGCAGGGGCGCCAGCGTCTCGCTCGCCGCGCGGTAGCGGCCGATCGCCGCCTGGTGCCGGGCTCGCAGGTACCCCACCTCTCCGGATCCGCGGAGGCCGTTCTCGGCCCGGCTCAGCGCGGCGCGCGCGAGGTCGGTGCGCCCGAGGAGCGTGGTGGCGCGGTGGACGAGCACGGCGACGGTCGCGGTGACCTCGGGCGAACCGGGACGTCCCGCGGCGACGAGCTGTGCATCGCGGAGCCCGTCCAGCCCCTCGCCCGTGCGGCCCAGGTCGAACAGGGCGGCCCCGCGCAGGGCGGTGCGCAGCACGAGCAGGTCGTCGGAGTACTCCGGCAGCGACCGCTCCGGGCCGGTCTCGTCGGCCGCCACCAGATCGAGGCACTCGGCGGGGTCCGCACGCAGGAGCGCTCCGTACGCCCGCATCGTCGACGACCACCCCGCACCGATCGTCGCCGGCCACGCCGGGTTGCCCGGCTCCGCGTCCGCGGCCTCGGCGAGCTCCGTCATCCGCCGGTAGTCGCCCTCCATCCCGGCGATCACGGCGAGCAGCGTGAGCCCGAGCGCGGCGAGATAGCCGTGGTGCTGCTGGCGGGCCCGTCCGAGCGCGGACCCGACGATGTCGCGGGCCTCGTCGGGGCGCCCCTCGCCGAGGCTCCCGATGCCCCGGTGCAGCATCGCCATCGGCCCGAGCCCCAGCTCCTCCGCCGCCTGGGACCCGGTCTCGCCCGGCGTGTCATCCGGATCGCCCGCGACGATGACCCGCCGCGACCGGACGAGCCCGCGGAGCGCGACCAGCTCGGGTGCCGGGTCGGACGGCCACGCGGCGACGGCCCGGGCGATGTGGGCGTCGGCCTGGGCGAGCGCTCCGCCCTCCGTGGCGACGAGCGCCGCGACCAGTGCGAGCCACGGATCTCCGCGGAACGGAGCGCCCAGCCAGTCGAGCGCGGTACGCACCAACTCGTGCTCGCCGGCCGCGATGAGGGTCGTCGCGTGCTCGCGCAGCAGTCGCACGACCCGGTCCGGAGCCCCGCCCCGGCGGGCGTAGGTGAGGGCCGCCGCGGGCTGCCCCTCGGCAGCAAACCAGTCCGCGGCCCGTCCGTAGAGCCGGACCATCGCGTCCGGGCGCTGCCGCCGCAGATCGGCGCGCAGGTGCGAGCGCAGCAGGCGATGCAGCCGGTACCAGGTGCGCCCCTCCCCCATGCTGAGCACGAGCCCCGTCTCCCGCTCCAGGGAGTCGAGCACCTCGCCGGCGTCCGCCCGGCCCGACAGCGCCACGGCGAGCGGGGCGGAGAGCTCGCTGCAGATGCTCACCGCGCCCAGGAGCTCACGGGTGCCCACGGGGAGCCGCGAGAGGATCTCACCCACCAGGTAGTCGGAGACCGCTCGGCCGTTGCCGACCAGGTCGGTCAGGAACCGGTCCGGGTCGGCGACCTCCCGCAGCGAGAGCGCCGCCAGCCGCAGCCCGGCAGCCCAGCCCTCGGTCTGCTCGACCAGCAGCCGCAACTGGTCCGGGCTGACCGGGGTGTCCGCCGCGACCAGCATCTCGGCCGCCTCGGGCACCGAGAAGCGCAGCAGGTCGGCCCGGATCTCGCGGAGCTGACCCGCCAACCGCATCCGGCCCAACGGCACCGGTGGCTCGGCGCGGCCGGACAGGACGAGGTGCAGCGCGGCCGGACGGTCGCGCACGAGCGCGGCCAGCCCGTGCAGCGGGTCGGGCGCGGTCAGCTCGTGGATGTCGTCCAGGACGAGCCGGACCGGACCCGGCAGGGCGGCGATCGCGTCCACGACCGCAGCCAGGAACACCGGGTCCCGGCTGGGACGTCCGGGAACGATGAGGGCGTGCAGGGGGTTGCCGGCCGGAACCGCAGCGCACGAGCCCAGGGACGCGAGCACCGCGGACCAGAACCGACGGTCGTCCGAGTCGTCGTCGTCGAGGGACACCCAGGCCGTCTGCTCCGGACGCCGGGCCGCCCACTCCGCCAGCAGCAGCGTCTTGCCGTACCCGGCGGGTGCGGTCACCACCGTGACCTGGCCCGCGGCGGCCTCGTCCAGCACCGCCAGCAACCGCGCCCGGGGTACGTGCCGACGAGACAGCTGCGGAACGGCCGTCTTCGCCAGAGGTACCCCCGGACGACGCCCTGTGTACGCCCGCCCACCTGCGGCGCTCACTGTCCGCACGGTACCCGACAGGACCCGCAGGGCAACCGCCGTCAGCCAGTCGTGGACGGACCCGAACAGCTGGTCACAGCCCTGTACGGCCCTTCTCACCCCCGGCCTCGACCCCCGCCCGGGCCCGCTGCTGCCGGCTCGGGCGCGGGGTGCCGGCGCGTCGCGTCGCGATGCCCTGGACGACGAGTGGGACGCCGACGACCACGAGCACGATGCCGAACAACCAGGTGAGCACGACGAGGCTCGTGCCCGGGTAGACGAGCACGACGGCGCCACCGAGCACCGACAGAACCCCGGAGGCGATCGCCCAGCCGCGCCCGGGTCCCTGGTCGGAGCCGAGTGCGTCCACCACACCTGCAATGCCCTGCAGGACCCACAACGCCCCGATCACCAGCCCGAGCACCAGGGCGGTCTGCAGCGTCGCACGCAGGCACAGCAGCCCGACGAGGATGGACAACGCCCCGAGCAACACGGACAGCATGCGCCCACCGGGTCCACGGCCCGCCGAGAACGCCGACACCAGCTGCAGGACGCCGGCAACGATCAGCTGCACGGCGAACAGCCACGCGATGACCACGATCGTGGCGCCCGGCCACCCGAGCACGAGCACACCGATGAGGATGCTCAGCGCGCCGGCGCCGATCACCAGGCCGGGCGAGTCCGCGATCCGCGCGACGCCGCGCACCGCCGCTGTCTGGTCAGCCGCGCCTGCGCTCATGGCTCCTCCTGGCCGTCGTCGCACCGAGCATCCGCGGGAGCCGCGGGCGCCGCATCGCCCGAACCGGATGACGCGGCACCGGCCGGCGATCACCGCGGGGCGCGGGTCACGCCGGCGCCCGCCGCCCCACGCGCCCCGCGTCGTCCTCGCCAGGAGGGACGAGACGAGGCTGAGGATGCACAACCCGATGACGAGGTCGACGATGGCGGTCGCGACTCGCCCGGCGATCGGATCCCCCTGGTCAGCGGCAGGACGACCGCCACCACGGTCGCGAGCCCGACGATCCGGGCGAAGAACGAGCGTGGGCGCGGTGCCGTCACGGCCAGCAGGTGCGCGAGTCCCGTGGGGGCCAGCGCCAGCACGGCCCCGGTGATCGCGTAGCTCACCGCGAACGAGCCGCCGACCGGCAGCAGCGGTGGCTCGGTCATGTCCAGGTCCAGCGCACCGTCGCCGATCAGCACGCCGACCAGTGCGACAAGCGCCACGACCACCGCGGTCGCCGCCCCGCCCGACCAGAGCCGTCCGGAGTCGACGACGAGTCGCGGCTCGGATCTCCGCTCCGCCGGATTCATCGTCGGGCCTCCTCGTCCAAGACCTCGACGCTCGGGATGCGGCCCCGCTCGAGCCTCGCCCGCCGCGGGCGTGCGGCGAGGACCGCCGGCCCGACGCCCCTGCGGGGGGACTCACCCGTGCCGGATGACGAAGACGCGGGTTCCGGTGCGCGACGGTGTCGTACGTCGAACGGCGAAGGGGGAGAACACCGTGACCACAGGGCTTCTCCTGATCGGTCTACTCCTGCCAGTTCTCCTCGTCGCGGCCGTGGTCGGGCCGGGACGGATCGAGGAGGACCTGAACGAGGTCGCCCCGCGCCGGCACCCGCACCGGCCGGCTCGCGAGGAGCGCGAGGAGAGCTGAACGAGGAGGCCGCGATGGGACCGGAGAACCCGAGGCCGGAGACGTTCGCGTTCACCCAAGCGGTGGTGCGGGCGGGCTGGTCGATGCGGCTGCACGCCCTGCTCGGGGAAGAGGTGGCGCGTGCCGTCAGCGCCGACATCCTCACCCTCCGGGAGGCCGAGGCCCTGCTCGACCGGCTGGCGGCGGTGATCGACGAGACCGTCGGTGCGGGCGAGGACTGACCGCGGATCGCATCCCGGACCCGGCCGGGACACGGCCCGCGGCGATCGCGTGCGGCACCGGTCCGCGCATCGTCCGAGGCGGGTGAGGACGACGTGGCAGGCGGGCGCCGACGCTGGCCCACATGGGCGGTGAGGAGGTGCGCAATGCCGGTCGGAGCAGGTGGTGAGGCGCTACGCCGGATCGAGGCGGCCCTGGTGGCGGACGACCCGAGGCTGGCCGAGGCGTTCCGCAAGTGGCACGAGCCACCGGGCAGGGACCCCGGCGACGAGGGGTTCACCTCCGTCGGCCGCTTCACGGGCCTCGTGCCGCTGCTCGGCCTCGCCGCAATGGTCCTCGGGCCGATCGCCACCGTCGCGGCGCTCCTGGTCTGGGCGGTGCTGTTCCTGTCGATCCGCCGGGCGAAGACGGATCCCGGTTAGCGATGCCGGTCGGCTACTCGTCCTCGTCCCGGCCCGACACCTTCCGGTCGACCGCCTGCTGCGCGGCACCGGCCCGATCCGGCGCCGCAACTACTGCCGGTACTTCACCGTCGTGGCCGGGGCGTCTCCGAACGCGGTGACGACGGCGTCGCGAGGATCAAGGAGCTCACCGGCGGTCTCGGCGCCCACTCCGTCGTCGAGGCGGTGGGCACCCAGGAGTCGATGATGCAGGCCATCCGGTCGACCCGCCCCGGAGGTCACGTCGGTTACGTCGGCGTCTCCCACGACGTCACGCTCGACGGCCTCGAGCTGTTCTTCTCCGGCGTCCACCTGCACGGCCGGGCCCGCACCGGTCCGCCCGGTTCCTGCCAGATCACGGAGATCACCATGTCCTGCTCGGACGGCCGGCGACGGTACAGCGCGCTCTTGTCGACCCCGGCCCGCTTGGCGACGGCCTCCGTCGAGAGCCGCCCGTAGCGCACGATCGCGCTCCTGCGGGTTCACGCAGCAGCGGTCGGGCACGCGATCGACCCACCGGTCTTCCACGCAAGCACGTTCCGGCGGCTGGCGCCGGGATCGGCTCAGAGCTCCCGCCCCCGTGCGCGCTGCTGTCGCCCGGGCAACCCGTACGGGTAGTCGCCGACGATCGGGTCGCTGGCCGCGTCCAGCAGCTGCGTCTCCTCGTCGGACAGGTGCAGGCCGGCCGCGGCCAGGTTGTCGTCGAGCTGCTCGACCGTGCGGGCCCCGAGGATCACCGATGTGACCGCCGGCCGGTCCGCGGCCCAGGCCAGTGCCACCTGCGCCATCGACACCCCCCGCGCCGCGGCGATCTTGCCGACCGCGTCGATGACCTGCCAGGTCCGCTCCTGCGCGTTGCGCGGCGCGTAGGCCTCCATGCCGCGCTCGGGGTCGTCGCCGAGCCGGCTGGCACCCGTCGGAACCTCGTCCCGGCGGTACTTGCCGGTCAGCCAGCCGCCGGCCAGCGGCGACCACGGCAGGATGCCGATGTTCTCGTGCTCGCAGACGTCGGTCAGCTCGAACTCGATCTCGCGGACCAGCAGGTTGTACTGCGGTTGCAGGGTGACGATCGGGGCGAGACCGAGGAAGTCGGTGAGCATCGCGGCCTTCTGCAGCTGCCAGCCCAGGAAGTTGCTCACGCCGGCGTAGCGGATCTTGCCGGCCCGCACGGCGTCGTCGAAGAAGCGCAGCGTCTCCTCCAGCGGTGTCAACGCGTCCCATGCGTGTGCCTGGTAGAGATCGACCGAGTCGACCTGCAGCCGCCGGAGGCTGGCCTCGAGCGCACGGGTGAGGCCCACCCGGCTGAGACCGACGTCGTTGGGCCCCTCCCCCATCGAGAAGCGGCCCTTCGTCGCGATGACCACCCGGTCACGGACGCCCGGCCGCTTCTCCAGCCAGCGCCCGATGATCTCCTCGGAGACACCGCGGGAGTAGACGTTGGCGGTGTCGACGAAGTTGCCTCCCCGTTCCAGGAACCGGTCCAGCTGGGCGTGCGACACCTCCTCGCTGCTCTCGTTGCCGAACGTCATCGTGCCCAGGCACAGGGACGACACGATCGTTCCGGTTCCGCCGAGCGTGCGATATTCCATTCCGCTGTCCTCCACGAGGGCGTCCGCAGGTCGCGATCTCACACCGCACATCCTGTCCCCCGTGGCCACCGGTGATCGGTGATCTCCGCCACCGACGTCCGGTCGTGGCGCGCCCTCCTCACCGCAACCGTCGTCCGCTGGTGGCACAGGCGATGCACGTCTCGGCCGCGGGCAACGCCTCCAGCCGCGCGTCGCCGATGTCGTCCCCGCAACGCACGCAGCATCCGTAGCTCCCCGTGCCCAGCCGGTTCACCGCGCGCTCCACGGCCGCGAGGTCCCGGCGAGCACCGGCAAGCAATCCCTGCAGCTGCGCGCGCTGCGACGCGATGGTGACGCCCTCGGGGTCGTGCTCGTCGTCGTGCGTGGTGAGGGCCTGCTCCTCGGCCAGGCCCGCGATCTGCCGCTCCAGCGCGGCGATCCGTCCCACGGTCTCCTCCCGCTCCGCAGTGAGCCGGGCGACGACGTCGGGTCCGTCCATGGAGGGGGAACGGGCCGGCGGGAGCGACGGTTCCGCCGGCGCGCGGCCGGCCAGTTGCACCGTCACCGCGCCGCTGAGCAGTACCACCACCCCGGCCAGCTGCGCCGGCGTGAGCGCCTGGCCGAGCAGCAGCCAGGCCAGCACGGCGGCGACCACCGGTTCCACCAAGGCCAGCACGCACGCCAGGGCCGAGGGCAGATCGCGCAGTGCCCGCAGCCCGACCAGGTAGGGCAGCGCGGTCCCGACCGCGGCCAGCGCCAGCACCACCAGCCACACCGGGGCCCGGATGCCGCCGAGCACCACGGGGGCGGTGAGCAGGCCCGCGGGCAGCGTCCACGGCGGGCTGACCGCGACCAGTACCACCGCGCCGATCGCCAGCCCGGCCGCGGTCAGCCCGAACGGGTCGTGCCTGCTCGCGCCGTGCTCGCCGAGCAGGAAGTAGCCGGCCGAGCAGATCGCGGCCAGCAGCCCCGCAGCGACGCCGAGCAGGTCGAGCCGGCCGCCGCGCCAGATCTCCGCCACCAGGGCCAGTCCGGCCACGGCCAGTCCGATACCGACCCACACCAGCCCGGGCAGCCGGGTGCGCCGCACCACCCGCACCCAGAGCGCCACCAGCGCGGGTGCGAGGTTGACCAGCACCATCGCCACCCCGACCGGCACCCGGGCGACGGCCAGGAAGAAGAACAGCTGCACACCGGCGACGCCGAGCAGGCCGTAGCCGAGGAGAAGCAACAGGTCGGCGCGCCCGAACCGAAGGGCCCGCGGGCGCAGCACCGCGACCACCGGAACCAGCAGCACCGCGGCGAGCGCGACGCGCATCGAGGTCACCGCGGCCGCGGACCAGCCCGTCGCCATCACCGCTTTGGCGAGCGGGCCCGAGCTCGCGAACAGCACCCACGACGTCAGGCTCAGCCCGGTCGCCCGGGCCCTGCCGGGCGCCCGCGTGAACTCCGCCTGCACCGCCACGCCCGCAGCGTGCCTGCGGGGTCAGCCACCCGACCAACGGTTTCCCGGCGGGTGGACCACCGCGGTCTCATCGCGTGGGCGTCCAGCGGAGACCGGCCACCACCGCTGTTCGACCTCGGGAGTGCTGCCGGACCGGCGCGGACCCGGCTCGCTGCGCGGTGAATACTGTGCGGTGAATACTGTGCGGTAGCGAGACCCGACGCGGCATGGTCCATGAGATCGCCCTTTCCGAACTCATCGCACGGTCCGGCGCGCCCGGGACGTGGGAGCGGAGAGTCGGAGGCTTCACGAAGGTGCACGTACGAAGCGGTGACGTGGAGAAGGCGGCGGATGTGCTCCGCGCCGGGGGCCTGGTGGCCTTCCCGACCGAGACCGTCTACGGCCTGGGCGCCAACGCCGAGGACCCCGGCGCCGTCGCACGCATCTACCAGGCCAAGGGACGCCCGCCGTCGCACCCGTTGATCGTCCACATCGGCGGTGCCGAACTCCTGCGCGACTGGGTCGAGGACGTGCCGGCAACCGTGCACCTGCTGGCCGAACGCTTCTGGCCGGGGCCGCTGACATTGGTTCTGAGGCGTGGTCGCCGGGTGCCCCTCGAAGCGACGGGTGGCCTGGAGACCGTCGCCGTGCGCGTGCCCGACCACCCCGTCGCGCTCGCGCTGCTGTCGGGCTTCGGCGGCGGCGTGGCGGCACCGTCCGCCAACCGTTTCGGCTCGGTCAGCCCCACGACCGCCGACCACGTCCGCGCGGAGTTGGGTGATGCCGTCGACTTCGTGCTGGACGGCGGTCCCTGCGACGTCGGGGTCGAGTCGACCATCGTCGATGCCACGGGAGACGTCCCGAGCATCCTCCGGCCCGGCGGGGCCACGCGCGAGGACCTCGAGGCGGTGCTCGGACGCCCGCTCGACGTCCCCTCGACGAGCCGCGTTCGGGTGCCGGGCCAGCACCCGTCGCACTACGCGCCGCGGGCGCGGGTCGTCCTCGTCGAGCCCGAGGTGATCGTCGACGAAGCCGAGCGCGCGCAGGAACAAGGACACCAGGTGGGCGTGCTCCTTCCCCCCTCCCTCGTCGACGCCCCCGTGAAGGCGCACGCCGTGGTGGCGATCCCCGGTTCGACGGCCGCCTACGCGCGCGGGCTCTACGGGTTCCTGCGCGAGCTCGACCGGCGGGGGTGTGACCTCATCGTCGCGTCCTTGCCGGTGGAGGAGGGGCTCGGGCTGGCGATCGCCAACCGCCTCCGCCGGGCCGCCGGGCCGCGATCCTCGGGCTGACCAGCACCAGCACCGACGCCGTTGGCCCGACCCCGTTCCACCCGCCCCCTCAGCCGATCTTCGCGATCATCTCGCCGGCGACGCGGCCGGTGAACACCTCGGGGATCATCTCGAGCCCCTTCGATGACGTGAGTGCCGGCGGCGCACCACGGCCTGACCCGCACCACGTGCGACGCCCCACTCCGGTCACGCTGTTCGGCTACGGGTCCCCGTCGCGCACGTATACTAACTAGTATGTCTTGCCCGGCCGCAGCAGCCGCTCGGGTGACCGAGGAGCCGGCCCGGACGGCCGGGAAGGCAGCGCCGAGACGGTTGGAGCCCCGATGACCCCGATGACACAGACAGCCGGCCGAGCCCGAGATGCCGGCGCGACACAGTCGTCGCCGGTGCGGGAACGGATCCTCGCCGCGGCGAACGAGTACTTCTACGCCGAGGGGATCCGGGCCATCAGCGCCGACCGGCTGATCGCCGCGGCGGGCGTCAGCAAGGTGACCTTCTACCGGCACTTCCCCTCGAAGGACGACCTGGTCGTGGCCTACCTGGAGGGCCGCGCGGCAGTCGAGCGCCACGCGCTGGAACAGCTCCGCGCCCAGGCCGGCCACGCCGGTGCCACCCTCCTGGCCATCGCGCGCGCCATCGCGGACATGAGCTGCTCCCCCGGGTTCCGCGGATGTCCGTTCATCAACGCCGCGGCCGAGTTCGCCGACCCCGCCCACCCCGCGAGGAAGGCGATCGCCACCCACCGGGCCTGGTTCGCGACGTTCCTGAAGGATCTGCTCGGCGAGATGGGGATCCACGACCGCGACGCGGTGGCCGACCAACTGATCATCCTGCGCGACGGCGCCATGGTCACCGGCTACCTCGGGCCCGACCCGGCCGCCCTCACCGACAGGCTGATCAAGGCCGGCCGTGCCGTGCTCAACGCTGCGAGGGCGAACACCGCGGGTGACGTGTCGCCATGAGCCGACGAGAGGCCGCGCCGTCGTGAGCACTTCCTGATCATCGAGCTCAGGAACGCATTCCACCGGGTGTTCCAGCGTGCTCGACGCTCCCCGTCACGGCGTCCGCCGAGAGCGCATGTGATGGCCGTCATGCGGATCGAAAGCTCGCGCGCAGGGATCACAGCCGTGCTACTGTCAGACTTACTAGTTCGTCTACTTCATGAAGGAGCAAGGGATGAGCGAGGCGCTCTACACGGCAGTGGCCACCTCCACCGGCGACGGCAGGGCCGGGGGCCGAGCCGTCACCGACGACGGGCTCCTGGACGTCACGCTGGCGATCCCGAAGTCGATGGGCGGCCCCGGCGGGGCCACCAACCCCGAGCAGCTCTTCGCCGCCGGCTGGGCATCGTGCTTCCACTCCGCGCTCAAGGCCGTCGCCGCGCAGCAGAAGGTCGAGTTCAGCGACTCCGCGGTCGTGGCCGAGGTACAGGTGCACGCGACGCCAGAGGGCGGGTTCACGCTGAGCGCGGCGCTGCACGTGGAGTTCGGCGGGCTGGACCAGGCCACCGCCGACCAGCTGGTGCAGGCAGCTCACGCGATCTGCCCCTACTCGAACGCCACCCGCGGCAACATCGACGTCACCGTGGACGCGACCGTCGGCTGACGGTCCGCGACGCTGTGGGTTCCGGCGCGGCGGGCTCGGCCGGCGACCTGCCGGCTGCGAGGCGCCGGATATCCGGCCTTCGAGGACGTCGGACGCCGCGCGAACGCCGGCCGCGCCCCCGTGCGATCAGGATCCGCACCCCGTCGTCTGCTGCACGGCCTGCGGTCGCGAGGACGATCTGCGCCTGCACCGCCGCTTCATCCACTGAGATGCACGTGCTCGAGCTCGCTGACTTGCCGGTCGACGGGTCCGCGGGCTCGACGGTCGGATCCCATGTCATGCCAGGTGCCCGCCGAGCCGATAACGGCCGGTGAACACTTGTTTGGCCAGAGTGCGCCGCTGGATCTCGTGCTGCTCGTCGACGGCGGCGCACAACGCGTGCCGGAGCAGCTCCAGATCGTCGGTCGTCCCGAGCGTTCCGTCGTGTTCGGTTCGAACGCCGGGGATGATCGGCCCGAGTCACGGGTACGTCCCCGGTACCTTGATCACCCTCCGGCGATCACCCTCCGGCTCAGGTCAGCCGCTCCTGGGTGTCGGTGATGCCGGCCGCCGCCGTCGTCCAACCGCCGGCGGCTCGGAGCGAGCGTCGATCACCGGACGTTGCCGGCCACCCTCTCGACCTGCAGCCGGACGATCACCCGCTCGACTTCCGGACCCTCCACGGCCGGGTCTTCGCCTCGGTACTTGCGGCTCAGCGCTTTCGGCAGCCTCTTGTCCGGATCGGCGGTGATCGTCACCGTGCCACGCAGCTGGGTGTGCCGGTACGGGTTCGTCGCGTCGCTGATCGAGATGCTCACGCGCGGGTCCCGCCGCAGGTTGCGCACCTTCCGCCGGTCCTCGGTGGCGCTGAATACGAGGGTGCCGTCGTCGAGGCCGACCCAGACGATCGATGTCTGCGGCCCCCCGTCCGGGTCGAGCGTCGCCACCGTCGCGAAGTTCGGTCCGTCGATCAGGGCACGCACGCCGGCCGAGAGAGTGATCGCCACGTCAGGCGAACTGCCGCCGGCATGACCGCTATTCCTTCTCTCGACCAACCCGCCAGCTGTCCACAGCGACGACGTAGACACCGTGACGTAGACACCGTGACGTGGACACCGTGCGTGTTCGATCTCGAGCCGAGACGCATGGGGTCTACCTCGAGGCTGTGGACACCCCGGCGCGTACTACTCGTCGATGACGTCCGACTGGTCCTGCGGCAGCACGAGCTCGGGCAGCTGGGCGAAGTGCCAGCCGTCGGCCGTCTTGGTGAACGTCCAGACCACGTCGAACCGGTCGTCCGGCCAGTCCTTGGGCGGCGTGGGCGTCACGTCCGGGAAGGCCTCGGCGATGGTGGGCAGTTCTCCGTGCGCCCAGCAGATCAGCGTGGGTCCCGGCTCCGCGGTCACCTGCTCGACGAGCTTCTCCTCGTCGCCCTTGCCGTAGTCGGTGTTCACCGCGAGGCCGAGCCGCTCGGCGAGCGGCGCGACCGTCTCGCGGGTGCGTGCGCCCTCACCGTCGTCGTTCGCCCCGGCCGCGTAGATCGCCGCCGGGCGGGCGAGCCCCGTCCGGGGCTCTCCCGACCGCGGATCGAGGAGATCCGCGAGCCGCTCCGCGCGTTGCCAACCAACTGCGGTCAACGAGCTGTCGTCCTCGTTCCCCTGTGCGTCGATGCCGGGTTGCGAGCCCTCCGGCTTCTCTCCGTGCCGGATCACCATCACCACCGTGCCCGGCGCCGCGGTGTCCGACGGTCCCTGGCTCGGCGAAGCCGTGGGCGTCGACTGCGGGCCGGCGGCGCACGCGGCCAGCACGGCCGACAGCGCCACCGCGACGACACCCACGAGCACTCGCCGCACCGACCTCCACGTGACGGATGCCACGGACGTCATCGGTCTCACCCCCGTTCTCGTCGTTCTCACTCCACCCGGTCGGACCGGTTCTCGCCACTGCCGGGAGCGCCGACGGAAACGAGGGTCTCCGCCTGCTCCACCGGCCGGGCGGCAAGGTCAGGGGGTTCGACCGGCGCCGAGGCGACGATCTCGCGCTGTCCCTGCACCGGCTGTCCCTGCACCGGCTGTCCCTGCACCGCCGACCCCTGCACCGGCTGTCCCTGCACCGGCTGTCCCTGCACCGCCGACCCCTGCACCGCCGGCCCCTGCACCGCCAGCCCCTGCACCGCCGGCCCCTGCACCTGCAGGCCCTGCTCGGGCTGTCCCTGCCGGCTGACGCCGACCCCGGGCCGGTACCGCACGTCGACGCTCGTGTGCTGGCGCCCGAGGTCGACCTCGGTGACCTCGTGGTACATGACGCGCCCACCCAGCTCGCGCTCGAGGTCGGCCACGAGTGCCGCGTCGCTGTCGTACACCTTCTTCAGCTGGACATCCAGGCGGCGGGACCGGTCGCGCAGCAGCCTGCTGTCGAACACGGCCATTGTCACCAGCAGCAGGACGTTGAGCATGACGACCAGCGCGCGGTCGGCCACGTTCATCCCGTTGACCAGGCCCATCACGAGCGCGACGAAGTAGTAGGCCACCTCCTGCTGGGTCACCGCGCTGGACCGCAACCGGATGATCGACAGGATCGCGAAGAGCCCGAAGCCCACGGCGATGTCCACCCGGACGGTGCTCAGCAGCGACATCACGACGAAGATGCCGATGTTGAGCGTCACGTAGGACAGCAGCAGGTCCGCACGCCAGTGGCGGCGGAAGTACAGCACGTAGGCCATCAGCAGGATGGCCACGAGGTCGATCACGAGGTCGATCAGGAAGCCGGAGTAGTTCGCCACGGCCTGGCTGATCAGAAGGCTGATGTTCACCGCTCGACTCCCAACGTCATCCACAGCGTGCGGGTTCGACCATGTCGAACGGCGCCGCTCCGGCTGCCACGGCGTGCGGGACGGGCAGCCGCATCGAGCGGCCACCCTCCCGGCGCTGCTGTAGCAGCTCGTTTACCAAGCACCACATCAACGTAGCGCTTAGAGGCACCGGATCCACACAGATGTGACGTGCGAGTCAGGATGTGCCACGCGGCTCTGCGGTGAGCCGCCGCACGGGCGGATCAGGCGGAGCCGATGCCGTCGAGCAGGATCTCGACGGCGAGGTCGGCGGCTCGCCCGCACTCCAGGTCGGGGAACTGGAGGGCCACCAGGCTCACGACGCTGTGCAGCAGGCCGAACGCCATGCCATCGGGCAGGTCGGCGCGGATCAGCCCCTCGGCCGCGGCTCGCCCCAGGAAGTTCTCGACCTGCTCGCGCTGCTCGAGGTGCCTCTCGAAGACGCTCGACGAGCAGCTCATCTGGTCGTTGCCCACCGGGTAGGTCCGGTTCGCTGCGACGACACCCTCGACGAGCTTGTGGAGGGCCACGGTGACCGGCGCCTCCATGAGCCGGCTCTGGGCGAGGGCGTCGTCGAGCGCGTCCAGCTTGGCCTGGAACACCCCGCAGAGCAGGGCATCCCGGTTGGGGAACCGGCGGTACACGGTGCGCCGGTCCACGCCGGCGACCGCCGCGATGGCGGAGACGCTCGTTCCGGGATCCTCGGCCAGGAGCCTGGCTCCGGCCTGGAGAACTGCGTCGAGGTTGCGTGCTGCGTCTGCGCGCATCGGGCACCTCCAAAGTTGCGCCTACAGCCTACCTCCTGTGGCAGGTGATGACTCTTACGTCACAGCCATGCGCCTAGACTAACCACAAGCGCTACGTTGCTGTGGTGCTTTGTGATAGACCTGTCACGAAGGCGGAGCGAGCCCCTCGGGGGCTGCCGCTGACCCGTCGGGCAGCACGAATGACCCAGGCATCGGAGTGACGACATGTCCGTGTTGGTGATCGCGGTCATCCTGACCGCGCTGCTGTTCGACTTCACCAATGGTTTCCACGATACGGCCAACGCGATGGCGACCTCGATCGCCACCGGGGCCCTGCGCCCCAGGGTCGCGGTGCTGCTGGCCGGAGGGTTGAACCTGGTCGGGGCGTTCCTGTCGGTGCAGGTGGCCCTGACGATCTCCAGCGGCCTGGTCGACGAGGCCCTCATCACGCCGCAGGTGATCTTCGGAGGGCTGGTCGGGGCGATCCTCTGGAACCTGCTGACCTGGCTGCTCGGGCTCCCCTCGAGCTCGTCGCACGCCCTGCTCGGCGGCCTGATCGGCGCGACGTGGGTGTTCGCTGGATCCGGCGCCGTCCACTTCTCCACCGTGGTGGGCATGGTGCTGGTGCCGCTGGCGCTCTCGCCCATCGTCGCCGGGGTGGTGGCGCTGGCCGCCACGCGGTTGGCATACCGCATCGCCGCGCGCGGCGACCGGCGCACGACCACCCGCGGCTTCCGGAACGCGCAGGTCGTCTCCGCGTCGATGGTCGCGCTGGCGCACGGGACGAACGACGCGCAGAAGACCATGGGCGTGATCACCCTGACGCTGATCACCGTCGGCCTGCTGCCGGCGCACTCCGCTCCCCCGCTCTGGGTGATCCTGCTCTGCGGGCTGGCCATCGCGACCGGTACCGCGATGGGGGGCTGGCGGATCATCCGGACCCTCGGCCACCGGATCAGCAACATCGAGAGCACCCAGGGGTTCGTGGCCGAGACCGCGAGCACCGCGGTCATCCTCAGCTCGGCGCACCTGGGCTTCGCCCTGTCGACCACGCAGATCACCACCGGATCCGTGCTCGGCAGCGCGGCGGGCCGCAGCTGGAGCACCGTGCGCTGGGGCGTGGCCGCCGAGATGCTCGTCGGCTGGCTGCTGACCCTGCCCGCCGCGGCCGCCCTCGGGGCGTTGGCCGCCTGGACGGCCTCCAGGGGCACTGCCGGAACCGTCCTGGTCGGGGTCGTCCTCGTCGTCCTGGCCGCGGGCATCTACCGGCTCGCCCGGCGCAGGCCGGTCACCGCCACCACCGTCAACGACGAACAGCCCGTCCGGCCTGCCATCGCCGCGCCCGCGCGAGCGGCCGCGTAACCAGAGGAGCCAGTCCAATGATCCACTGGGGATCACTGCTCATCGTCCAGCTCGTCTCGTTCGGCGCGACCATCGCCGTCGTCGGGCTGATCTCCCTGGCCATCGTGGGTCTGTCGGCACGCGCCCACGGCGCTCCGGCCTCGACCTCTGGACAGCACGTGACCATGTTCTCCGCCCGATCCGGCACGGCCGTCGGCGCGATCTGCCTCGTCGCCGCCGCGATGATCGTGCTGTTCGGGCTGTGGGAGATCGTGGCCTGAAAGCGCTTGGAGATCGATAACCATGACCGTCGTCGACATCGCGCCGAACCACTGGCGCCCCGTGGACCGTGCGCTGACGCCGGTGCCGTCCCGGCCGCTCGAACCCTCGGTTCGCCAACAGGTCATCATGATCATTCGACACGCGGAGAAGCCGCTGCCCACCGGACCCCGGTCGGGCATCAGCCCGTCCGGGCGGCAGGACAAGCGCTCCCTGACCGTCGACGGCTGGCAGCGGGCCGGCGCGCTGGTCGAGCTCTTCGCCCCGATGCGCGGCGGGCCGCCGGCGGGCCTGTGGCGCCCCGAGGCCGTCTACGCCGCCGCGGCGCGGCACGGCCGCAGCAGGCGCTCGATCGAGACGGTCGAGTCGCTGGCGAGGCAGCTCGGAGTGGAGGTGGACGACCGCTACGAACCGGGCCAGGAGGCGCAGCTCGTCGCGGAGCTCGTCGACCGTCCGGGCGCCACCCTCGTGTCCTGGCACCACAAGTCCCTCAGCAAGATCGTCCACCACCTCGAAGAGATCACGGGCGAGATCACCCCGGCCCCCCCACGGCACTGGCCGGCGGACCGGTACGACATGGTCTGGGTGTTCGTCCGCGTCGGCGACGGGTGGCGCTTCGCGCAGGTCCCGCAGCTGCTCCTTCCCGGAGACCAGCCCGTACCCATCGCCGTCTGACGTGCGGTCGCGCGGTCAGGTCGACCGCGAAGCCGTCGCGGGCCAGGTCGATCCCCGGATGCAGCAGCCGCGCTCCGGGCAGCGCCCCGAACCGCTCGTGCGCCGCCAGCCGGGAACGGACGAGCCGGCCGTAGCGCCGGCCGGCCGACCCTGCCCGAGTGTCAGCATGGTGGCTCTACTGGCGGATTCGGCCAGTAGAGCCACCATGCTGACATCGGATTGCGGGCGCGGCGGCCCATGACGGTCAGAAGCCGTTCGCGTTCAGCAGTCCCTCGATCGCGCGGGCCGACAGGAGGTCCTTCGAGATGAACCCGACCGCGGGGCTGGCCGCGATCAGGTCCACGACATCGTCCTCGGCGCGGGTCGAGGTCAGCACGACCGAACTCCCGAGGTCGGGAACGCTCTCGACGAGGCGGCGAGCAACCTCGAAGCCGCTCTCGCGGCCCAAGCCGATGTCGACGAGGACGACGTCCGGGCGCAACGCCTTGGCCTGCCGCAAGGCCTGCGCCTGGCTCGTCGCGGTGCCAACGATCTTCAGCCCGCCGCGTGCGAGATGGTCCTGGGCGACCGCGAGGAATAGCTCGTTGTCGTCCACGATCAAACACCGCCGTGCCCTCGTGTCGATCGGAGCTCGATCCGCACCAGCCTGGTTCTCGGCGTTCCCGGCTGCCCCGCCCGGCTGGACCTCGACCAGTCGGAAGGACTGCACGGGGCTCTCGTCCTGGCGGGGTTGCTGCTGGCCCATCCCGCACCTCCTGATCGTTGCTGTCCCGTTCGCGGCGGCACCTGGTTCAGACTCGGCCGACGACCCCGGCGTTCGCGCGGCCCCACGCCGCGAGCCCCGCGTGCGCGGCCACCACCAGCGGCTGATCACGTAGCGCTGTTCAGGCGGTGATGACGACCTTGCCCTCGCATGACCCGTGGACGACCGGAGTCACGGCGCCGGCAAGCACGGGGAACCCGCCCGCGCACCGCGCGAAACGGGAATCGTGGATCGGCCGCAACGTGTGCCCGCGGCGGGCGTACCCGGAGAAGATCTCGACGCGGCCCCGGCGCGACCCGGGAGATGTACGGGCCATTTGCTCCGCCATTCCACACGCCGCGCCACCCGCCGTGCGTTCAGCCGGCCCCGGTACCTGCCTCGCCTCGGTACAGCCCGCCCTCGTCAGGCCGGGTGCTGTGAGAGCCGCAGGGCCAGGGCCGCGAGCGTGCGCACCGGGTTGGCGGCCGACGCGATCGGCATCACGAACATGTCGCAGACGTAGACGTGCTCGGTACCGACGATCTTGAGATCCTCGTCGACGACCGATGGACCGAAGGGCTGGTCGATGCCGGGCCGGGCCGGCATCCGCAGGCTTTCCGCCGCGTGGTGGACGGTGCCCCAGCCGAAGCCCTTGCCTCCGCCGCCCCTTCGAGTAGAACACGATCTTGATGTTCGACAGCCGTGGGATGTCGACGTCGTCGATCCCGGTGACGAGCGTGGCGATCTCGTTGGAGGTCGGATGGTCGGTGGGCCCGGTGCGTCAACCGTCACCGTGGCGGAGCTCGACGCAGCACTCGCCCGCGGCAGGCGCGAGCACCGCATCGACGGCATGGGCCTGCAGCCCGTCGAGCATTCCGCTCAGGAACGCGTGGTTCAATCCGCACACGAGTTCCGGCGCAGCCGTGGCGAGCGGGTGGAACGGGCAGTTGTGCAGGCGGACGCAGCCCCGGCCCGGCCGGCCGGGCTCGAAGCCATTGCGGGCCAGCACGTCCTCGGCGAGCGCGAGCGCTCGTTCCGGGCCGAGGCGGCCGGGACGGACCTTCTCCCGCTCGGCGGCCCCGACGTCGATCCCGCGTCTGCGCGCTGCCTCCAGGGAGGCCGACCGTGCGCCGCCGTGCTCGTCCTCGGCGAGCAGGCCGTGCACGAGGATGTCGGCCAGCAGCTCGTGGCGGCGCACCGGGATGCTCACCTGGACGGCGGCTTCGGCGGGCTCGTAGACCTTGGGTTTGCGGCCGACGCCGCGCCGGCCGATGCCGTCGAAATGAGCGCGCAGCAGGCCGACGTCGGTGAGCTTGTCCAGGTGGAACGCGGCGAGCTTGCGGGATATCCCCACCGCCGTCGCGGCCTCGTCCCTGCTGACCGGGCGCCCTGCCGCCCGCACCGCGTAGTAGAGGCGGCGCCGCACCTCCTCACCGAGGACCGCGACGGCCTCGATCGCCCCCGGGGGTTCCGCGTCTGCGCTCACGCGGCTCACCGTACCGCCAACCCCACCTGGTTGATCGCCCCGACGAACCTCCTGGCCTGCGCAGCTTGACGGCACAACCGAATAAGACCAATATCTGTTTGCCATATACGGCACCGCGAGGAGGCGGCCATGGGTGCACCGGCCGAGCAGGCGAAGCAGCCCGTGAATGCTGCGCTGGCCGGCCCGTACGGTCACCCGTTCCACCCGATGCTGGTCACCGTGCCCATCGGCGCGTGGGTGTGCAGCCTGGTGTTCGACATCGCGTCGTACGTGGTCGGCTCACCCGGTTTCCTGACCCAGGGCTCCACCTGGTTGATCGGGATCGGCGTCGTCGGCGCGTTGGCCGCCGCGATCGTCGGGTTCCTCGACCTCACCGCCATCCCGACGGGTAGCCGGGCTTTCCGCACCGGCCTCGTCCACATGACGCTGAACCTCGTCGTCACTGCGGCGTTCGTCGGGAACTTCCTCTGGCGGCAGGCCGACCACGACCAGCCGGCCCCGGTCGCACCCGGCCCGCTGCTGCTCTCGGTGCTGTCGCTCGCCGCGCTCGCCGTGTCCGGATACCTCGGGGGCAAGCTCGCCTACCGCTATGGCGTGCGCGTCGCCAACGAGGCCGTGCAGGCCGAGGGCTTCCGACCCTGATCTCGGCTCCCACCACCGTCGAGGAGGACGCCATGGACATCGCCGCACTCGTGACCTGGGTGCTGACCGCGATCGGCGGGTTCGCCATGTTGGGCATGTGGATCTCCCGGGGCGGCCACCGGGCGAGCAGCCGGAGCAGGCTCGCGCCCGGCCTGATCTTCGCGCACCTCGGGCTGGCCGCCGGCGGGTTGGTGTTGTGGATCGTCTACGTGCTCACCGACGCGGCGGTGATCGGCTGGATCGCGCTGGTCGTGCTCGTTCCCGTGGTGGTGCTCGGGTTCACCATGCTGGCCCGGTGGATTCCGACCTACCGGAGCACGCGCGCCGCGGCGCCCACCGGGGCGGGGCGGGGCGCGGCGGGCGCCGGTGAGGGCCCACCCGAGCGGGCCTTTCCCGTTCCGGTCGTGGGTGCGCACGGCGTGCTCGCCGTGGTGACGGTGCTCCTGGCCCTGCTGGCAAACCTGGGTGTCGGGAGCTGACGCGGCTCACGCGCCCGCCGACGGAACCGCCAGGAGTCAGCCCACCGCACCAGCGAGGCGGGCCCACCATTCCCTCGGCAAGCGGCCCAGCTGCACCACGATCTGGTCGGCGCCGGCGGCACGGTACTCGCCGATGCGCCGGGCGACCGCGTCGAGGTCACCCCAGATGGTCACGCCGTCGACGAGCCGGTTCGACAGCCCGGAGATGTCGTCGTCGTCGAAGCCCATGCGACGCAGGTTGGCGGCGTAACCGGGGAGGGCGGTGAGGAACCGCAGCCGCCGTCCCGGGCGACCTCACGGGCCCGTGCCGGATCGACCTCGGGGATCACGTCCACCAGCACGGCGAGCTGCCGCTCGCCGCCGAGGATGTTCCGCGCCGAGGCGACGTAGTCGGGCGTGACGAGGTAGGGGTACGCGCCGGCCGTGCGGTCACGGGCGAGTTCGAGCATCCGTGGGCCGAGCGCCGAGAGGATCAGCCGGGACCGGGGCACCACCGGTTCGACATCGTCGAGGTAGGCGTTCAGGGTGGCCAGCGGCATCGGCCCGTGCTGCGCACCGCCGAGCCCGACCGTGAACCGGCCGGGATGCGCCTGCTCCAGCGCTGCGTAGGCCGCAGTCACCTCGGCGGCCGGGACGCGGTCGACCGAGAGGATCCCGCTCGCCACGCCGATCCGCGACGTCCCGCGGACGACGTTGTCGATCTGGGGCAGGTTGTTGCCCGGGCCGCCGGCCATCCAGAGGGTCGAGTACCCCAGCCGCTCCAACTCCTCGGCGGTCGTCGCGGCGGTGGCGGCATCGGCGGAGTTGAGATCCGAGTACGCGCCGCCCAGCGGCCCGAGCTTCGTCATACCCGCGAGCAACCCCCCTCGTGCGCGGTGTGTTCCCGCTCACCCCTCCACACCGGCCCGGCAGCCACTGCCCGACCGAGTCCGCGAAGCCCTCGCCCGGGACGCTCGGCGCGGTCGGCTGACCCCGTCGTCATCGGCGACGAGGCGACCATGCCGACGCCTCGACCCGGTTCCGCGACGCCGGAGCCACCGATGTCGTCTCGCCTCTCGGGCCTCCTCCCGGCAGAACGCGGACCCTCGACCTCATAAGACCTTCTCCCCGTGAGACGGTCAGGCCGCCATCAGCGGTGAGCGGCGCCGGCCGGGGAGGGGGCCTCGCGGCCGGCCGTGGCGCGTCCGTGGAGGACGAGTGCCCAGACCAGGCACGCGAACGCTGCCACGGTCGCGATGGTCCGGACCGCGTGCCAGGTGATCCAGCGGGACTCGTCGAAGGCGGCGCGCACGGCCGCCAGATCGGCGATGCGGTCGGGGAGCCCGGCGGCGACGAGGCCGTCGTTGAGCGGGACGTTGACCACCACGGTGATGACGAATGCCACCACGTACAGGCCGAACGCCACCGCGACCCACGGCAGCGGGGAGCGACTGCCGCCACGCCCGTGGAGAACCGCGGCGACGCCGGTGAACGCCAGAGCGCCCGTGAAGGCGAGCATGAACGGGGCGTTGTAGATCGCGTGGTCGAGGGCCTGGAACGCGGCGACGAACGTGCGGTCGTCGGTCGCGTGCAGGCCCGGCATGATCGTGACGGCCCAGTCGCCGAACACGCCGGCGATGAGCCCCGTCGTGACGGTGGCGAGCAGCAGGGTGACGAGCTTCGCGGAACGCGGTCGCACGGTAGGTCCTCCTCGGGTGCCGGGCCGGCCATGACCACGATGGGCCGGGGACGGGCGGCCAACAACGGCGGAGCGCGCAACGACCGTTAACCGGGGGATTC
Source organism: Pseudonocardia adelaidensis (assembly GCF_039543345.1). Classification (NCBI taxonomy): domain Bacteria; kingdom Bacillati; phylum Actinomycetota; class Actinomycetes; order Pseudonocardiales; family Pseudonocardiaceae; genus Pseudonocardia; species Pseudonocardia adelaidensis. The sequence continues at coordinate 148,187 of NZ_BAABJO010000003.1, read as the reverse complement.
ACGAACGAGCGGCCCGGTCAGGAGCTCCTGGGCCATCTCGTGGGCTCACTCTCGTGCGGGTGTCCCGGCACGGACCTTCGCCGGCCTGCGGCTCCGTGCCTCGAGCGCAAGCCGCAGCACCACCGAGCGAGGCGCCCCCAAGGGGGGCGGCTCGACGGCACGAACATCTGCTGCTTCACCCGTGCGATCCGCAGGTGCTTCCCGGACGAACGGGCGCAACCGGCGTCTCACCAGCGTCCCCCGGGCCTGCCGGAGCCCGATCACAGGGGCCGTGCCGGCGACCCCGAGGCCGACGATCAAGGCTCTCTTCTGCACGATCTCCACGTCATCCGACCAGGCCGTCAGTCCGGGACGACGACGGCGCGGGTGCGCCCCTGGTGCGCCCATGCCTCGCCGATGCGGCTGAGCGGGTAGGCGGTGTACGGCGCGTCGAAGGTGCCGTCGGCGAAACGGGCGATGACCTCGGGAAGCTCCGCGATCATCTGCGCCTTCGAGACCGAGCCGGCGCCACTTCCGGTCACCCGGATCCGCCGGCTGCGCAGCAGCGGAGCCGGCAGGGCCGCCTCCGTTCCGGCGAGCGAGCCGATCTGCACGTAGTCGATGTCGGCGTTCTCGTCCGCGCCGCCCCCTCCCAGCGCGGCGAAGGTGGCTTCGGCGACGGGCCCCCACACGAAGTCGAGCACGAGTGCGGGCGGGGCGTCGGCGACGGCCGCGCCGAGGGCGGCCGCCCAGCGGTCGGATTCGGCGTGCGCGAGTGGAACGGTCACGGCGCCGAGACCGCGCAGCCGCTCCAGCGCCTCGGGGTCGCGTCCGGCCGCGATGACCCGCTCCGCCCCGAGGGCCAGCGCCGCCCGCACGGCGAGGCTGCCCGACATGCCGGTCGCCCCGAGGACCAGCACCGTGCCGAGCGCGCCCACCTCCTCGCGCCGGGCGATCAGCGGCATCCAACCCGACATGCCGGGGTTCATGCCGGCGGCCACCGCCAGCGGATCGGCCCCCTCGGGTAGCTCCACCTCGAACGGGGTGACCAGCCGCTCGGCCATCGTGCCCCACGGCGGCCGGGGCAGGCCCGTGTAGACCCGGCGCCCGTCCTCCGCCCGGGCCACGGCGTCGACCCCCGGCACGAGCGGATACGCCTGGCGGCTCGCGTAGTGGCGGCCGGAGGCGAGCCCCCGGACGACGTGGTGCAGACCCGCACCCACGAGCCGCAGCGGCTCCCGGCCGGGCCGCTGCTCCGGGTCGGGGAAGTCCGCGTAGACGGGTGTCGCGTCCGGGGTGCTGACGACTGCAGCGCGCATCAGAGTCTCCTTAACTAAGTTCAATCATCCGGGACCCACCGTCCCTGAACTTTGTTAAGGTGTCAAGCGTGGCGAAGGGCATCTCCCCGGAACGGATCGTGGCGGCGGCACTCGAGCTGCTCGACGAGAAGGGCATGGACGGCATCACCGTCCGTGCGCTCGCTTCCCGGCTCGACGTGCAGGCCCCCGCGCTGTACTGGCACGTCCGCAACAAGCAGGAGCTGCTCGACGAGATGGGCACCGTCGTCATGCGCCGCGTCACGGGCGCCCTGGCGGAGATCCCTCCCGGCGCCGGCTGGCGTGACGACCTCGCCGCCTACGCCCGCGTCCTGCGCTCCGAGTACCTGCTCCACCGGGACGGGGCGCGCATCTTCAGCGGCACGCGCATCGCCGGCCCCGAGGTGCTGCGGGCGAAGGAGCCCTGGCTCGCCCGCTTGACCGCGGCCGGGTTCACCCTCGCCGGGGCGGACGACGCCACCGATCTGGTCACCGCGTTCGTGGTCGGCTTCGTCATCGAGGAGCAGGAGCGGGGGCAGTCAGCAGAGACCGACCCGGCGCGGTACTCGCTCGCCGGGCGCGACGCCTGGCTGGGCGAGGACGCCGAGCTGGTCAAGGCTGCCGGGCACCTTCGAGACGACGGTGACCAGCGGTTCGAACGGCATCTCGGCATCGTTCTCGACGGGCTCGCCGCCCGGCTGGGCAGCTGACGGCCGTGGCCTGCACCGTGCTCGTCGCCGACGACGACCGCGCGATCCGCGAATCCCTGCGCCGCGCGCTGGAGCTCGAGGACGACCGCGTGGCCGGGTCGACGACGGCGTGCAGGCGCTGACCCGTGCTCCTCGGGAAGCGTTCGACGTACTCGTCCTGCCCGAGCCCACCGGACGCCCCGCCTCGTGCGCCTGCACCGCGGGGTCGAGGACAATCAGCGCCGCAGCGGAGGGCAGGAGGTGGGCCACTGATGGCCAGCACCGCGGATCGGACGTCGGCGCGTCGCCCCGGTGGCCGCACCGCGCGGGTCAGAGCGCAGATCCTCGCCGCGACCGTCGAGCTCGTCGCGCGGGACGGCATCGCGGGCTTCCGCTACGAGGAGGTCGCCGAGCTCGCCGGCGTGCACAAGACCAGCGTCTACCGCAACTGGCCCGACCGCGAGGAGTTGGTGGTCGAGGCCCTGCTGCAGTACGTCGACGACCTCGGGGCCGTCGCCGACACCGGCGAGCTCCGCAGGGACCTGGTGGACTTCCTGATGACCATCGCCGAGAGCCTGGGCAAGCCGACCGTCCGGGCGCTCGAACTCGCCACCCAGGCCACCCACGACAGCCCGGCCGTGCGCCGGGCGGCGACCAGGATCCTCGAAGGACGCGCCGCCGCCATGCGCCGCCGGGTCGACCTGGCCATCGACCGGGGCGAGCTGCCGCCCGTCGACTACTCCCTGCTCGGTGAAATGATCTCCGGCCCGGTGCACCTCATCGTGAACCGCGGCCTGCGCCCGTTCACCCGCGCGGACGCGGAGCGCATCGTCGACGTCGTGCTCGCAGGCATCCGGGCCACGACACCGCACACCTGAGCGCGTGCGGATTCGGCACCCCGGGGCCGATCACCGTGCACGGATGCCGTCGAGGATGAGCGACATGACATCCCCCACCGAGCGGTCGAGAGCGGGGCGGTCGGCAAGGTCCTGGTGGACGTCCCGTAGGCGCGGAATCCCCGGGCTCGCCGCCGATTCCACCGCCGAACACATCGACGACGCCCGGCTCGAGCGGCTGCGCCGTCCCGCACGGGGCTCGGCGCGCTACGCGGGTGGGCGAGGGCGGGCCGACCCGCTCGCCCGCCGCGGTGGTTCGCCCGACTTGACGAGGATGGCCCGGGTGTAGAGCAGGTCGAAGCCTATGCGCTGGACGTTCTGCTGGGATCTCGAACCCGGTTGGGTGGTGACGACCGCGACGTCGCAGCCGGCCTCGGCAGCGTCGGCGAGCCGAGCCGAGAGCAGGGCCGTCTGGATGCCGCGCCGGCGGTGCGCCGGTGCGGTCGCGGCGCCGGCGAACTGCGCGATGCCGTCGGCGACGCGGAGGCCGGCCCCGCCGGCGAACGCACCGTCGCGCAGAGCGACGTAGCGTTCCACACCGCCCGCGGCCAGATCCCGCTCGGCTGCCTCGTAAGTAGCGCGGGGGAACTCCTCGTGCCAGGGCAGGCCCTGGGTGTCGGGATGGGCAACCGCGTCGGCGACGACCGCGAGCCAGCGGTCGAACTCGTCGTCGCCGCTGCGCCGGATCTCCACACCGGGCGGCCGGACCCGCTCGCGCGGCTGGTCGAGGACGAGCCCGAGGACGTTCTCGAAGGATTCGAGCCGGTAGCCACGCTCGGTGAGCAGGGCGCCGATCGACGCGTCGGCGAGGTGCGCGAGCTCGACCTGCACCGCGGCGCCACACGCGGCGAAGGCGCGCTCGACCTGGTCGAGCGCGCCGTCGTCCGGCGCTCCGGCGAAGCCGAGTCCGGCGACCTTGTTCAGTGGCGAGCCGGCCTCCGCGAAGCTGGCCACGCCCCCGGCGAAGTCGATCACGAAACCGGGAGCATCGGTCCGGCGCCGCGCAGCCGCCCGGCCGGCCTCGGCGATCAACTGAGCCTCGGCCCGTTCGATCCGCTCGGCCAAGGCGGTGTCGCAGAACAGGGGCGACCGGCCTGTGCTCATCGTGGGTGCGCTCGCTTCCCGACGCGGCGATCGCCTCCACTATGCCGCGCCGCAGCAGCCGACGACGCCTGGGCCTGGACGTGACGGAGCTGCCGCCGCTGCCGATCGGCGGCGGACGCGGTGTGCCGAACGGCGCGCGGGCTCAGGCGGGCCAGCTCGGTGGCGGTCTCCGTCGGGTGTGCCGGGTACCCGGTGCAGGACAGGATCAGCGCCGGCGCGTCGAGGGCGCTGATGTCGGCACGACAGGGCATGTCGGCTCCGGCAGCTCCGCGCACAACGGTGCACGGGTAGCCCCCCACTACTCTTGCTCACCTGGGAGGCGCTCCTGGTTCGTCGCCTAGGAAGGTCGAGACTTGATTGCGGACGACAAGTCCGGTCGCGGGGGCTCTGCCGAAACGAAGATGAGCGCCGACCAGCCGAGCGTGTCAGTGGCTACGGTGCGCGAGTTGCTGGATCAGCAGTTCCCGCATTGGGCTGACCGACCTATCACGGAGGGGCCCGGTGCCGGGGCAGGCAACGCGTTGTTCCGCCTGGGCGATGACTTGGTGGTGCGTCTTCCGCTCCACCGCGGATCAGCGGCGGCCGTCGACATCGAGCTGACCTGGTTGCCGTGGCTGGCCTCGCAGCTGCCGTTGGCCGTGCCTGTTCCCGTCGCCGCCGGCGCCCCAGGTGACGTGTTCCCCCGGCCGTGGGCAGTATTCCGATGGCTTCACGGGTCGGGGTTGGACACATGCGAAGCCGTTGATCTCGTAGATGTTGCGGTGCGCCTCGGCCAGTTCGTGGCTGCGCTCCGGAATATCGAGGTCACCGGTGCGCCGGTTTCGTTACGCCCCCACCCTCTCCAAGGCGACGACAGCGAGCTCCGCTCCGACATCCGTGCGCTCAGCGCGGAGGGCGTGGTGGACGAAGCACTGGCCACTGCGGTGTGGGACAGTGCGCTGGCAGCACCGTCACACCATCTTCCCTCATGGATTCACGGGGACTTGTTCCCGATGAATCTCTTGGCCGACCGGGGCTCAGTGTCTGCGGTGGTCGATTTCGACTTGATGGGCGCGGGCGACTCGGCTGTCGACATGGTGCCGGCGTGGACTTTACTGACCGCAGAGACGCGACCGTTGTTCCGGGAAGCATCCGGTGTCGACGACGACACCTGGATCCGCGGCCGAGGGTGGGCGTTGAAGGCCGGGCTCGGCGCGGTGCGCAGGTACGGCGCGGGTGGCCACCCTCGAGCGGTGACCGGGCGATACGCGTTGTCGCAGACGATCGCCGACCATCGGCGAACTCCTTGACACCCACCCGACGAGGCGGTCAAGGGGATGTCGAGCGGGTGATGCTCGCGAGGGCGCGACGGAGGGTGGAGTCGTCCGGGGCGCGGCCGGGCCAGCGGGCGCCGATGTGGGCGTCGGGTCGGACGAGTGGTGCTCCGTGCCGGCGCAGACCACAGAGGCCGGCGTGCTCGTGGGAAGGCTCGCGCACCGGGCTCGGCGCTACACCTGGTTGCCGAGCTTGAACTCACGAGGATCCTCCCCGGCGCGGGTGTAGGAGAACCCGTCCGCCCCGATCGTCAGGTCGGCCTCGCGGGCTTCCGTGCGTTCCCGCAGCGCACGTGGCTTGCCGTCGAGGTCGAGCACGGGCGACGCCTCGGCGTACCAGGAGGGGACGACCGGGTTGCCCCACCAGTCGCGGCGCTGGTTGTCGTGCACGTCCCAGCGGACCACCGGGTTGTCCGGGTCACCGGTGTAGTAGTCGTGGGTGTAGATCTCGATGCGGTGGCCGTCCGGGTCGCGCAGGTAGAGGTAGAAGGCGTTGGACACGCCGTGGCGGCCCGGGCCGCGCTCGATCATGTCCGGGCGGCGCGCCGCCCCGAGGTGGTCGCACAGGTGCAGGATCTGGCTGCGCTCGTGCGTGGCGAAGGCGATGTGGTGCATGCGGGGGCCGTCGCCGCCGGTGAGGGCGACGTCGTGCACGGTCGGCTTGCGGTACATCCAGGTCGCGTACACCGTGCCCGCGGCGTCCTCGATGTCCTCGGACACCCTGAACCCGAGGCCCTCGTAGTAGCGCTGTGCCGCGGGGACGTCGGGCGTCACCACGTTGAAGTGGTCCAGCCGGCTGATCGCTCCGGCGCCGTGCAGGTCGTAGCGCTGGGTGAGGCGCTCCACGTGCTCGGCGTCGAAGAAGAGCTCCACGGGGAAGCCCAGCGGGTCCTCGATCCGGACCGCCTCGCCGATCCCCCGCGTCGCCCCCGCCGGCACCCGCTCGACGCGCCCGCCCAGGGCCCGGTAGTACTCCTCGGCCCGATCCACCTCGGCGGCCGAACGCACCCGGTAGGCCAGCCGCGCGCACGCGGCCGTCTCGCCGCGGCGCAGCACGAGCGAGTGGTGCAGGTACTCCTCGAAGGCGCGCAGGTAGAGCGCGTCGGGCTCCTCGGCGGTGACGACCAGCCCGAGCAGGTCGACGTAGAACCACCTGGCCGCGGCGAGATCGGTGACCACGAGCTCGGCGTAGGCGCAGCGGATCACATCGGGCGGTGGCACGGACGTCATCGGTTCCTCCCGGCCGGGCCGGCGCCGAACCGGGGCGTGTGCACCTCGCCCAGCGTGACGTGCACGGCCTGCTCCTCGGTGTAGAAGTCGATCGAGCGGTGGCCGCCCTCGTGGCCGAGCCCCGACGCCTTCACCCCGCCGAACGGGGTGCGCAGGTCGCGCACGTTGTGGGAGTTCAGCCAGACCATCCCGGCCTCGATCGCCTGGGCGACCCGGTGGCCGCGGGTCAGGTCGCGGGTCCACACGTAGCCCGCGAGCCCGTACTGGACGTCGTTGGCCAGCGCCACCGCCTCGGCCTCGTCCTCGAACGGGGTGAGCGCCGCGACGGGGCCGAAGATCTCCTCCTGGAAGATCCGTGCGGTCGGCGGGACGTCGGCGAAGACGGTGGGCGCGACGTAGTTGCCCTCGGGCAGGTGCTCGGGGCGCCCGCCGCCCGCGACCAGCCGGCCCTCGGTCTTCCCGATCTCCACATACCGCAGCACCCGCTCGTGGTGTTCGGGGTGCACCAGCGCGCCGACCTCGGTCCGCGGGTCGTGCGGGTCGCCGACCACGACGTTCCGGGCTCGCTCGGCGTAGCGCTCGACGAACTCGTCGTAGACGCTGCGCTGGACGAGGATGCGCGAGCCGGCCGTGCAGCGCTCGCCGTTGAGGGAGAACACGCCGAACACCGACGAGTCCAGTGCCGCGTCGAGATCCGCGTCGTCGAAGATCACGACCGGGGACTTGCCGCCGAGCTCCATCGACAGCCCCTTGAGGTGCGGGGCGGCCGCGCGGAAGATCTCCCGGCCGGTCGTCGTCTCGCCGGTGAACGAGATCAGCCGGGTACCGGGGTGGGCGACGAGCGCCGCGCCCGCCTCCTCGCCGATGCCGTTGACCAGGTTGAACACGCCCTGCGGCAGGCCGGCCTCGGTGAAGATCTGCGCCCACAGGCTCGCCGAGAGCGGGGTGAACTCCGCGGGCTTGAGCACCACCGTGCAGCCCGCCGCGAGCGCCGGGGCCAGCTTCCAGGACTCCAGCATGAACGGGGTGTTCCACGGCGTGATCAGCCCCGCGACGCCGACCGGCTTGCGGTTGACGTAGTTGAGCTGCCGGCCCGGCACCTTGTAGGCGTCGTCGGTCTGGCCGACGATCAGGTCGGCGAAGAACCGGAAGTTCTCCGCGGCCCGCTGCGCCTGGCCCAGCGCCTGTGTGATCGGCAGGCCGGTGTCGAACGTCTCCAGCTCGGCGAGCCGGGCGTCCTGCGCCTCGACGAGATCGGCGATCCTGTTGAGCACCCGGGCCCTGGCTCGCGGCGCCGTCGTCGGCCAGGGGCCCTCGCTGAACGCGCGCCGCGCGGCGGCGACGGCGGCGTCGACGTCCTCCGCCCGGCCCGCCGATGCGGTGGCGTACGTGCGGTTGGAGACCGGGTCGAGCACCTCGAACGTCGCGCCGCCGACCGAGTCGCGCGGCGCGCCGTCGACGAAGTGCTGCAGGTGCGTGGGCAGGCCCTCGGGGACGTGCCGGCTGGCGGGCTGCGTCTGCGTCATGCCGTCACCTCGGCAAGCGCCACGGGGGTCAGGTACTGCTCGGCGGCCGCGGCGAGCGCGCGGACCTCGTGCTGCCCGTTCTCGGTGAGCGGGATGAGCGGGGACCGGACGTGGTCGCTCGCGATCAGCCCGCGCTCCTTCATCAGCCACTTGGCCGGTGCCGGGTTGGTCTCGACGAACAGCAGGTCCACCAGCGGGTGCACGCCGTAGTGGATCTCACGGGCCCGCTGCGCGTCGCCCGCGACCGCCGCCTCGTACATCTGCGCGACGGCGGCCGGGGCGATGTTGGCCAGCGCCGAGACGAAGCCCGCGCCGCCCAGCGGCAGGAGCGGCAGGCACAGCAGCTCGATCCCGGACCAGACGAGCAGGTCGGGGCCCGCGGCGTGCAGCACGCGGGAGAAGTGCTCGAAGTCCTTGGTGGTCTCCTTGACCCCGACGAAGTTGTCGTAGTCGCGGAACAGGCGCCCGACCGTCTCCGGGGCGATGTCCACGGCGGTGCGCGACGGGACGTTGTAGGCCACGATCGGGAGGTCCGGGAACTCACGCGCGACCGTCGAGTACCACACGTACAGCGCTTCCTGGGTGGGCCGCGCGTAGTACGGGGTGATGACGAGCGCCGCGTCCGCCCCGGCGTCGCGCGCGGCGGCGGTCAGTTCCAGGGTCTCGGCGAGCTTCGCCGAGCCCGTGCCGGGCAGGAACGGCACGCGGTCGCCGATCTCGGCGGCGACGGTGCGGATGCCCTCCGCGCGCTCGGCGATCGACTGCGCCGACGGCTCGCCCGTCGATCCGCCCAGCGAGATGCCGTGCGAACCGGCGGCGAGCTGCCAGCGCACGAGGGTGCGCAGGGCCTCGTGATCCACGTCCCCCGCGTCGGTGAACGGCGTGACCAGCGGCGCGATCGAGCCGGTGATCCCCGCGGGGTCGGAGCGGAATCTCATGGCTGTCCTTCCGGTTCGGGTGCGGCCTGGCTCTGCAGGACCGCGCGCACGGTCGCTTCGCGGTGGGCGCGGGCGGCGGCCTCGATCTCGGCCGGGGGCGCGCCGCGCGCGATGAGGTCCAGGAGGGCGTCGTGCTCGCGCACCGACTCCGCCGCGCGGTCGGGCACGAACGAGAACACCGACGAGCGCAGGCCCGACACGCGCGCCCACCCGCGCTCGACGAGGTCGAGCAGGTGCGGGTTCGGGCACGGCTCGGTGAGCACGCGGTGGAACTGCTGGTTGACGCGGCTGTGCCGCAACGGGTCGAGGTCGTCGAGCCCGGCGCGCATGGCCTCGTTCAGGCGGCGCGCCTCGGTGAGCGCCGCGTCCGCGAGACGCGCGGCCGCCATCCCGGTGGCAGCGCCCTCGACGACGGCGAGAGTCTCCACCGCCCAGCGGTACTCGACGGGGTCCAGGCCGCGGACGGTGGCGCCGACGTTGCGGACGACCTCGACGAGGTCCTCCGCCTCCAGGCGGCGGACCGCCTCGCGCACGGGCACGGTCGAGACGCCGAGCTCCTTGGCCAGCACGCCCAGAACCAGCCGGTATCCGGGCGTGTAGGCCCCGCTCTGGATGCGCCCGCGGATGAGGTCGTAGGCGAGGTCGACCTTGGAGACCGGCTGGGCGTCGGAGAGGGAGGTCACGACCGGGCCTGCTCGGCGTCGTACCGCTCGCGCCACGGCCCGGACAGCGGGTAGAGCCCCTGCAGCCCGGCGCCCTCGGCGACCCGGGCGGCGATCCACTGCTCCTCGTGCTCCTGCTGCTCGGCGGCGGCGAGCACCTCCTCGACCAGGCCCGGCGGGATCACCACGACCCCGTCGTCGTCGGCCACGATCACGTCGCCGACCTGCACCGTGGCGCCCCCGCAGGCGATGGTGACGTCGGCCTCCCACGGGACGTGCCGCCTGCCCAGCACGGCCGGGTGCTGCCCCGAGGTGTAGACCGGCAGGTCGATCGCGGCGACGGCGGCGGCGTCGCGGGCGGCGCCGTCGGTGATGATCCCGGCGGCGCCCCGCACCTGCGCGCGCAGCGCGAGGATGTCGCCGAGCGTGCCGGCCGTGGGGTCCCGGCGGGCCTCCATGACGAGGACCTCCCCCGGGCCGATCGAGTCCACCGCCCGCTTCTGCGCGTTGTAGCCGCCGCCGTGCGCGGCGAACAGGTCGGGCCGGAACGGGACGTAGCGCAGCGTGCGCGCGGTGCCGACCAGCCGGCGGCCCGCGACCAGCGGACGCACCCCGTCGATGCTCGCGTCGTCGAAGCCGCGCCTGCGCAGTTGCACCGACAGCGTCGCGACGGCGACGCGGTGCAGCCGCTCGCGGATCTCGGCGGGCAGGCCGGGTGGCCCGGCCGGCGGGGTGCCCCAGGCGTCGGCGCGCACCGCGTCGTCGACGTGTGCGGGTGCGCCCCACGGGGCCAGCGGCGGACCCTCGACGACCGCGGTGCGCAGCCGCCCGGTGCTGCGGGTGCCATCGACCGTGCCGACCTCCACCTCGACCACCTGCCCCGGCCGCGCCACCGAAGCGCCGGCGGGCGTGCCGGTGAGGATGACGTCGCCCTCCTCGAGCGTGAGCATCCGCGACAGGTCGGCGACCAGGTGACCGAAGTCGAACAGGAGGGCGGCGCTGGTGTCGTCCTGCACGAGCTCGCCGTCCAACCAGGTGCGGATCCGCAGGCCCGCGGGGTCCAGCTCGGCCGCGGGCAGGAGCTCGGGCCCGAGCGGGGTGTAGCCGTCACCGCCCTTGGACCGGACGTTCGAGCCCCGGTCGGCGGTGCGCAGGTCCTGCAGGCCCAGGTCGTTCGCCGCCGTCACCCAGCCCACGTGCGCCCAGCCGTCCTCCGGCCGCACGTGCCTGGCCGGGGTACCGATGACGAGCGCGATCTCGCCCTCGAACGCCAGCAGCTCGGTGCCGCCGGGCCTCTCGACGCGGCCGGAGCCCGTCAGCGAGGAGGGCGGCTCGAGGAAGTACGACGCGGCGGTCGGCGTCCGCCCGCGCTGGGCCGCGCGCGACGGGTAGTTGAGGTGGACCGCGACGACCTTCCCGGGCCGCCTGCCCAGCGCTGCGGTCACCGCGTCCGGGGCGCCGGGCTCCGGTCCAGGCATGCGAGTTCCTCCCTGCGATCGCGTCGTCTACGAGATCGTATATCTTCTCGTGTCCGATCGCGACCCTTTGCTCGGGTTTCAGCTCCGCTGCGGGACCTACCCGCCGCGGGTCGAGCACCGTCGCGCCCACCTCCTGCTCGGCCTGGTTCTCCACCCCGAGGTCGATGCCGGTGCGGTCGCGCAGGAGCGCGGTGGCCGCGACCGCGAGCACGAACATGCCTCGGCGGGGCGCCGAGGGCCCGGGCCAGCGTGGCGGCGCCACCGCTCACGTTCGCGCTGAACGTCTCCTGGTCCTCCTCGACGGCGCGACAGGCCGCGAAGCAGGTGACGAGGTGGCGCCCGAGAGACGGCACCCACGCGACCGGCGACTCGTCCAGCAGCCGGCGGTAGGTGGGATACGGGTCGGCCAGCATCGCCGCGGGCTCGACCCAGTCGGCGGTGGGGACCGCGGGAGTCGACGTCGTTGTCATGGACGCTCCTTCGATGGGCTCGGTCAGGCCACGGCCGGCTCCCGGGCGAACGCCTTCAGGCAGAACGCCGGATCGCGGAGCTGTCCGGGATCCGGCGAGCGCCCGGCCGCGAGGAGCCGACGCGCGGCCATGTGGTCGGTGGGCCGGTTGAGCGACTCGACGGCGACGAGCCGCCCGTCGCGGAAGCAGCAGACGGAGAACCGGCCGGCGGCGGGATCACCGGAGAGGACGTCCTCGTCGCCCGGCAGGCGCACCCCGGCTATCTGCAGCTTCAGGGCGCCCTGGTGGCTCCAGAACCACGGCACGTCGTCGTACGGGCGGGCGTCGCCGAGGATCGCGGCGGCGACGTGCCTGCCCTGGCCGGTCGCGTTCTGCACCGACTCGAGCCGGATCCGGGTGCCGGTGTGGCCGCTCGGGTGGCTCGCGCAGTCGCCCACCGCGTAGATCGCCGGGTCGGGTGTGCGCAGGCACTCGTCGACGACGATCCCGTCGGCCACCGGCAGCCCCGCCCCGGCGGCGAGCGCGGTGCGCGGCACCACCCCGGTCCCGACCAGCACGAGGTCCGCCCGGTAATCGGTGCCCGCGCTGCTCACCGCGCCGGTCACGCGCCCCCGGCGACCGGTGAACGCCGCGACGCCCTCGCCCAGCCGCAGGTCGGTGCCCGCCCGCCGGTGCGCCTCGGCGACGTGGCAGGCCGCCTCCCGGGACAGGGCCCGGGCCAGCGGCCGGTCCGCGGCCTCGAGGACGGTCACGGCCTGCCCGTGGGCACGGGCGGCCGCCGCGACCTCGAGCCCCACGAAGCCGCCGCCGACCACGAGCACGGAGCGCGCCCGCGACAGCCCGGCCCGCAGCTCCTGGGCGTCGCCGAGGGTGCGCAGGGCGTGGATCCCGGCCAGGTCCGCCCCGGGAACCGCGGGCACGCGGTTCGCCGCCCCGGTGGCGAGCACGAGGACGTCGTAGGGCAGCGCGGCGCCGTCGTCGAGCAGGACGTTCCGCGCCGTGCGGTCGAGCGCGGTCGCGGTCACCCCGGTCCGCAGCTCGATCCGGCGGTCGGTGAAGAACCGCTCGGCCCGCAGCGGCAGCGGCGCGGCCGTCCCGCCGGGCGCCAGGTGCTCCTTCGACAGCGGCGGCCGCTGGTAGGGCAGCACGGGCTCGTCCCCGACCAGGATGATCGGCCCGTCGTGGCCACCGGCGCGCAGGGCGTCGGCGGCCTGCACGCCCGCGTGCCCGGCGCCGATGACGACGACCCGCGCACCGACGACCCGCTCAGATCTGGGTCGCGGGCACATCGACCTCGACCTCCTCGAGGCCACCGGCGCCGAGCGTCAGCTGGCAACCGAGCCTGCTGCGACGCTCGTCGCGCGGCGCGGCCGTGCACTCGAGCATCTCCTCCTCGTCCTCGCTGATCGCGGGCAGCGCGTCGAGGTGGGGCTCGCGCACGTACACGTGGCAGGTGGCGCACATGGCCTGTCCCCCGCACTCGCCGACGATGCCGTCGACGCCGTTCTGCACGGCGGCGCGCATGACGTTCGAGCCGGCGTCGACGTCGACGACGTCGGTCGCTCCCCCGGCGCGATGGAAGATCACCTTGGGCATGCAGCACTCTCCTGGAAGAACGGTCAGCCCCACCGCACGGGCAGGTCGGTCACGCCGCGGAACACCCAGCCGCCGACCACCGCCGGGCGGGCCGGGTCGAGGCGCAGCCCCGGGAGCCCGGCGAACAGGCGTGGCAGCGCGACGGACACCACCGACGCCCTCGCGATCCACGCGCCCGCGCAGAAGTGGTTGCCGCCGCCGAACGCGAGATGGGGCTTACCCCGCCGGTCGATGTCGTAGGACTCCGGGTCGGTGAAGACCGCGGGGTCGCGGTTGGCGGCGCCGACGACCACCCCGAGGCGCGCGCCGCGCGGCACCGCCATGCCGGCGAGCTCGGTGTCCCGGGTGGCCTCGCGGGGGTACATGCTGATCGGCGCGACCCAGCGGATCGACTCCTCGAAGGCGTCCGACCAGCGCCCGCCTGCGAGCACGCTCGCGAGCTGGTCGGGGTGCGACAGCAGCGCCCAGGTCGTCGTCGCGATCGCGTCGCGGGGCTCGTTCAGCCCGCCGCCGATGGTCATCTTCAGGTTCGCGCGCAACGACTCGAGCGGCATCGGGGTGCCGGCCAGCTGCGCCAGCAGGCTCGCGTCCGGGTCGGCCCGCAGGACGGGCAGCATCTCGTCGATCGCGGCGTCGACCTCGGCGGACGACCGCTCCGCCAGCGCCCAGACGTCCGGGTCGTCGGCGTAGTTGCCGGTGCCGTCGATGAGGGTCTGCGACCAGCGCTGCATGTCCTCCTGGCGGGCGTTGCGGAAGCCGAGGACGACGCGCAGGTTCTCCGCCGCGTACGGCGCCGCGAACTCCGACACCAGGTCCGCGCCCGGACCGGCGTCCTCGAGCCGGGCGAGGTACGTCGCGACGCTGCGCTCGAACACCGCACGCCAGTGCTGCGTGATCGCCTTCGGCCGCAGGACGCCGCCGTAGGCCTTGCGCTCCACGTCGTGCTCGGGGTCGTCCTTGCGGAGCATGCTGTGCCCCATCGACCGCTTCATCAGCGAGCCGGTCTCGTCGGCCGAGAACCGCTCCTGGTCCAGCTCGACCGTGTGGCAGGCCTCGTAGCCGATCACCAGGTACCGGTTCACGGCCGGGACCCAGTGGATCGGGGCGATGCTCCGCAGCCGCTGGTAGATCGGGTAGGGATCGGCGTGCAGGTCCGGGATCGTCACCCAGTCCGCCGCGGGGACCGGCCCGGCCCCCGTCGTTTCCACGGTCATCGTCGGCCGCCCTTCCACTCCGCTCCGCGTCGCCGACGAGTGTGGGCAGGACCACCTCCACAGGTAAAGTTCAAATAAGCTCGCTTCAAGCGAAGGAGAGGTTCGGTATGGCGGCGTACACCCTGCGGCAGCTCGCCTACTTCGTGGCCGTCGCCGATGCCGGGTCGATCTCGGGTGCAGCGGCGACGCTGCACGTCACGCCGACCGCCGTCGCCTCCGCGCTGACCGACCTGGAGCGCGTCCTGCGCACCCAGCTGATGGTGCGCCGCAAGGCGCACGGGGTGGCGCTGACGCCGACCGGCGCGTTCCTGCACGAGCGCGCGCGAACGCTGCTGCGCGACGCCGACGAGCTCGAGCTCGCAACGGCCAACGGCGGGACGGAGCTCGCCGGCCCGCTGGTGCTCGGCTGCTACGTCACCGTCGCGCCGACCGTCGTCCCGATGCTGATGGAGTGGATCGCCACGCACCACCCGAAGGTCGAGCTCACCGTCGTCACGGGTAGCCAGGCGGAGCTCCCGCAGCGGCTCCTCGCCGGGGCGCTGGACCTCGCCATCGGCTACGACATCGCACTGCCCGACGGGCTGGAGTCGGTGCTGCTGTACCGGACACCCGCCTACGTCCTGCTGCCCGACGGCCATCCGCTGGCCGCGCGCGAGGTCGTGCCGCTGGACGCGCTCGCGGCCGAGCCGCAGATCCTCCTCGACATCCCCCCGGCGGCGCAGCACACGCTCCTGCTGTTCGAGCGCGCCGGGGTCACCCCGCGGATCGCCCGGCGCACGTCCGACTTCGAGCTCACCCGCTCGCTCGTGGCCAGGGGGTTCGGCTACGCCATCCTCATCCAGCGGCCGGCCGTCGACCGCACGTACGAGGGCCTGCCGGTGGTCGTCCGGGAGATCACGCCCGCCAGCCCGAGCGGCGGGGTGCGGATGATCTGGCCACGGGAGGTGCGCCTGTCGGACCGGGCCGCCGCGATGGTCGCCTACGCCACCGAGCACGCCCGCGACCTCGACCCGCGGATGCGGCGCCAGGCGCTCGGCCTGACCTGAGGATCAGGGGCGTCCGAGCGAGGACCAGTACTCCACCGCTCGGGTGTGGTCGACGTCGCCCAGGTGCTCGAGCGCCTCGCGAAGCGCGCCGTGCACCCGCTCGCCCGCGCCGGCCGCGGTCGCGGTCCCCCTCAGCAGGTCCAGGGCGATGCCCACGTCCTTCGTCATGAGCGGCAGCGAGAACCCCGACGCGTACCGGCCGCCGACGACGTGCTCGCCCAGCACCTCGCTGCTGACGAAGCTGCGTCCGGTGGAGGTGTTGAGCACGTCGACGAGGACCGCCGGATCCAACCCGAACCGCTCCGCCGCGACGAGCGCCTCACCGCACGCCACGAACGTGGACGCCGCGACGAAGTTGTTGAGCGCCTTCACCGCGTGCCCGGTGCCGAGGCCGCCGGTGCGGTGGGTGCGGGCGCTCATCGCGTCGACGACCGGTTGCGCGCGCTCGGCGGCCGCCGGGTCGTCCGCACCCATCATGATCGACAAGGTGCCGGCGACGGCCCCGGGCACACCGCCGGAGACCGGCGCGTCGACGAGCGCCACCCCGTGCTCGCCCAGCCGGGCGCCGAGCGCCACCGTCTCCTGGGGCACCGACGAGCTCATGTCGACGACGACGGCACCGGCCGGGAGGTGCTGCGGCACCCCGCCCTCCCACTCCAGGAGCGCCTTCGCCACGACCGCCGACGTCGGCAGCATGGTCACGACCACACCGCACCCCGCCAGGTCCGCGGGCGTGCGTGCGACCCGCCCCCCGGTCTCGGCCGCCAGCCGCTCCTCGACCTCGGCCGACTCGTCGCGCAGCACGAGGGAGAACCCGGCGGCGGCGACGTTGCGCGCCATCGGGGCGCCCATCCGCCCGAGCCCGATGAACCCGACCTCCTGCGTCACGCCTGCCCTCCCACCGTCGTCCGCTCCTCGACCGCGGCCCGCGCCGCCCGGAGCCCGTCGACCGCGGCCGGGATGCCGCAGTAGACCGAGGCGTGCAGCATGAGCTCGCGCAGCTCCTCGGGCGTGACGCCGTTCGACAGCGCTCCGCGCAGGTGGATGCCGACCTCGTGCGAGCGGTTCGTGGCGACGAGCATCGCGAGCGTCACGAGGCTGCGGGTCCTGCGGTCCAGCCCGGGACGCTGCCAGATGTCCCCGAAGATGTGCCGGGTGACGAGGTCCTGCAGCTTGTCGTCCCACTCGTCGGTCGAGCCGACCTGCTCGTCGGCGCCTGCGGGGCCGAACATGTCGCGGCGCAGCTCCAGGCCGAGGTCGTACAACTCGTCGTGGATCATCGAGTGCTGGCTCCTTCGGGGTGCGTGGTGACGGTGGTGTCGAAGCTGGACGGGATGCGCCGAAGGGCCACGATCGCGGCGCTGGAGACGGCAGCGAAGCCGATCATGAACAGGCTCACCGAGTAGACCGTCCCCGTCCAGCCCTGCAGCGCCGTGGCGACGAGCGGCGCGATGCCGCCGGAGAGCGCAGCACCGAGGGCGTAGGACAGGGAGGCGCCGCTGGTGCGGACCTCGGCCGGGAAGAGCTCGGCGAACAGGGCCGCCTGCGGCCCGTACGTCGCGGCGAGGCCGAGGGTGAGCACCACGACGGCGACGACCACGAGCCCAGGTTCCCCGGTCTGCATCAGGGCGAAGAACGGGAAGGCCCAGACGGCGATGAACCCGTAGCCGAGCAGGTACACCGCGTGCCGGCCGATCCGGTCGGACCAGGCGGCGAACGCGATCATGGCGACGAACCACGAGACGCAGCCGACGAGCAACACCGCGAGCATGAACCCGCGCGACAGCCCCAGTGTCCCGGTGCCGTAGGAGGGCAGGTAGGCGAGGAACAGGTAGCCGACGGCGTTGTTGCCGACGAACGACGCGATGGCCAGCGCGATCCGCCCGGGGTAGCGCCGCACGACGTCGACCACCGGCAGCCGTGCCGTGCGCTCCGCCGCCCGTACGGCTCGGAACGACGGGCTCTCCTCGACGGCGCGCCGGATGACGAACCCGATCACGACCATGACCACGCTCAGGAGGAACGGGATCCGCCAGCCCCAGCTCTCGAACGCCTCCTGCGGCATCACGGCGACGAGCAGGAGGATCACCGAGTTGGCGAGGAACATCCCGGTCGGGGTGCCGAGCTGCACGAAGTTGCCGAACACCCCGCGCCGGCCGGCGGGAGCGTGCTCGACGGCCATCAGCGCGGCGCCGCCCCACTCACCGCCCGCGGAGAGCCCCTGCAACAGCCGCAGCGCGACGAGCAGCACCGGCGCCCAGATACCGGCCTGCGCGTAGGTGGGCAGGAGCCCGATCAGGGTCGTGGCCGTGCCCATCATGGTGAGCGTGAGGACCATGACCTGCTTGCGGCCGATCCGGTCACCGAGGTGACCTGCGAGCACCCCGCCCAGCGGGCGGGCGACGAACCCGATCGCGAAGGTCGCGAACGCCGCCAGCGTGGCGGTGAACGGGTCCATCTCGGTGAAGAACAGCCGCCCGATCACGAGCGCCGACGCCACGCTGTAGACGTGGTAGTCGTACCACTCGATGCTGGTGCCGACCGCGCTCGCGAGCGCGACCCTGCGGTACATGCCGGGGCTCGGCGCCGGAACGACCGGCGCGCCGCTGTGACTGGTCATCCTTCTCCCTTGAAAGAGCACCGCGTCGTTCGAAGAGCAGCGTCGTACTCCGTCCAGACCGTAGGAGCCGGACACGGCAGCAGGCTTGGCCGTGCGCGACGGGCACCGGTCGATCCGCGCCGCCCACTGCGCGGACCCCGCGGCGCGACGGCGCAGATGCGACGATGCCGCAACGGACCCGCGGAAGGAGTGGGCGGTGCAGGACGACGTCCGGGAGCTGCGGCCGGCCGGCGCGGCGGCGAGGGCCACCGTCGCGGCCGGCAACCTGGAGGAGTGGCGGGACGCCGTGCACGCCGACCACCTGCCGGTCGTGGTCGACGTGCCGGGCGGCGGCGCGTTCTCGGGAACCCTCACGGCGCACCGGTTCGACGAGCTGGTGGTGCGCGAGTTCGAGGCCCGCCCGCACGTCGTCGCGCAGACGTCGCAGGTGCCGGCCGACGACGGCTGCTACAAGTTCGGGGTCCAGCTCGACGGCTACAGCCTGTTCTGCCAGGACGGCCGCGAGGCCGCGCTGACCCCGGGCGACCTTGCATTCTGCGACGCCACCCGCCCCTACGAGCTCGTGTTCCACGAGAGCTTCCGGATGCTCACCGTGATGTTCCCGAAGTCGTGGTTCACGTTCGGGCCGGACACGATGGCGCACTTCACCGCCACGCGGTTCTCGGGCCGGCAGGGTGCCGGACCGCTCATCGCGAAGACGCTGTGGGACGTCGTGCACCACGCGGCGGCACCATGCAGCCGGCAGGCCCAGCGCGAGGTCGCCCGCAGCGTGGTCGGCCTGCTGTCCGGCTACGTCGGAGCCCGCTGCGCCGACGAGATCGCCACGCTGGCGGCGCCGGAGACCCTGTTCTCCCGCGCGACCGAGTTCATCGCCGCACACCTCGCCGACCCGCAGCTCAGCCCGGCCGCGGTGGCCCGCTCCCAGCACGTGTCGCTGCGGCTGCTGCAGCGCGAGTTCGCGGCGCACTCGACGTCGGTCGCCGGCTGGATCCGCGAGCAGCGGCTCGAGCGCTGCCGCCGCGACCTCGAACGCTCCGACGCCCGCACACCCATCGGCGAGGTCGGGGCGCGCTGGGGACTCATCGACGCCGGGACGTTCTCGAAAGCGTTCAAGGCCGCCTACGGCGCCAGCCCTCGGGAGTACCGCGTCGTCCATCGAACGACGACGCAGGGGTCAGGGCCCGTGGCGATCTGACGAACACCACGACCACCGTGCCCAGCCGGGCGGACCCAGGCCGCCCGGCCGCTCACCAGCGCGCGTCTCGAACCGCCTGCTCGTACTCCTCATCGGACACCTCGCCCAGCCACTCGGTGGGGCCGAAGGAGTACGCGGTATGGGTCAGGAGGCTGTCCGGGCCGGCCCCGTGCCAGTGCACCTCGCCCGCCGGGGTCCAGACGCTCTGCCCCGCCGTCAGCGGTGCGCCGAGCCCGTCCTGCCCGACGACGAAGCCGCTGCCGTGAGTGACGACGATGAGCTGGCCGCCATCGTGGCGGTGCCAGTAGGTCCGGGCAGCCGGGGCGAAGGCCACGAGGTTGACGACGGGGTCGCCGGCGGAGATCGGGTCGCACTGGCTCACCGGGTCCGGCGGGTCCTCCGCGAGGTACTACTGGGAGAACTTCCCGCCCGAGCGCAGTGCGCTCGTGCACGTGCCGGCGGCCGTGACGATCTTCCCGCGCGACATCGAACGGCTGCCGCGGTCCTGGGTCGAGCGCCGGTACCGCGATCTGCGCGTCTGGAGCGAAGCCGATCGGGGAGGCCACTTTCCGATGCTCGAGGTGCCGGAGCGGTACGTCGCCGAGCTGCGGACCGCCTTCGCGGTGATGCTGGGCTGACCAACCGGCTCCTCCCGACCGATCCGGAGGTACCGTCGCCCCGCACCCCCGGAAGGAGCTCTCGTGAGCGGCACCACCGCGTACCGCGCCCTGGAAAGCGACCTGCGCGCCGCCATCGGTGGCGAGGTCCGGTTCGACGCGGCCAGCCGCGCGATGTGGTCCGCGGACGCGTCGAACTACCGGGGCGTACCGATCGGCGTCATCTCCCCGCTGGACGCCACCGACGTCGAGGCCGCCATGGCGGTGTGCCGGGAGCACGACGTGCCGGTGCTCCCCGTCGGGTCGCGCACCTCCATCGCCGGGCAGGCGGTCAACACCGCCGTCGCGTTCGACTTCCGCGCCCACATGAACGCGATCGTGTCCGTCGACCCGGACGCGCGGACCGCGACCGTCCAGCCCGGTGCGGTGTGCGACGCCGTCCGGGACGCCGGGAAGCCGCACGGGCTCACGTTCGGGCCGGATCCGTCGACGCACAACCGCTGCTCGATCGGCGGCATGATCGGCAACAACGCCTGCGGGTCGCACTCGGTGGCGTGGGGCAAGACCGTCGACAACGTCCGCTCGCTCGACGTGCTCACCTACCGCGGGGAGCGGCTCACCCTCTGCGGCGACGGCACCGAGATCGGCGCGATCCCGGACGCGCTGCGCACGCTCGGCGCCGACCTGGCGCCGGAGGTCGAGCGCCACGTCCCCGAGCTCACCCGCCGGGTGTCGGGCTACAACCTCGACCAGCTCGTTCCCGGGAACGTGAACCTGGCCAAGGCGCTGGTCGGCACCGAGGGCACCTGCGCGACGATCCTGTCGGCGACGGTCGACCTGGTCGAGTCGCCGCCGGCCCGGGCGCTGGCCGTCCTGGGTTTTCCGGACGCCTACCACGCCGCGGACCACGTCATGACCGTCCGCGAGCAGCGCCCGCTCACCATCGAGGGGATGGACGCCGGGCTGATCGCGTCGCTGCGCGCGCTGCGCCCGGACGAGACGACGTCCCGGATGCTCCCCGAGGGCAAGGGGTGGCTCTACGTCGAGACGGGCGGCGAGGACCGGGCCGCCGCGGAGGCCGCCGCGCAGGCCGTCGCCGACGCGATGAAGCCCTACACCGTCGGGGCCGTGGTGGTGGCCGAACCCGAGCAGATGGCCGCCCTGTGGCGGGTCCGTGAGGAGGGCGCCGGGCTGCTCACCCGTTCCCCCGACGGCGGCGAGGCCTGGCCCGGCTGGGAGGACGCCGCTGTCCCGCCCGAGAGGTTCGGCGCCTACCTGCGCGAGTTCGACGAGGTCCTGCGCAAGCACGGCCGCAAGGGCATCTACTACGGCCACTTCGGCGACGGCTGCCTGCACGTCCGGATCGACTTCGACCTGCTGACCACGCCGGGCATCGCGAACTTCCGGGCGTTCATGACCGACGCCGCGGACCTCGTCGTCGCCCATGGCGGGTCGCTGTCCGGCGAGCACGGCGACGGCCAGGCCAGGGCCGAGCTGCTACCGCGGATGTACCCCCCGCAGATCATCGCCGGCTTCGAGCGGTTCAAGGAGATCTGGGACCCGGACGACCGGATGAACCCGGGCCGCGTCGTCCGGCCGGCGAGGATGGACGAGAACCTGCGCGTCCAGCTCGGCATGCCGACCCTGCCCGACGAGCCGAAGCTGGCGTTCGGCCACGACCGCGGCTCCTTCCACCGCGCCACCCGGCGCTGCCTCGGCGTCGGCAAGTGCGTGGTCGACACCGGCTCCGGCGTGATGTGCCCGAGCTGGAACGTCACCCAGGAGGAGAAGCACTCCACCCGCGGGCGGGCCCGCCTGCTCTTCGAGATGGCGAACGGCCAGATCATCACCGACGGCTGGCGGTCCGACGAGGTCGCCGAGTCGCTGGACCTGTGCCTGTCCTGCAAGGGCTGCAAGTCCGACTGTCCGGTCGGCGTCGACATGGCCGCCTACAAGACCGAGTTCCTCGCCCACCGCTACCACCGCAGGCTGCGGCCGCGCTCGCACTACTCGATGGGTGCGCTCCCGCGCTGGCTGCGGGTCGTCGGGAGGCTGCCCGCCGCCGCCGTCGACGGGCTGAACCGGCTCGCGCGGGTGCCGTTGCTGGCGAAGGTCGCGAAGAAGGCAGGCGGGATCGACTCCCGGCGCTCCATCCCGCCGATCGCCCGCGAGACCTACACCGCCCGCGCGGCGAAGGGCGTGCCGATCAGCCAGGTGGCCGACCTGGGCGTCGAGGCCGGCAGCCGCGGCCCGCTGCTGCTGTGGACCGACACCTTCACCGACCACTTCGACCCGGACATCGCCGCCGACGCCGTCGCCGTCCTCACGGCGCTGGGGTACCGGGTGCAGCTGCCGCCGCGCACCGTGTGCTGTGGCCTGACCTGGATCTCGACCGGCCAGGTCGCCGCGGCGCGGCGGGTGCTGGCGCGGAGCCTGCGCGCGATCGGGCCGGCCCTCGACGCGGGTGTCCCGGTCGTGGGGCTGGAGCCGTCGTGCACGGCGGCGCTGCGCTCGGACGCCGCCGAGCTGCTCCCCCACGAGCCGCGCGTGAAGCTGCTGCAGCAGCAGGTGAAGACGTTCGCCGAGCTCCTCGCGCGGCACGCCGACGAGCTGTCGGCGGCCGCCGGTGCCGGCAACGGCGCTGCGCTGGTGCAGATCCACTGCCACCAGCACGCCGAGCTGGGCAGCGAGCCGGACCGAGCGGTGCTGGCCGCGCTCGGTGTGGACGCCACCGTGCTCGACTCCGGCTGTTGTGGCCTCGCCGGCAACTTCGGTTTCGAGGACGGGCACTACGACGTCTCGATGGCCTGTGCCGAGCGGGCGCTCCTGCCCGCGGTTCGGGCCGCCGACGAGTCGGTGGCGCTGTTGGCCGACGGCTACTCCTGCCGCACCCAGGTCCGCCAGGCCGGGGAGCGGGAACCGGTGCACCTCGCCCAGATCGCGGCCAGGGCGCTGCGCGGTGCGGACCCGGCATGACCGAGCTGCAACGTCCCGGCCGCGCGCAGCGTCACGCGCTCGGCGGGGAGAACCCGCGCGTGCGCCGCTGTCCACAGGGTCGTGACCGGCGCGTGCGACCGGGACGAGCGTCGCTCGACGTGTTCGACCACCCGACCTGATCGAACTCGACGTCGCCGACGCGGCATGGAACCCCGACCCGTCGTGAACCAGCAGACCCGGCGCGCCGTGTCGTTCTTCGAGCCGACTCGCGTCGTCGCGGGCGCCGCGTCCGCCGTCGGAGACTCCCCGACGGCGACGCGATCCGCACGACCCGGGACCCCACCACCCTCGCCGTCGCCGCCTGGATCGGAGCCTGACGTTGCCCGACGCCCCGCTCATCGCGACCCCGCAGGCCTACCCGCTCCTGTGCATCAACGAGCTCGACATGTGCTACTTCGTGGTCGGATGGACCGCCACCGGTACGCCCGTCGGGGTCCCCGAGTCCCCGCTCGCGGCCATGGGTCGCGCCACCACCGACGCCAAGGAGATCAAGGGCGGCGGCAAGCTCACCTACGAGATGCCCAGGATGAACGTCTCCACAGCGGACCCCTGATCACCACGTCACACCGGACGCCGCACCCTCGCGGCCGGCGGCGCGCATAACAGCAGGTCGTGACATCTGCACCCAAGAGGTTTAACCTCTGCGTGTGCAGAGGTCCGACCAGTCCGCGCAGTCCTCCCGAACGCCCCGCCTCTACCTCTCCGTCGCCCAGGACCTGCTGGCCGCGATGGCCGCAGGCGAGTACGTGTCCGGCGTCCGGCTGCCCGGGGACCGCGACCTCGCTGCCCGGCTCGACGTCTCCCGCACCACCGTGCGGGAGGCGATCCTCGCCCTGGAGCTCATCGGCGCCGTCGAGGTGCGCCACGGCGACGGCACGTACGTGCGCGGCCCGCACGGCGGCGTCGCCGGGATCGAGGGGTCGGCGCTCGACGTCGCCCCGCGCGAGCTGATCGAAGCCCGCCGCTCGCTCGAACCGGTGGTCGCGGGGCTCGCCGCCACCCGCATCGACACCGACCGGCTCCGCAGCCTCACGCGGGACCTGGACGAGGCCACCGAGATCGTCGCCGACCCGTCGCGGCTCCCCCGTTTCATGGAACTGGGCCTGCGGTTCCACGCCGACCTCGCGCTCGGCTGCGGCAACACGCTGCTCGCCGGGATCGTCGGCCAGCTCGTCGATGCCGAGACCCACCCGCTGTGGCTGCTGGTCAACCAGCACGCCGTGAGCTCGCCGCAGGCCCGCGAGGGTCAGCTGCACCAGCACCGCGAGGTGCTGGGCGCGATCGCCAGCGGCGACGCCGCCCGCGCCGCCGCCGCCATGACCACCCACCTGGCGTCCGTCGACGCCGTGATCTTCCATCCCGCCACCAGCGACCGATCCACCTCGTAGCAGGGAGCCGCACCGATGTCCTTCCCCCAGCCCGCCGACGTCGTCGTCCACGGCGGCACCGTGGTCAACGCCGGCGGGAGCGGCCCGGCCACCGTGGTCGTGTCCGGCGGCCGGATCGCCGCCGTGCAGTCGCCGGAGCTGCCGCTCCCGCCGCACGGGCGCGCGATCGACGCCACGGGCAAACTCGTCATCCCCGGCGGGGTCGACCCGCACTGCCACATCGGGCAGCGGCTCGGCGAGTACGCCCAGCTCGACGACTACGCGGGCGCGAGCGTCGCCGCGCTCTGGGGCGGCACCACGACGGTGGTCGACTTCGCGATCCCCGAACCCGGCCAGAGCCCGATCGACGCCGTGCACGAGCGCCGCGAGCTCGCCGCAGTCTCCCGGTGCGACACCGCGCTGCACGGCTGCGTCACCTCCTGGGACGACACCACGGCGAAGCAGATCGCCGCCATGGCCGAGGGCGGTGTCCGGACGATCAAGTTGTTCACGACGTACAAGGACGTCGTCATGGCCGAGCCCGACACGGTGCTCGAGGTGCTGCGCACGCTGCACGCCCAGGGCGGCATCGCCTACGTGCACGCCGAGGCCAACCACGTGATCGAGGACGCCCAGGACCTCGCGGCTGCGGCGAACCGGGCCGACGCCGGGCACCACGCGCTCACCCGGCCCGAGCTGGCCGAGGCCGCCGCCGTGGCCGAGGTGCTCGCCACGGCCGAGCACGTCGGCGCGCCGGTGTACTTCGTGCACCAGACGACCGCCGAGGCCGTCGACCTCGTGCGGGCCGCCCGCCGCCGCGGCGTGCGCGCCTACACCGAGACGTGCCCGCACTACCTGACCCTCGACGAGGGCACCTACGCCGACGATCACCCGGAGCGCTACGTCTGCTGTCCGCCGCTGCGGGCGCCCGAGACCGTCGCCCGGCTGCACGCCCGTGCCCTCACCGGCGACGTCGACGCGCTCGGCTCCGATCACTGCTGCTACTCGACGGCGCAGAAGGTCGAGCATTCCGACGACGTGCGGCTCATGCCCAACGGCCTGCCGGGCGTGGAGACGCGGCTGCCCGTGACCTTCACCCGGCTCGTCGCCGATGGCGGGATGCCCGTCGAGCGGTTCGTGGCGTTGTTCGCCACGAACCCGGCGCGGCTCAACGGCCTCACCGGCAAGGGCGTGATCGCCCCGGGCGCCGACGCCGACATCGTCGTGCTCGACCCGCAGGCGCGCCGCCGGGTGGCCGTCGCCGACCTGCACATGCAGAGCGACTACACGCCGTACGAGGGCCGTGAGCTGACCGGCTGGGCGCAATCCGTGCTCAGTGCCGGACGCGTCGTGCTCGACGCCGACGGCTTCCACGACCCCGGCCCCGTCGGCCGGACCCTGCACGCCGACCCGATCCCGGACCACCTGCTGACCTGATCCCCGCACAACCACCCCGCAGAACCACGGAGCCCCCCATGACCGTGCCACCCCCGGCCTCCCGGACCGAGCAGCTACGGGACCAGGCTCAGCGCCAGCTCGGAGCGGCGCTGGACCGCATCCCGTTCCGGCGCGCGCACGTGCTGATCCTGGTGCTCGTGGCGTTCGGCGCGCTGTTCGACGCCATCGAGCAGTACAACGTCGGCCTCGCGGCCCCGCTCATCGCCGCGCAATGGGAGCTGTCGAACGCCGAGGTCGGCCTGCTGACCACCCTGACGTTCGCCGGGATGGCGATCGGCTCGCTGATCGCGGGGGTCACTGGTGACCGCTACGGGCGGCGCATCACCTACATGTACAACCTGGCGCTCTACACCGTGGGGGCGTTGCTCGCCGCGTTCGCACCCGACCTCGGCTGGCTCCTCGTCGCCCGGTTCGTCGTCGGCATCGGGCTCGGCGGCGAGCTCAACACCGGCCTCACCCTGGTCGCCGAGCTCATGCCGACGAAGTACCGCGGCGCGGCCGTCGCCACGGTCAACATCGCCGCAGGCGGCCTCGGGATCTTCGCCTCCTCGGCGCTCGCCGCGCTCATGCTCGGCCCTCTGGAAACAGCGCTCGGCGGCCCCGAGACGGCCTGGCGCTGGTTGCTCGGCATCCTCGCCCTGCCCGCTCTGCTCGTGTTCGTCTACCGCTGGTTCCTGCCGGAGTCGCCGCGTTACCTGCTGGTCGAGGGCCGGGTGAACGAGGCGAACGAGGTGCTGACCCGGCTCGCCGCCAACCGCCTGCGCCCGCTGCGCGGCGGCGGGCCGACCGCCTACGTCGACGCGGTCGAGGGCCAGCGGCTGCCCCGGCAGCGCATCCGGCTCGCCGAGATCTTCGAGGGCAGGCTCGCGCGCAACACGCTGGTGATCTGGGTCGTCTCGGCGATGACGTTCGGCGCGCAGGTCACGATCACCGTGTTCATGCCGACGGTGCTCGTCGCCCGCGGCTTCGACGTCTCCACGTCGCTGGGCTACACGACGATCATCAACGTCGGCGGCCTCGTCGGCGCGGTGCTCGCCAGCGTGTTCGGCTACCGCTTCAAGCGTCGGGTGGTGCTCGGCTACGGCGCGATCGTCGCCGTGCTCGTCGCGATCGCGTTCGGCACGTCGGCGAACCTCGCGATGATCCTCGTCCTCGGCGGGCTGCTGCAGCTGATGTTCATCCTGCTCAACACCACGACCTGGGTCTGGGCCCCCGAGCTGTACCCGACCCGGGTGCGCGCATTCGGCACCGGCGCGTCGGTGACGGTCGCGCTCGTCGCCGCCTCGCTCATCCCGCTGCTCGCCGGCGTGATCGTGGACGCGACCGGCGCCGTCGGCATGTTCGTCATGGTCGGCGTCATGTACGCCGTGATGGCCGTGGCGGTGCGGCTCGGCCCGGAGACGCAGGGTGTCGCGCTGGAGGACGCCGGCTGAAGGTCCGCCCCCCGGTGATGATTCCGGCCGGCGCGATCCGCGCGGACCGTGTTCACTCCGTACCCGCGGACGCGGCGGCGTCGAGTGCGGGCCGCAGTGGCGCCAGCACGGACCGGAGGAGCTCGGGCAGTGAGCCCGACGACACGACGAGCTCGTCGGTCACGAGTGATGCCCCGGCCGGCTGGAGCCATCGCTCCAGCGCGACGTGAACAGCGGCGGCCACGCTCGCCGCGAGCACGCGAGGGGTGTGGTCGTGGGTCTCGCCGAGCCGGCCCGCGATCGCCTCGGCGAGGGGACGTTCGACAGCGGTGGCGGCGTCGATGAACGCGTCGCGCAGCGCTGGACGCGTGGTGATCATCAGCAGTGCGTTGCGGGCGTCTTCACCCGGCTCGGCGTACTGCTCGACGATCGCGTCGATGACGGCATCGGCGAGACCGACGTTCGCGGGCCGACCCGCCACCGCCGCCGCCACGCGTGACCCCCGATCGGCGATGACGGCGGCGACGATCGCCTGTTCACGGCTGGAGAAATAGTTGTTGTAGGTCCGCGGGGAGACCCCGGCAGCCTCGGCGATGTCGTCGACGCGCACGTTGTCCGGCCCGCGCTCCAGTGCGAGACGCAGTGCCGCCTCGCGCAATGCCCGACGAGTCGCCTGCTTCTTCCGTTCACGCAGCCCCGCCGGTTCCGTCGTCACGCCCCCAGCATCCCACGCAACATGCGCACGCGCAAAATTGCGTGCGCGCATGTTGTGCCCGTACGGTGGCTCCCACTCCGACGAAAAGGATCACACCGATGCGCGCCAAGGGCATGACCTACGACACCGGCTTCCTCCGGGGCGGCGCGACCTCGCGCCGACGCTTCGATCGCGCGGTGGTCGAGCGCGAGCTGGCCATCATCCGCGATGACCTGCACTGCAACGCCGTCCAGATCACCGGTGGCGATCCGGAACGGATCGAGCTCGCCGCCGCGTGCGCCGCCGAGCTGGGGCTCGAGATCTGGTTCTCGCCCTACCCGCTGGAGCTGACGACCGGGGAGATCCTCTCGATGCTGACCGACTGCGCCCAGCGGGCCGAGCGGCTCCGCGTGACAGGAGCCGAGGTCGTGTTCGTGACCGGCGTCGAACTGACGATCATGAACCGCGGATTCCTCCCCGGCAACAGCGTCGAAGAGCGGCTCCAACGACTGCTCGGCGACCCCGACGGCCGGCACGAACGGCTCGCCGACGTCAGTGCACGTCTCGACGACTTCCTCGGTGCGGCCGTGGCGGCCGTCCGCGAACACTTCCACGGCCGGATCACCTACGCGTCGATACCGTTCGAGCGCATCGACTGGCGCCGGTTCGACATCAGGTCCGTCGAGCTGATCCGGTCCGCCGAAGTCGCCGACCAGTTCAGGGACGGCGTCCGCACCCTCGTCTCGCAGGGCGAGCCGGTCGCGATCACCGGCTTCGGCGCGTCCACCTACCGGGGCGCGGGGGACATCGGCGCTCGGGCCATGGAGATCGTCGAGCTCGACGGGGACACAGGCGTCCCCGTTCGGCTGAACGGGGACTACATCCGCGATGAGGCCGGCCAGGCCACCTACCTGCGCGAGGTGTTGGAGATCTTCGAGACCGAGGGGGTCGACAGCACGTTCGTGTTCCTCTTCGCGCTCGAGAGCCACCCGCACCGCCCCGATGGCGACCCCCGCGACGACCTCGACCTGGCCAGCCCCGGCATCGTCAAGGTCTTCGAGGACCGCCACGGCGAGACCTACCCGGACATGCACTGGGAACCCAAGGCCGCGTTCACCGCCCTGGCCGACATCTACGGCGACCGACCGTGACGGTGACGTGGTGCAGTACGCCACGCCTCAGCGCACCCCAGGCAGGGTTGGCCTGATGCGGTGCTCCACACGATCTGTGCGTTCCGGCCGAAGCTCCTCGGAGCGCTCCACCTCGAAGTCGGGGCCGACACCCTCGGGACGGGAGGCCGACACCATGCCCGCGGCCTCGAGGGCGAACTGCGCGGGCGACGGATCGCGGTAGACCAGCCGGAGCGGCACCCCGCTGACCGTCGCGCGATCGGCCGCACACAGCAGTACTTGCAGGCCTGCGACGCCGAGGAAGGTGACGTCGTGCAGGTCGAGCTCGATCAACGACGGCCCGCGCTCGAGCTGACGGTGCACGGCCGCACTCAAGCGGGCCGCGGTGGCCGCATCGACCTCACCGACCGCCGCGATCGTGGTCGCGCCGTCGGGGAGGTACTGCACATCCAGCGTGAGCATCTTCTGCGCCTTCTGGGCTCCGTCGCCCGATGAAGCCTCGGCCGTGAGGTGGCCGAGACTGAGCGATTACCCACCGGGGAAGCACGCCACGCCGGCTACCGGTCGCTACTTGCGCGGATCGGCGCTCCGGCCCCCACGCGTCCGCCGGGCCGTCTTGCACACGGCGGCGACGGCCGCGAGGCCGTGCTGATCGCTGCACATCCGCTCACGCCCTCGATGCTGTTGGACGCCATCGCCATCCAGGTCAACGGGCCGCGCACCTGACCGCACAGGTGCGCCCGCGCGAGCTGTTCATCGACGCTCACGTTGTGGATCTCGAGCCGTTCGCCGGCCTCGCAACCGCGGGTATCCCGCATGAGGACATCCAGCTCTCGTTGACGGAGGTGGATCGGCGCCTGCCACTGACGCCCGTGGCCTATCCGGTTGCACTATCACGAATCTCGTCGTTCACGATCTGGCAACCGCAATCGTCGGCACCCTCGGTGGAGCGAGTTCCTACGGTGGCTACCGCCCGCACGGATTGTCAGACGAATCAAGCGGCCACAATGCGGCGCACGGCAAAGCCGGCGGCATTCATCCGCCGCGCGCTGCACCCGATCGGGATCCACGCCGCGCTGCCCCGTTCGCCCGTGCAACAGCTGACACCGCGTGTCACGAGCGGGTCAGGACGACTTCGGGCCTAGATTCACCACCTCTTCCCCGCGTTCCAGCGTTCGCTGCGTCGTCGTCCCCGACGCGGGGCCGGCGCTCCCCCGCCTGATACCAGTACCCCGCGCGGCCGCGAGATCACAACAGCGGGCCGTTGCTGACCGATTCAGATCTCAGTGCGTGGGAACAGGTGCCCGGTGGGAAAGACGCCAGTTCTGATCATGCTTTCCGGTTGATGCGAGGAAGGGGTTGCGCGCACGAAGTGCGGGGGGCTAAATGAGATCCCGGCTGTTCTGCGGGTCGCGTTCGGCGCACGACCGGCGCCCGAGGATGGCAGTGCAGGTCGAGCAACAAGGGAGTCGAGCCGATGATCACAACGACTCCGCTTGATCGCATCGGTCCCGCCTCGACGGCGCCATCCGACGTGCCCGCGGTAGCGATCCGGGCCGTCTGGCCCGATCGTGACCACGCACTGATCGGGGTGGTCGGGGCGGCGGTCCACCTCGACCGCCTCGCCGAGTTGCACGAGCGCGTGGAGGCGCTGCTGATCGGCGGGGTCCGATTCCTGCTGGTGGACCTGAGCGAGGCGCAGGCCTGCGACGGTCGGGTCCGCGCGCTGCTCGCCGACGCGGCCGCCCGACTGGCGGACCGGTCCGGCTGGCTGCGCATTCATCCCCACCTCGACGAACCGCCGTCACGGAATCCGGACGTCGCCGATGCGACGCTGCCGGACCTGTTCCTGATCTACCGCGCGATGGGCGGCGACAGCGGAGGCCGCGATGGCCGCTGACCACCGCCGGGCCCGCACCACCGACCCCCGTCCCCGAAGTGCGCCACTGGCTCGCGCAGACGTCACTCCCGCAGATCACCCACGGCCGGCGTCCATCGGCGGCCCACGGTCGACCTGCGCGAAGCCTCCGTCACACCCGGATGAGGGTGAGGAACGTGGAAGGACCCGGCACCGCCGGCGCCGATGAACGACCTGCTGACAACACGCCCGCCCTCAGCCACCGCCCCGCAGCCCGGGCCGTTGGAGGTGCTGCTGCACACCCCCATACCCGAAGTCGTCCTGGTGCGGGTCAGTGGCGAGCTGGACGCGGCGACGGCCCCGGTCCTCGCCGCCCAGACGGCCCGGCAACTGCGCCGGGGACCGCACATCGTGATCGACCTCGCGGGCGTGCCGTTCCTCGGCGTCCGCGGGTTGGACATCCTGCGCGCACTGCAGGAGCAGGCCACCGCCACCGGAGCACAGGTGCACCTGGCCGCCCCCCACCACGCGGTCCGCCGCCCGCTGCGCCTCAGCGGGCTCGACCAGCTGCTCCCGACGGACTCGTCCGCCGAGATGATCATCGCGCGGCTGACGGTCCGATGCTGGACGCGCTCCACGCCGACCGGCGGTGCCTGAGGATCGTACGGACGGCCTGTGCGGGCCGGGCCACGAACAACACGGCACTATGGGTGCATGCTGCGGGACGGGACGGCGCACGGCGTCGCGGTCGGCATCCGTCGGGGTGAGCGGTGACGTCGGGTTCCGGCCGGGACACGGTCAGCGTTCGCCGGCACAATCTGCGCACCGTGCTCCGCTACCTGCACTTGAACGGACCCACCACCAGGACCCAGCTCGGGAAGATCACCGGACTGACGCGCAGCGCCGTCGGCGACCTGGTGGCCGAGCTGGCCGCGGGCGAGCTCGTCAGCGAGTCCGATGTGGTCACGGAGTTCGCCCGGTCGCGGGGCCGTCCTTCCCTGCTCGTCGCACCCCGGGGCGAGGCGGCGCGCGTGCTCGCCGTGGTGATCCGGGACGACACGCTGCGGGCCGCGTGGGTGGGCCTCGGCGGCAGCGTCGGCACGGTCGCCGAGATGCCCCACGACTACGCTCCCGGCGACCCGGAACCCAGCCTCGACCAGCTCACGACCCTGCTCCGCGGGCAGCTCCGCGACAGCCGGCACCCGCCGCTCGCGATCGGGCTCGCCGTCCCCGGACTGGTGCGGGCCACCGACGGCGCGGTCGCGCTCGCCCCCCGGCTCGGTTGGCGGGACCTGCGGCTCGCCGACGAGCTGCGGCGCCGGATCGACGTCGACGCGCCCATCGTCACCGGCAACGACAGCAACTTCATCGCGCTCGCCGAGCACCTGCGCGGGGCCGGGCGCGACCACGACCACATGATCTACTTGGGCAGCGAGCTCGGCGTCGGCGGCGGCATCATCGTCGACGGCAGGCTGCTGCAGGGTGGGCACCCCGGCTACGCGGGCGAGGTCGGCCACATGGTGATCGGTGACGCCGCGCTCCCCTGCTACTGCGGGGGCCACGGCTGCTGGGAGACCCAGGTCGCCGCCGACGCCGTGTTCCGGCACGCCGGGGTGACGGTTACGGGCGCCCACGCCCGCAAAACGGCGCTCGCCGACCTGCTGGCCCGGTCCGAGCAGCGCGACACCGAAGCCCGGGACGCCCTCACCGCGGTGCTCCCGGCCTTCGCGGCCGGCGTCGCCACCCTGCTCTCGCTGTTCAACCCGGGCCGGGTCATCCTCGGCGGCGTGTTCGCCCACCTGCTGCAGCACGCCGAATCGGATCTGCGCACCGCGATCGCCTACCGCCGCCCGGTCCTGTCGAACGGCCCGGTCGACCTGGTCCCCGCCGAACTGGGGGTGCAGGGCCCACTGCTCGGCGCCGCCGAGGCCGCCGTCGACGCCTTCCTCGCCGGCCTCCGCACCGGGTCGACCGCGACTCCTCGAGCGGCTCGGGGCGCCGACCGCTGACTGCCGCCCTCACCGACGAGGCTCGCGCAACAGTGCGCCCTTCGACGACCGGCGGCGAGCAGTAGCAGTCACACCTGCGAGGGCTAGGTGCGAGTCGGCCAGATCCGCCTGGCCCTCGTCCACCAGGAGAAGATCTCGAGCTGGTTCGCGCCACCCCCACCACCGCCGCCGCAGGCAGCGAGGACCGGGCCAGTGGCCAGCAGCGCGCTCGCTGCGCCAACGCCCTTGATGAATTCCCGTCTTCCTGGCCTCGAGGTGGTCGTCGGTGACTCCTTCCGTCGGGGACAGTAGGCCCTCATGCGGCGAAGCGAATGACCGCCTTGATCCGTTCCGGATCCGTCTCGAACGCCGCGGACCAGTCCGCGAGCGACAGCCGATCGGTGAGCAGGCCGTCGAGCCACGCCGGATCGGCCGAACGGAGCGCATCGTGCGCCGCCTCGAAGTGGAGCCGGTTCGAGTTGACCGTGCCCATCACGGTCTTGTTCTGCGAGATGAGTGCGCGGGCGAGGTCGGCCAGGTTGATCGCCCCGACGGTCCGGGCGTCGCCGACCCCGACCAGGCACACCGCGCCACCGGGCGCCGCCCGCTGGACGGCCTCGCCCACCAGGGCACCGCAGCACTCGATGACCACGTCGAAGACGCCGTGCAGGTCGTCGACGCTCGTGTGGTAGACGGCACCGATCTTGCGGGTCTGGGCGGGCTTCGCCCCGTGCCCGACCCGATCGACGACGTGGACCTCCGCGCCGCGCTGCGCGCCGAACAGGGCGGCGAGGAGCCCGATCGGCCCGGCGCCGAGCACGAGCGCCCGGCGCAACGGCCGGCGCACCGCGCGCTCCAGCTGTGCCCACGCCTTGGCGACCACGCTCGCCGGCTCGACGAGAACCGCGCTCAGACCGAGCGCCGGGTCCACGCGCACGACGTACTCCGGTTCGATGCGGAACCGCTCCGAACCGTATCCGTCGCGGCCCAGGATGCCCCGCTCCGTGAACCGGCCGTTCTCGCACAGGTCGAACTGGCCGGCCGCGCAGAACGAGCAGGGCACCGGGTCCGGCCGCCGCACGATGCCGACCACGTGATCACCCGGCGCCAGGCCGGCTTCCGGTGGGGCCTCCAGGACCCGGCCGAGGGACTCGTGCCCGAGGATCAGGCCCTCGCGACCGGCCGGCAGCGCCCGCGGTCCGCGCAGGACGATCTCGCGATCGGTACCGCAGACGCCCAGGGCGAGCGCCTCGACGAGCAGCGTGCCGTCGGTGGGGTCCGGTTCGGGGACGTCGCCGAGCACGACCCGGCCGCCGTTCCCATGGGGATGAATGCTGAGCGCGCGCAACAGCACGCCTCCTCAGGTTTTGTTTTGTTCCCGCCCTTGGCATATTTGCCAAGGCTCTCCTGTCAACAGCCGGTCGGGGGCCGAGATCCCGCCCCTGACCAGCGAAGATCGACCTCAGAGTCCGGAGTCTGCGAGCGTGTGGCGCAGGCGGGGGCGGTTCATCTTCAGCTGGTGCCAATAGGGGTAGGGCAGCGGCCGGGCCGACACCCGGTCCAGCGCCGCCACCTCCTCGGCGGTGAGCTCCCACGACGCCGCATCGAGGTTGTCCGCGAGCTGCTCCGGCGTGCGGGCACCGATGATCACCGACGTGACGCCGGGACGGCGCAGCAGCCAGTTGATCGCCACCTGCGCGATGCTCGCGCCGCGTTCGCGCGCGATCCCGTCGAGCGCGTCGACGATGTCGAAGCCCTGCTCGAGATCCATCGTCCCGGTGTCGCCGTTCGCCGCGCGCCTGCTATCGGCCGGTGGCGCCTCGCCCCGGCGCTGCTTACCGGTGAGGAAGCCGCCGGCCAGCGGGCTCCAGACCAGCACGCCCACGCCCTGGTCCTGGCTGACCGGCAGGAGCTCGTGCTCCAGCTCGCGGGCGACCAGGCTGTAGTAGGCCTGCAGCGACACGTAGCGCTCGAACCCGCGCCGCTCGGACACCGACAGCGCCTTCATCAGGTGCCATGCGGAGTAGTTCGAGCAGCCGATGTAGCGCACCTTGCCCTGGCGCACCAGGTCGTCGAGCGCGCTCAGGGTCTCCTCCATAGGCGTCCGCTCGTCGACGGAGTGCACCTGGTAGAGGTCGATGTAGTCGGTGCCCAGCCGGCGCAGGCTCGCCTCGCAGGCGGCGATGATGTGGTGGCGGGACTGGCCACGGTCGTTGGGCCCCTCGCCCATCGGCCCGTTGAGCTTCGTGGCGACGAGCGCGTCGCCGCGGCGCTTGCCGAGCGCCTGCCCGAGGATCTCCTCCGACAGCCCCTGCGAGTAGACGTCGGCCGTGTCGAAGAAGTCGACGCCGCGCTCGAGACACATGTCGACCATGCGCGTCGCCTCGTCGACCTGCACCTTCCCGGTGGGCGCGTGCCGGCCGACGCCACCGAACGTCATCGTGCCCATGGTCAGCACCGGCACCTGCAGGCCACTCGCGCCCAGGAACCGGGTCTCCACGCTCTTGTCGTTCATCCAGCCTCTCCCCTCGGCCCGAACCGGCGCAGCCCGATCGGGCGGGCCCTGCTCGGAACGATCACTGTCAGCTCCGGGTGGTCGCGTTCGACCAGCGCGACGGCCCGCGACGGGTGCCCGGGATTGCCCTCGAACATGTCCCAGTGCATCGGGACCAGCACCTCGGCGCCCGCGCGCACGGCGAGCTCGACCGCCTCCTCGGCGGACATGTTGCCGACGATGCCGCGCGCCTCCCGCTCCGCGTCGCGGCCGTTGACCGGCAGCAGCACGACGTGCACCTCCAGCCGGGCCAGCTCCTCCGCCAGGCCGGGGTAGGCCAGGCAGTCGCCGGAGTGGTAGACCCGCGTGCCCCCGAGGTCGACGACGTAGCCGAGGAAGCGCACCAGCCCGCCCGAGAGCTCGGCGCCCGTGCCGTACGCATCGGTCATGTCGACGCCGTGGTGGGCGGGCAGCGGGTCCACTCGTGCCGGGCCGATCGTGAGCGGTCGCCCCGGCTGGGCCGGCTCGATCAGCTCCCGGCGGATCCCGAGCGACTCGAGCCCGTCGGCCACCGGCTCCGGCACCACCCACCGGGCCGCGGAGCCGGCCTCGGCGAACGCGCGGGCGACGTCGACGTCGAGGTGGTCGCCGTGCTCGTGGGTCACGAGCACGGCATCGACCACAGCCGTGTCCGCCGGCGGGAACGGCGGCGGGAACCGCCGCGCCCCGGTCGCGGTCAGGTACGGGTCGACGAGCAGCGTCGCACCGCCGCCGCGCAGCACGAACCCGGCCTGCCCCAGCCACCACAGCAGCACCTCGCCGTCGGCGAGCGGCACGCCCGCCGCATCGGCGAACGACCATGCGCGCATGGTCGCCCGCCGCATCGGCGAACGACCATGCGCGGGTGCGCGCGGCCGCCGTCATGCCGGGGTGGGGGCGTCGGGGGCCAGCAGGCCCGCGTCCTTCAGCGCGGCCCACAGGTCGGCCGGGATCTCGTGGCAGAAGGCCTCCAGGCACGACCGCGCCTCGCCGGCGTTCTTCACCCCGGGGATCACGGCGGCGACGGCCGGGTGCCCGAGCGGGAACTGCACCGCGGCCGCGGGCAGCGGCACGCCGAACGACGCGCACACCTCCTGCAGCCGGCGAGCCCGGTCCCGCTCCCCGGCGGCCGCCTCCCGGTAGTAGTAGGTGGCGCCCTCGGCCGGACCCGTGGCGAGGATCCCCGAGGCCAACGGTTGGCCGATCACGACGCCGGCCCCGCGGTCGGCACACCGGTCCAGCTCCGCCAGCCCGCCCTGCTCCATCAGCGTGTACGGGCCCGCGACGAGGAACAGGTCCGGGTCGAACCGGTCCAGCCAGTGCGACACCAGCCCGATCTCGTTGATCCCGAAGCCGACGCCGCGGATCACGCCCTCCGCCTTGAGGTCCTGCAACGCCGCCCAGCCCGACCGCAGCAGATCGTCGGTGTGGGCGTCCATCCGCGCCTGGGGCGCGAGGTGGACGGTGTCGAGGTCGTGCACGAGGACGAGGTCGATCGCGGAGATGCCCAGCCGCTGGATCGAGTCCTCGATCGAGCGCAGGACACCGTCCCGGCTGTAGTCGTGGTGCACCTCCCAGGTGGCGAGGTCGCCGATCCCGGTCCGCGCCGCGGGCCGTTGCGCCGCGCGGGCCGGGCGGATCAGGCGCCCGACCTTCGTCGAGAGGACGAACGACGGGTCCTCGCCCCCGGAGCAGCGCCCGCCGAGGAAACGGCCCAGCCGCTGCTCACTGATCCCGCGCCCGTAGAACGGGGCGGTGTCGTAGTAGCGCACCCCGCCCGCCCATGCCGCCTCGAGCGCCGCCGTCGCGTCGTCGTCGGAGTACGCGGGCCGGGGCAGCTTGAGCGCCCCGCCGCCGAACCCGAGCTGCGTGACCTCGACGCCGGTCCGCCCGACCTCCCGCGTCGCCGCCGGCTTCACGCCGTCCCCTCCCGCTGTGCCGTCTCCCGCTGTGCCGTCTCCCGCTGGGCCGCCTCCTCCAGCGCGCGCCGCACGAGGACGCGCACGAGGTGTTCGCGGTAGGCGGCACCCGCGCCGGGCTCGTCCGGGGGGTGGGTGCCCTCGGCCGCGAGCCGATCGATGACCGCGCGCAGCGGGTCGTGGTCGACCACCACGAGCTCGGCGGCGACCTGACCCTGGTAGCGCTCGTCGGTGACCACTGCGGCCACCGGCTCACCGACGTAGCGCACGACGTCGAGGCTCGTCAACAGTTTCGAGTCCTCCGTACGGACGACCCGCGTTCCCAGGATGCTCATCGCTCGGCCTCGCTAGCGCTCGGCCGGCCCAGAAAGGAACAACGCAGCGCGCGGGCGCTGTGACACTGGTTCGCTCGCAAGCTCGCTCACTTCTCTCCGCTACTCCCCAGGCGCGAGCCTGCGGGCCAGGTCCTCGTTCAGGTCGTGGCCGAGCCCCGGCCGGTCCGGCACGACGACGTATCCGTCGCGCCACTCGATCGGCTCGTCGAGCAGCTCTGCGTGCAACCCTCCGAACCGCTCGATCGACTCCATGATCAGGAAATTGGCGCAGCACGCGCCGAGCTGCACCGACGCTGCCGCGATCAGCGGACCACCCCACACGTGCGGCGAGATCTGCAGGTAATGGGCCTCCGCCATGCCCGCGATCTTCTTGCTCTCCAGGATGCCGCCCACCTGCCCGACGTCCAGGTTGAAGATCGCCGCCGCCCCGTGCTCGATCAGGCGCGCGAAGTCGTACTTGGTGGTCAGCCGCTCCCCCGCGGTGATCGGGATCCGCGTGCCCCGGGCCACCTTCGCCATCTCCGCCATGTTCTCCGGCGGCACCGGCTCCTCGAACCACAACGGGTCGTGCGGCTCCAGCCGCCGCGCCAGCCGGATCGCCCCCGCCGCCGTCATCTGCCCGTGCGTGCCGACGAGGATGTCGCAGCGACTGCCGACGGCCGCCCGGATCGCGGCGATCACCGCCTCGGCGGTGTCCAGCGCGGACAGCGAGTACTGCACGGGCACCGTCTGGCCCAACCCCTGCTCAGGGGTGACGGCGAACCCGAACGGATCCAGCTTGACCCCGGTGAACCCCAGGTCCACGTAGTACGCGGCGCGCTCGGCCACCAGGTCCGGCTGCATCCACATCTCGTGCCGGTCCACGTCGCTCGCGTCGTCGGGGTAGATGTAGGTGTAGGTGCGGACCCGGTCGCGCACCGCCCCACCGAGCAGCCGGTGCACCGGCCGGCCGACGTCCTTGCCGACGATGTCCCAGCACGCCATCTCCAGGCCGCTGATGATCGCCAGCTTCGTCTGCTCCGGGTAGTGGCTGTAGCCGGCCCGGGTGTAGAGCTTCTCCCAGAGCAGCTCGATCTCGTACGGGTCGTGGCCGAGCAGCTTCGTCTCGACGAGGTCCTCGATCAGCGCGGCCATCGCCCGCGGCCGGAACGCGCCGGCGAGCATCATGACCTCGCCGTAGCCGCGCATCCCCGTGTCGGTGTCCAGGCGCAGGAACAGCCACACCGTGCCGCCCTTGTGCGGTGGCGGAACCTCGATCGGGAAGGTCTCCACCCCGGTGATCTTCATCGTGGCCTCCTCAGGTGGCGGGCGTGACCGCGCCGTTGCCCGCGAACCACGAGCGGACGTTGTCGACCATGCAGTCGTCCATGTCCCGCCGGGTCTCCTCGGTGTTGCTGGCGATGTGCGGGAGCAGCACCACGTTGTCGGCGTCGCGCAGCGCCTGCGGCACGTTCGGCTCGTCCTCGAAGACGTCCAGGCCCGCCCCGGCGATCGTGCCCGAGACGATCGCCTCGACGAGCGCGTCCTCGTCGACGAGCCAGCCGCGCGAGATGTTGACGAACACGCCCTGCGGGCCGAGCGCGGAGAGCATCTCCGCGTCCACGAGGTTGCGCTGCCCGGGGCCGCCCGCTGCGCACAGGAACAGGAAGTCCGAGTCGCGCGCCAGCTCCACCCCGCTGGGGTACAGCGGGTAGTCGACGTCGGTTGCGGGCTTCGGGTCGAAGTACCGGACGTCCATGCCGAAGGCGGCGAGCCGGGTGGCCAGCACCCGCCCGATCCGGCCCATACCGAGGATGCCGGCGCGCTTGCGGGAGAAGCGGTGGCCCGACGGGAACTGCCCGCCCGCAGCCCACTTGCCGGTCCGCAGCCACCGGTCGGCCTCGGTGACCCGCCGGGTCACGTCCAGCGCCAGCACCACGGCGAGGTCGGCCACGTCCTCGTAGAGCACCGGCGTGGTGGTCACGACGACGCCGCGCTCGCGGGCGGCCACCAGGTCGGTGCGCTCGAGCCCGACGCCGAACAGCGCGGCGATCTCCAGGTTCGGCAGCGCGTCCATGACCTTCGTGGACACGCCGATCATGGGGCTGGTGACGACGCCGCGGACCCGCCCGGCCGCGGGGCCGAGGGCGGCGGCGACGTCGTCGGTGGCGGCGATCTCGTGCAGGGTGAACTCGGCGCGCAGCGCCTCCAGCACCCGCGGGCGCTGCGGCCCGATAGCGGCGATCTCAACGCGGTCCGATGTGGTCACTCAAGACTCCCTGGGGTATCGGGAGACCGTGGTCTCCTTGCTGGTCATGAACTCGAGCAGCGCCGGCCGTCCCGCCTCCGTCGCCGCGATGCCGCGCTTGATCGCCGCCACGATCTCCGCGGGCTCGGTGATGCGTTCCCCGTACCCGCCCAGCGCCCGGGCGAAGGCGGCGTAGTCGCCGGAGATGTCCGTGGCGCGGAAGCGCTCGGTGGACACCGGCATCCGGGACAGCTCGATCGCCATGCTGTGGTTGTTGAGCAGCACCGACAGGATCGGGATGCGTTCGCGCACCGCGGTCTCGAAGTCCATGCCGGTGAAGCCGATCGCCGCGTCGCCCCACACGTTGACGCACAGCATGTCGGGGCGGGCGAGCTTCGCCCCCATCGCGAGCCCAGCCCGTATCCGAGCTGGGTGGTCTTGCCCCACCCGAGGTAGGTCAGCGGGCGGGTGCTCCTCCAGAACGGCGAGAGCTGGTCGCGGGGGCTGCCGGCGTCGTGCGTGATGATCGTGTTCGCCACCTCGACCGTGTGCTGCAGGTCCCACAACACCCGGTACGGCGACAGCGGCGTCTCGTCCGAGGTGAGCTTGGGCAGCCACTCGGCGAGCCATTCCTCGCGCATCCGCGCGATCTCGGCGGCGACCGGACCCGCGTCGCGGGGCGCGACCCGTGTGCGCAGCTCGGTGAGCAGGGCGTCCAGGGTGAGCGCCGCGTCGCCGAGCAGGCCGACCTCGACGGGGAGGTCCTTGCCCAGGTGCATCGGGTCGAGCGTCGCGTGCACCACCCGCTTGTCCAGCGGCAGCTGGGTGCCGAACGCGGTCTCGGTGAAGCTGCACCCCACCCCGAAGATCACGTCGGAAGCGTCGAGGTAGTGCCGCACCGGCTTCGGGATGGCCAGCCCGCCCGAGCCGAGCGCGAGCGGGTGGTCCTCCGGGAAGGCGCTCTTGCCCTCCAGGCTGGTGGTCACCGGGGCGGCGAGCAGCTCCGCGAGCTCGCGCAGCCGGTCCCACGCCTTCGCGTAGTGCACACCCTGCCCGGCGTAGATCACCGGGTGGCGCGCCCCTGCGAGCAGCTCAGCGGCACGCCGCACGTCGCCCGGGTCCGGCCCGTACCGC
Organism: Pseudonocardia adelaidensis; assembly: GCF_039543345.1. Classification (NCBI taxonomy): domain Bacteria; kingdom Bacillati; phylum Actinomycetota; class Actinomycetes; order Pseudonocardiales; family Pseudonocardiaceae; genus Pseudonocardia; species Pseudonocardia adelaidensis. The sequence continues at coordinate 107,246 of NZ_BAABJO010000003.1, read as the reverse complement.
ATCCTGGTCACCGGTGCGTAGGCGAGCGGCTCGGGCACCTCCTCGTTCCACAGGTCGACCGGGATCTCGACCAGCACCGGCCCGCCGCGCCCGGTGCGCAGCCGGGAGAACGCCCGCCGCAGCACGTGCGGCACCTCGGCGGCGGCCACGATCGGCTCGGCCGACTTGGTGACGCCTGCCATCTGGCGGCAGGCGTGGTAGTTCGGGTCGACGTGGGCGAGCCGGCGCGGGTAGCCCGCCGGGAGCACGAGGATCGGCACCGACTCCGAGTACGCCTGGGCGATGCCGCCGTAGGCGTTCTCGGTGCCGGGGCCGTGCTGCATGGCGAACACGCCGATCGTGTCGCCGCTCGTGACCCGCGACATCGCGTCGGCCATGTGCAGGCCGATGCGTTCCTGGCGCACGATCACCGGGCGGATCCCGGCGACCGCGCCCTCCTCGAGGATGTCGTTGACCGGATATCCGGTGAGGATCTGCACGCCCTCGCGTTTCAGGATCTCCGCGACGGCCTCGCGGACCTTCATCCCGTCCCCTCCCGCGGGGCCACCTCGGGGTTCACCAGGCTCTCCGGGCGCTTGCCCGAGAGCGCGTCGCGGACGTTGCGGGCCGCCATCCGGCACATCTCCCGGCGGGTGGTGCCGGTGGCGCTGCCCAGGTGCGGCAGCAGCACCACCCGCTCGCGCAGCTGGACCAGCTGCGCATCGACCTCCGGTTCGCGCTCGAAGACGTCCAGGCCCGCGCCTGCGATGACGCCGTCGCGCAGGGCGGCGGCCAGCGCGGCCTCGTCGACGACGGGCCCGCGCGCGGTGTTGATCAGCATCGCGGTGGGCTTCATCGCCGCGAACGCCGCGGCGTCGAACCGGTGCCGTGTGGTGTCGGTGAGCGGTGAGTGCACCGACACGAAGTCGCTGCGCGCGAGCAGCTCCTCGAACTCCACGTACGTCACGCCGAGCTCCCGCTCGTCCTCGGCCGGCAGCCGGTGCACGTCGTGGTAGAGCACCGTCATGTCGAAGCCCCGGGCCCGCCGCGCCACGGCCCGCCCGATCTGGCCGAGCCCGAACAGCCCGAGCGTGGCACCGAAGACGTCCACGCCCATCTGTTCCTGCTTGACCCGCCAGTGCGTGTACTTCCCCGCCCGCAGGAACGCGTCGCCCTCCGGCACCCGCCTGGCGGTAGCGAGCAGCAGCGTGAACGCCAGGTCGGCGGTGGCGTCGGTGAGCACGCGCGGGGTGTTGGTGACGGCCACCCCGGCGCGGGTGGCCGCGGCCACGTCGATGTTGTCGAAGCCGACGGCGACGTTCGCGACCACCCGCAGCCGCGGGCACGCCGCGAGGAACTCCGCGTCGATGCGGTCGGTGAGCAGGCAGATCAGCCCGTCGTAGTCCGCCGCGGTCGCGCGCAACTCCTCCGCGGGCAACGGCCGGTGGTCGCGGCGCAGGTCCACCGTGATGCCGCTGCCCTCGAACTCCTCGAGGGCGTCCTCGACGATCTCCTGGGAGACGAAGACACGAGTCATGCGTACTGCCCCGTGGCGGGGACCTTGATCTCCCGGCCGCCCTCGAACGCCTGCGCCACCACCGCCGTGGCCGCCGAACGCATCAGGGCGGCGTCCGAGCCCACGGTGAACATCCCGTAGCCGCGCGCGTGCCAGCGGCGCACCGTCTCGACGCTGTCGCAGTGGATCCCCGCGACGATGCCGTGCTGCCGGCAGGCGTCGACGATCCGGTCGATCAGCTTCTCGTGCTCGGGGTTCTCGACCTTCAGCGTGGGCGTCATGCCGTGCCCGAGCCCAAGGTCCGACGGGCCCACGTACACCGCGTCGACGCCGGGAACCTGCAGGATCTCCTCGAGGTTCTCCACCCCGCCCGGCGTCTCGATCATGACCGCGACGATCGTGCGCCGGTTGGCCGACTCGGGGCTGTAATCCGGCACGTCGAGCGCGGCCCGGATCGGGCCCCAGCTGCGCATGCCCATCGGCGGGTACTTCGCCGCCGCGACCGCCGCCTTCGCGTCCTCGACGGTGCTCACCATCGGCACGATCACGCCCTGCGCTCCGGCGTCGAGGGACTTCATGATGTGGTCGGGCTGGTTCCACGGCACCCGCACGAACGCCGGCGTCCCCGTGATCGACAGCGCCTGCAGCATCGGCATCATCTCGTCGTAGCCGATCACGCCGTGCTGGGTGTCGATGCAGACCCAGTCGAAGCCGCAACGGCCCATCATCTCCGCGGAGAACGAGCTGGGGATCGAGCACCAACCGCCGATCGTCGCCTCGCCGCCGTCCCACAGTTCACGCAAAGACCTGCCCACGATCACTCCTTGCTGTTCGTTATCGGTCACTGTGTCCGATCGAAGGATCCGCTGATTTGTTTTGTCTAATTACTTAATCTAGTCGGCCGGTTCGTGGTGTCAACCCGCAGCCGGAAACCGTCACGAGAAGCTCAGCTCCCGGCGCGACTCGATCTTGTTCTCGTCGAGGTCCATGCCCAGCCCCGGCTGCGTCGGCGGGGTCACCCTCCCGTCCACCGGGTGGACCGGGTGGGCGTGGAACCACTGGTGGATCGTGTTCCACTTCAGCAGGTACTCGACCATCGGCGTGAGCGTCGCCGGTTGGGCGAAGCTGAAGTGGGTGTTGGCCGGCACCGAATGCCCGTGCGGGATCAGCTGCACGTCGTAGGCGCTCGCCAGCGCGGCGATCTTGAGCATCTCGCTGATGCCGCCCGCCCAGTACGTGTCGGGCTGGTAGAGGTGCATGGCGCCGGCCGCCATGAGCTGGTGGATGCCCCAGCGCGTGTACTCGTGCTCCGCGCCGGACACCAGGATGTCGTTGCGCATCCGCCGGGTGATCTCGGCGTAGGACTGCGGCTTGTCCGGCATGACCGGCTCCTCGATCCACCGCGGCGCGTACTCCGCGAGGCGGTCGGCCATCTGCAGGGCGTAGGGAACGTCCCACGACATCCAGGCGTCGACCATGATGTCGACGTCCGGACCCACGGCCTCCCGCAGCGCCGCGACCAGCGCGACGTTCGCCGCCATCCCGGCCTTCCCGTCCACCGGCCCGTGGCGGGGGAACCACTTCGTGGCGGTGAACCCCTCACCCACGATCTCGGCGGCCCGCTCGCGCGCCCTGTCCGGTTCGAGCGAGTAGCCGAGGGCCGAGGCGTACGCCGGGATGGAGTCCCGGGTCGGGCCACCGAGCAGCACGTACACCGGGACCCCGAGGTGGCGGCCCTTGAGGTCCCAGAGCGCGCAGTCCAACGCGCTGATCGCCATCATCTCGACGCCCTTGCGCCCGTGCACCGCGTACCGGTACATGACGTCCCAGAGGTACTCGGAGGCCAGCGGGTCCTGGCTCACCAGCAACGGCGCGAAGGTCGAGGTGACGAGGTGGGCCTGCTCGTGGGTGATCGGGCCCGCGGTGCCGGTGACGCCCTCGTCGGTCTCGATGTGCACGTACACCGACGTCATCCGGTAGGGGCCGGCTCCCTCCCGCGGCAGGAACCCCGGCCCCTCGGCCTTGAACTGGGGGTAGATGTCGACCGGGCGGATCAGGCGCTCCTCCCAGAACGCGCCCGGGTGGTCCATCGTGCCGCTGTACTCGACACAGCGCACGGCTGCGATCTTCACGATCGGTTCCCCTTCGTCATCGACATCGATCCGCTCAGCCGACCTCGAACTCCTTGAACTGCTCCTGGATCTGCTCCAGCGCCCAGTCGGCCCCCTCCTGCGGGGACGCCCCCTGCAGCGCCACGCGGCCGATCGCGTTGCCCCACACCTGCACCCGCTCGGACTGGCTGTAGGCCGGGCTGAGCGTCGCCCAGGACGGCACCGTCTGGCCGCTCATCTGCTGGATCGCGGCCTGCACGTTCGGGTCGTCGGACTGGGCGAAGTACGGGTCCTCCAGCAGCGAGGTCTGCACCGGCGCCCAGCGGCCCTGGGCACCCTTCAGGACCTGGATCACGTTCTCGGGCCGGGTGAAGAACGAGAGGAAGTCCAACGCCTTGTCCTTCTTCTCGCTCGCCTCGAACACCGCGGCGCTGTGCAGCAGCGTGATCGAGGGGCTCGGGCCGCCGATCGCCCGGTCCGGGAAGCCGGTGGTGACGATGTCCTTCCACTTCTCCGGCTCGTCCTCCTTGATCGCGCCCGGCATGGACAGCGACCCGTTCGGGGTGCACAGCACGGAGCGGTTGAGGAAGTAGGTGTTGTTGCTGCTGTCCTGCCAGTTGAGGCTGTCGGCGGGCGAATAGCCCTGCTTGTAGAGGTCGACGATCCAGGTGAGAGCATCGGCGACGCCCCGGCGCACCTCGTCGGTCGTGACGAGGTTGTTCTGGTCGTCGAGCAGCTCGACCCCGTACGCGCGCAGCACCTGCTGTGTGTCGTAGTTGGTGTCCCCCGCGGCCGAGCCCATCGGCCAGCCGACCGCGAACACGTCGTTGTTACCGCGGGCGCGGTAGGCGTCCTGGGCCTGCTTCCAGAACCCCCAGTACCCGTCCCAGTCGCGTGGCGCCTGGGCGTGGTCCATGCCGATGTCGGCCAGCATGCTGCGCCAGTGGAACAGCGACACGGTGAACTGCCACAGCGGCACCGTGTAGTAGGAGGCTGCCTCGGCCTCGCCGTTGTAGAGCCGCGCGGACCGGCGCGCGCCGTCGGTGATCTGCATCGGCTCGACCACGCGGGAGACGTCGGCCAGCAGGCCCTCGTAGGCGTGCTTGGCCGACTGGTTGATCTCGGCGAACAGCACGTCGGGGGTGCTGCCGGCGGCAACCGCGCTCTGCTCCTTCTGCGGGATGTCGTTGGTGCCGTAGAACTGCAGGTCGATCGGCATGCCGGCCTGCTGCGACCACGCCTGGGCGACCGCGCGGACCGCCTCGTCCTGAGCGGGGTAGAAGCCCTGGTTCCACCACACGACGAGGGAGTCGCTCGCGCCGGCACCGGAACCGCCGCAGGAGCTGAGCAGCGGGACCGCCGTGGCGCCCGCGGCGAGGAGGCCGGCCCCGCGCAGGAAGCTGCGCCGTCCGACGGTCCGCGCGAATGGCATGACCCTGGAATGTTGCGTGGTCATCTCGTTCTTCCTTCCCTCTCATCGTCGAGCGGGGGCCGACGTCGTCAGGTCGCGTCGTCAGGTCTTCACGCCACCGGCGGTCATGCCGCTGGCGACGTTCCTCCGGAACACGTAGTAGATGATCACCGGCGGGATGGCGTACAACAGCGATGTGGCCATCAGCAGGTTCCACGGCACCTGGTCGGTGTTGAGGAACGACCCGAGCGCCACCGGAAGGGTCATGTTCTCCGCGGAGTTGAGCAACAGGAACGCGAGCAGGTACTCGTTCCACGAGCTGAGCAGCGCGTACGTGCCGATCGCGACGAGGACAGGGCGCATCAGCGGCAGGTAGATCCGCACGTAGATCTGCCAGTTCGTGGCGCCGTCGACGCGCGCCGACTCGTCGAGCTCCAGGGGTATGCCCGTCTTCGCGTACTGGGTGAAGACCCACATCGCGTACGGCGACGCGAACGCGGTCATCGAGAAGATCAGGGCCCACGAGGTGTCGAGCAGGCTGTAGTTCGCCATCGCCCGGTAGAGCGGGATGGCCAGGAACGACGTCGGGATGACGTAGGTCGCGAGCGCCGCGTTCGACAACGCGTTGCCCCAGCGCGGCCGCAGCCGCGCGATCGTGAAGCTCGCGAGCGTGCCGATGAGCAGCACCAGGAACGTGGTGAGTGCGGCGACGAAGATGCTGTTCCACAGCTGTCGCCAGAACTGCTCGACGAAGAAGTCGCCCGCGGTGAGAACGGTCCAGTAGTTCTCGAGCGTCGGGCTCGCCGGCCACAGGTGCCGCGCGAACACCTCCTCGCTCGGGCTGACCGACATCATCACCATGTGGTAGATGGGCAGCAGCGTCCAGACCAGGACGACGACCGCGATCAGCGCGAGCCCCGTGTTGCGCCGAATCCGGGCGGCGGGGGAACCCATCCGGGTCGCGGCCATCAGAACCCCTCCCGCCCGAGCCTGCGGACCAGTACGACGATCAGCGGGACGATCACCGGCAGCGCGCTGAGGGCGACGGCGACACCCTGCTCGACGTCACCGACGTCGAAGGCGTACCTGATGCCGAGCGTGGCGAGCACGTGCGTCGAGTCGGCAGGGCCCCCACCGGTGACGAAGTGGATGCTGTTGTAGTCCGACAGCGTCCAGATGGTGGACAGCAGCGCACTGGTGAGGAACACGTTGCTGAGCATCGGGAACGTCACCCAGAAGAAGCGCCGCAACCCGGTGGCGCCGTCCACGGCCGCCGCCTCGTAGACGTCCTGGGGAATCGCCATGCGAGCCGCCAGCATGATGAGCGTCCAGAACGGCAGCCACTTCCAGATGTGGGCGCCGATCGCCGCGACCATCCCCCACGTCGAGTCGATCAGCCAGGCCGGGTTCGGAATGGCCATCGAGCCGAGCAGGGTGCCGAGCATCCCCCACTGCGGGTTGAGCATCCAGTGGATCGACAGCAATGCGGGGACCGACGGTATCGCCCACGGCAGGAGGCTGATCGCGAGCAGGCCGCGGATCCACCAGTTGCCCAGCGCGAAGAACCCGGACAGCAGCAGCGCCAGCACGAGCTTCAGATTGACCCCGAGGCCGACGAAGACGATCGTGTTCCAGACCGTCCGGAGATATGTGTCATCGGTGAACAGGTCCTCGTAGAGGTCCGGGTCGGCCCCCATCCAGAATCCGTAGACCACCGGGTAGACGACGACCAGGGTGGCCGCGATGAGGAACGGTATCGCGAAGACCACCGGCCAGTTCACCAGCGGCGGCAGCCGCGCCGGCCACGGCGGTGCGTCTTTGCGCCGGGTCGGTCGCGGCTCGTCGACGGGTGGTGTGAGGTCATGGCGCTCATCCACCGGCTTGGTCATTCGCGAGACATCCTTTGGCTCGTGGGCGACCGCTGCAACGAGTGCGCCTGCCTCAGCGCATGAATGCGTCCTTCATCTTCGCGCGCCGCTCCGGCAGCTGGGCGGCGTCGAACTCCGGTGACCGGATCCAGCCGATGAACTCCTGCTCGGCGGCGATCACGCGCTCGGCCGCGGCCGGTAGCTCCGCGGCGATCTCGGTCGGGATCAGGAGCACGCCGTACTTGTCGGCGTGCAGCAGGTCGCCGGGCCGAACGGTCAGCCCACCCACCGTCACCGGCTCACCCGCGCTCTCCACGTGCGCGTAGCCGTGGGAGACGGTCGTGGCGCGGGCGAAGAACGCGAAGCCCATCTCGCGGGCCTCGTCCAGGTCGCGCACCGAACCGTCGGTGACCGCGCCGAGGCAGCCGAGCCGCGAGAACATCGTGGCCATGACCTCGCCCCACATCGCACCGTGGGCGGGCTCGTCGTCCAGGTCCTGGACCACGACGATCCGCGGCTCCGGCACCTCCTGCACGTGCGTGGTCAGAGCGTCGGGGTCGTAGCCCTCGCCCCCGCCACGGGCCCGCATCGTCGCGGTGGCCGCGTACCCGACGATCCTCGGCAGGTCCGGGAACATGCAGCGCACCTCGTGGCGCATGTACCCCGTGTCCCGCGGACGTACCTCGAAAAGCTCGATCGCGTTGGACAGGGTCGGCGAGTCGTAGCCCTTGAGCGCGTCCAGGACTGAGGGGTCGAGCGCTGGCATGGTGCTCCTCTCATCTCTCGAGCCGGTCGGCGAGCGGCCGACGGGGACGGCACGCCGGTGCGTGCCGCAACGAGTCGCGATGCCTCGGGTGGATCGACGAGGCCCAGGTCCGGGAGCACACTGCGGGAAGGGGCGAAGCACTGCGTCCCCGGCCGCGGGGTGGTCGGCGGAGCGAGCGGGACACGTGCCTCTCGGTGTCGCTCGGCCCCACGGCCGCTCACCCTCCGTCGTCGTCTCCGGCTCGTGCCCACGACGCTAACATCTGGACTTACCAGATTGGAAGACCACCGGTGCGCCGCTGGACGAGCGGAAGACGGAGACGCATGAAGGAACAGCACCTGCTGGTGGCGGAGATCGTCCCGTTCCTGCTCTCGCGCGGCTACGCCCCCAACGAACGGGCCCCCTCCGAGAGGGAGCTCGCCGAGCGGTTCGGGGTCGGCCGGCCGCAGGTGCGCGAGGCGCTGTCCGTGCTGGAGGCCTTGCGCCTGATCGAGCGGAGACCGAAGTCGGGGATCTACATGACCACCGAGTCGGCCAGCATCGAGGCGTTGCGGCTGTTCGCCGACATCGGCGTCCCGCTGTCCGGCGACCTGGTCGGCGAGATCGTCGAGGTCCGGCGCATCCAGGAGAAGGAGGCCATCCGCCTGGCCTGCGGCCGGCACGAGGAGCACCACATCGCCGCGTTGCGCGACTGCCTCACCGAATGGACGGATGCGCTGAACGACCCGGCGAGGATCGCGGCGTTGGACCGCGCCTTCCATTGCGGGATCGTCCGTGCTGCACGGAACAGCGTGCTGCTCAGCCTGGTCGACCTCTTCTTCCTCATGACCGAACGACGACGTGTCTACTACTTCAGCGATCCGGCACGCTGTCGGCAGTCCCTCCGCGAGCACGAAGCGATCCTCGCTGCGCTCGTCGACCGCGACGAGGACGGCGCCATGCGCCTGATCGACACGCATCTGTCCAGCGCAGCCAGTCATTGGCAGTACCTGCTCAACGGGTCACCACCTACCCCGACCGACCCGCGGTCGCGCCCGTAGGCCGGTCCGAACCCTCCGAGATCGAGCCGCGCGACCCCGAGCCGGGACCGCCGACCACGGGTACGGCTCCACCGTCAGCCCCCACCGCCCCCGCCGGGACCGGATGCCGGCGATCCCCGCAGGGAGTCCGGCAGGCCGACGCGGACCGCGCCGACGGCGAGCAGAACCGGACAGGGCCCGAAGCGGTCCGTCGCCCGTCCGGTCAGGGGTGGCGCCGCGGCGTGGACTCACGCGATCACGACACGATGAGACGTCACTTTCTGCCGCCACATCTGACTTGTCCGACAAGTTGATGATGTGGACAGAAGACAGGAAAGCGACCTGCGCTGTCAAGACTTGTCTGATGAGCTACTGATGGGCTGCGGGCCACCGCCCGAGGCGGGCTCGCGGGGGATGATCCGGCCATGGCGATGAGCCTGAACCGCCTCGCCATCCTCGTGCAGGTCGTGGACTCCGGCGGCTTCTCTGCTGCCGCCCGCGCGCTGTACATGAGCCAGCCGGCCGTCTCCAGCCAGATCCGGGCCCTCGAAGGCTCGCTGGGGGTCCAGCTGGTGGAGCGGCGACCCGACGGCGCCCGGCCCACCCCCGCGGGACGCGAGGTGGTGGCCAAGGCGCGGATGGTGTTCGCGCTCCTGGAGGAGATCTCCCGCTGCGCCGCCGAGTACCGGGGGCTGGAGGCCGGCCAGCTGGTGGTGGCCGGCACCACGACCGTCGGCACCTACCTGGTGCCGCGGCTGGTCGCCGAGTTCTCCCGCCAGGTGCCGGGCGTCTCGTGCCAGATCCGGGTGGGCAACGAGGAAGTCGTCGAGGGCTGGCTGGTGGACGGCGAAGCGGGCCTCGGCCTCGCGGTGGACACGCCGCTGGACGAGCGCCTCACCGCCGAGCCGGTGCTGGAGGAGGAGATGGTGCTGGTCGCGGCGCCGGACTCACCCTTGACCGGCCGCCGGATCGGGCCGGCCGAGCTGGCCGAACAGCGGTTCCTCCTGCGCGAGGCGGGCTCGGCGACCCGCCGTCTCCAGGAGCAGGCCCTCGCCGGGTGGGGGCTCACCGAGGTCGACCGTTGGGATCTGTGGGGTCCCGACACGCTGAAGGAGGCCGCCCGGCACGGGCTCGGCATCACGCTGCTGTCCGACCACGCCACGCGGTACGAGCTGGAGCACGGGAGCCTGGCGCGGGTCGAGCTCGACGTGCCGGCCCCGAGCCGCACCATCTCGCTCCTGCACCGCACCGACCGCACCCTCACCCCGCCGGAGCGCGCGTTCGCCGCGCTGGTCCGCAGCGTCCGGGAGTGGCCGCCCTGAGCCCGGGTCAGGTCTCCGGGAACGTGATGCAGGCCGAGCGCCACTCGGTGTAGAAGTCCCACTGCTCCGGCGAGCACTCCGGCGGCCCGTACTGGGACATCTTCGTGCCCATGTGCGGCAGGTGCGGCCACGCGCCGACGCCCGGCCGGTTGACGTGCAGCATGCCCGCCTCGAAGTTGCGCAGGGCGTCGTGCACCCGGCCGAGGTCGCGGGTGAAGATCGTCCCCGACATGCCGTAGCGCACCGAGTTCGCGATCGCCATCGCGTCGTCGTAGCCGTGGGCCTCGACCACCGCGAGCACCGGCCCGAAGACCTCCTCCTTGGCCAGCTCGCTGTCCGGCGCGACGCCGGTCAGAACGGTCGGCGCGACGTAGAAGCCGTCGGGCAGCCCGGCGCGCACCGCGTGCCCACCGCACGCCACGGTGGCGCCGTCGGAGACCGCCTGCTCGACCGCGGCCAGGCAGGCGCCGCGGCGCTCGGCGCTGACCACCGGGCCGAGGTCGGTGTCGGCCGCGGCGGCTGGGCCGACCCGCAGGGCCTCGGCCCGCGCGACCACCCGCTGCACCAGCGGCTCCCGGACCGGGGCGTCGACGACGACCCGGCTGGTGGCGCTGCAGCGCTGCCCGGCCTGGCCGAACGCGCCGTGCACGATCGCGTCGGCGGCCGCGTCGAGGTCGGCGTCGGCCAGCACGATCACCGCGTTCTTCCCGCCGAGCTCGAGCTGGGTGCGGGCCAGCCGCGGCGCCGCCTGCTGCTGGATGGCCAGCCCGACCGGCAGGGACCCGGTGAACGAGATCCCGGCGACGTTCGGGTGGGCCACCAGCGCCTCCCCCACCTCCCGGTCGCCCTGCACCAGGTTGAGCACCCCCGGCGGCAGGCCCGCGTCGAGGAAGGTCTGCACGAGCAGCGCGGCGGTGTGCGGGGTGAGCGGGGAGGGTTTGAGCACCGCGGTGCACCCCGACAGCAGGGCGGGCGCGACCTTCCACGCCGGGATGGCCAGGGGGAAGTTCCACGGGGTCACGAGCGCGACCACGCCGATCGGCCGCCGCCAGGTCAGCGCCCACGACCGCCCGGCCTCGGCCGGCAGGGTCCGCCCCTGCAGCCGCCGGCCCTCCCCCGCGGTGAACCGCAGGATCTCCAGCGCCCGCTCGGCCTCGGCCCGCGCCTCGGCCGTCCGCTTGCCCTGCTCGCGGGCGATCGCGGCGGCGAACTCGTCGAGCCGCTCGGCGAAGAGCGCGGCGACGTCGAACAGCAGGGCGCCGCGCTCGATCGAGCCCAGCTCGTCCCACGCCGGGCCGGCCGCGGACGCCGCCGCGACGGCCGCGCGAGCGTCCGCCGCACCGGACTCGGCGAACTCCCCGATCACGTCGGAGACGTCCGACGGGTTCGTGTTGCGCCGCAGGGCGCCGGAGGCCGCCGGCTGCCAGCGCCCGGCGACGTGGTTGTGGAGGTGGTCCGGCGCGACCTTGGCGGGCTCGGTCTCGATCATCGTGCGTCTCCGTTCAGGCGGGCTGCAGCGTGCGCTCGGGGGTGATGCGGCCGGCGAGGTGGTCCTGGGCCAGGCCGAACGAGAGGGTCATCCCGGCCCCGCCGAGGCCGTTGACCAGCCGGACGCCGGGCTCCGGCTCCGCCACGAGGTGCGGCCGGCCGCCGACCAGCGACGGGTAGACGCCGTGCCAGTACTCCTCGATCCGACGGTGTGGCAGTGTGACGAACCCGTCGAGGTAGTCGAGTACGGCGTCGAAGACCGCGCGCGACTCGAACGGGTCGACGGTGCGCGCGTACTCGTGGCTGTCGCCGATCGTGACGCCGCCGCGCGCGGTCTGGGTGACCAGGACGTGGATGCCGTGCTCGCGGTGGAACGGCAGCTCGGCGTCGAGCCGGGCCCGCAGCGCCGGCAGCGACTCGAGGTGGGCGAAGCTGCGGTAGTGCAGCAGGGTAAGCCCGGCGCACAGCGTCGGGCCGAGCGCCCACCCGTCGGGCTGCGGCTCGGTGCGCAGCATCTGCAGCTTGCACCGGCGCACGACGTCGGCGCCCAGCAGCTCCGGGTAGAGGGTGTGGAAGTCGGCCCCGCTGCAGACGAAGACCCGCTCCGCGGTCAGCGCGCCGGCCGTGGTGTGGACGCGCGGGTGGACGATCCGCTGCACCTGCGCGCCCCGGACGAAGCGCACGCCGTGCCGCTCCTGCAGCCAGCGGGCGACGGTCGGGATCGCGACCACCGGGTCGACGTTGACCTCGGTGGGGCTGTGCATCGCGCCGAGCACCGCCTCCGGCCGGACGGCCGGGCTGAGCCGGGCCACCTCGGCGGGGCCCACCAGCCGGGCGCCGCGTTCGACGGCGGCCGGGGTGCGCGCCAGGAACTCCTCCAGCACGTCGAGCTCGTCACGGTGGCACGCCACGGTCAGGGACCCGGTGTCGGCGCACCACATCCCGGTCTCGCGGGCGATCCGCCGCCAGACCTCCGCGCCGCGGCAGCCGCGGTCGTAGTCCGAGGTGTCGTCGGCGTGGAACTGGCCGATCGGCCAGATCGAGCCGAAGTTGCGGATCGAGGCCCCGACCGCCCGGTCGTCGCGTTCGACGACGATCACCGACGCGCCCTGCTCGGCGGCGGCGAGGGCGTGCGCCAGGCCGACGATCCCGGCCCCGACGACGATCACGTCTGCGTGCGTGTCCATGTCTGCTCCCGTGGTCAGGTGTCAGGCCGAGATCGGGCGGCGGTTCCAGTGCGGCGCCAGGATCGCCGCGGCGACGGCGGAGGCTACGGCGAAACCGAAGAAGAGCGCGGTCGGCCCGAAGTAGCCGGGCAACAGGCCGCCGAGGATGGCCCCGACCGAGCCGCACCCGTTGATGAAGCCCGCCGAGCCGGCCGCGTGCCGGGAGGTCCCGAAGTCGACCGCGGCGACGCCGGAGATCATCGCGTCCGCGCCGTACGCGGCCAGCCCGATCAGCGCGAGCGCGGTGCTGATCAGCCAGATCGAGCCGCTGGACGTGAGCGGGCCCCACAGGCAGAGCACGCCGATGAGCAGCACGAGCGACAGCACGCACACCGGCACCCGCCGGGCGCCGAAGACGGTGTCGGAGATCCACCCCAGTGCGATCGGGGCCACCAGGCCCGCGACCCCGAAGGCGATCGGCACGAGGACGGCGGTGACCTTGTCGATCCCCGGCACCGCCTGCAGCACGAGCACGGGTCCCCACAGCAGGATCGCGTAGCGGGCGGGCTTCAGCAGGAAGTAGGACAGCCCCAGCCGCAGGACCATCGAGTCGTGCCGGGCCGCGGCGAGCAGGTCGGCGGGCCGGACCCGGCGCCGCTGCTCCGGCTCGTCCCGCTGCGTGGTGGGCGGCCCGGCGGGCTGCGCCGAGTCGATGACGTCGATGTCCGGCAGCCCGCACTCGCGCAGGTCGTTGCGCTGCAGGGCGAGGAACACCAGTAGCAGCACGAGGATGATGCCGCCGCCCGCGAGGAACGCCACGCGCCACGAGTCGAACAGCCCGTAGGCGATCCAGCCGGCCACCGGCGCGGCGACCAGGCCGCCGAAGGCGTAGCTGGTGGAGAACATGCCCATCGCCCGGCCCCGGCTCGACACCGTGAAGAAGGACGCGATGTTCTTGCTCAGCGCGGCCCAGCCGGTGGCCTGGGCCAGCCCCTGCACGATCATCAGCGGGGCGAACAGCCACAAGGCGGTGCCCAGCCCCATGAAGATCGCCGCCACCCCGGCGAGGATCATCCCGCCGGTCACGACGACCCGGGTGCCCCACCGTTCGGCGACCGCTCCCCACACGAACTGGCCCACCGCGTACGCCGCGAGGTACAGCGCGTCGAGGTTGCCGAGCATCTGCTTGGTGAGCACGTCGTTGACGGCGGGGTCCCCGAGGATGCCGACCTTGGCGGCGGAGAACGCCGAACGCGGGAAGTAGAAGGCGGCGTAGGTGATCCAGGAGACCGCGAAGACCTGGACCTGCCACTGGCGCAGCGTCCTCGTCGGCCGGACCGGTGTGGACACGTTCATGACGGTGCTCCTTTGCAGCGTCTGGTCGGCGTCGCCGCCGGGTCAGCGGGTGGCGGCCGTCACGGCGGCCTCGGACCGGTGCTGGGCGAGCCAGGTCGTCGCGACCCAGAACGCGTCGTAGTTGTGCACCAGCGCGGAACCGCCGGGCACCAGGTCGGGCGCCGGTAGGGCCCTGTTGACGAAGAACGGGATGTCCCGCTCGCCGAGCGCGCCGTGCGAGCGCAGCGGGGCGTCGAGCTGGCCGAGGTCGTGCCAGGCGGCGAAGCGCCCGAGCGCGGTCGTCTTCTCGGCCAGCACGACGAGGTCGCCGATGCGGTCGGCCGGCAGCTCGTAGCGCTCGGCCGCGGCGGCGCGGTCCAGCACCTCGGCCACCCCGTCGAGCGCGCGGAGCCCGGCGGCCACCCGGTCGCGGTCCGCGCCGTCGGGCAGGTGCACGCTGGCGAACGAGCCGAGCGCGCCGTGGTGCACGGTGTACGGGTCGGTGATCGGAAGGATCACCCGCAGGCCCTCGATGGGGGTGTCGACCCCGGCCAGGATCTGCTCGGTCTCCTCCTCGACGAAGATGACCCGCGGCGTCCCGTCCGGGTGCGACTTGGGGCTCATCCCGTGGTCGGCGGTGATGACCACGACCGCGCCGAGCGCGTCCAGCGCGGCCGCATAGCCGTCGACCATCGCGTAGAACGCGTTGGCCGGCTCCGAGCCGGGGGCGTGCTTGTGCTGGATGTAGTCGGTCAGAGACAGGTACATCAGGTCCGGGCGGCGCCGCTCGAGCAGCCGCACCCCGGCAGCCAGCACGAACTCCGACAGGTCCTGCGAGTACACGCTCGGCAGCGGCAGCCCGACGTACTCGAGCACGTCACCGAGCCCGTTCTCCGCCTCCGTCGCCTCGTCCGCCTTCTCCGCGGAGAAGCAGATCCCGCGGCGGGCCGGTGCGCGGCCCGCGGTGCCGTCCGGGTACGGGCCGTCCTCCACCAGGCCGGCGCCCAGCAGCCGGCGCAGCTTGTTCTTGGCCGTGACCACCGCGACGTCCAGGCCGGCCTCGTTGGCGGCGGCGAAGAGCGTCGGGATCCGCAGGAAGCGCTTGTCGTTCATCAGCACCTCGGTGCCGGTCGCGACGTCGTAGATGTAGTTGCCGCTGATCCCGTGGAAGCGGGGCGCGCGGCCGGTGGCGATCGAGACGTTGTTCGGGTTGGTCAGGGCCGGCATCGCGCAGTGCGCGGGCCACGAGCTCAACCGGTCGCCGAGCACCGAGGACAGCCACGGCATCCGGCCCGCCCGCATCGCCTCGACGTGGTAGTCCGGCTCGCTCCCGTCGATGCAGATCACCACGACCGGGTCCGGTGATGCGGCGTAGTCGCGTCCGTTCGCGCTGAAGGACCTCGGGGACATGAGCGCTCCTCGTTCGACGGCTCTCGGTTGCGGCCATCGTGAGCGGGCGGCCCGGCGCCAGGAACGCGGCAATCCCCTATGGGACGCATAACCTCCTGCGGTGGAGGGCGGCGTCGCCGTTGGCGTTCTGCACGTCGAACGCCACCTGTCGCGGAGCCGCTGAGGAACGTCCTGGTACCCCTCGAGGCCGGGAACCCGGCCGTCCGCCATCACGATGCGTCCGTCGACCATGACCTGGTCCAGGTCCTCGGGCTCCGCGTAGTAGACGATGTTGCAGACCGGGTCGCGCAGGCGCGTCATGAACGGACTGTCCGTCCGCCAGAACAGCAGGTCGGCCTTGCAGCCGGCGGCCATCCCGACCGAGAGCTCGCCGATCCGGCCCTGTTCGTCGAGGTCAACATCGGCGGCACGACGCACGTCCTCGACGCCGCCCGCCGGACGAGCTCGGTGGGCCGGTGCATCGTCATCAGCAGCGGAGCGGTCTACGGGGCCGGAACCGTGGACGGGCCCGACCCGCAACCCGAGAGCGCCCCGGCCCGGCTGCGTCCGGCCTCTAGGTCGGAGAGGACGCGGAGATCGCCAGGCGGACGTGCACGGTGGTGATGTCCTCGGCCTCAGCTCGGCCAGTTCCCCGGCGCGTCGGCAAGGCGGCGCCGGGCAGGGCCGGCACGCCGCACCGCCGGACCGTGACGTCGCGGTGGACGAGGTAGGTTCCCGTTCGCCTCGCTCGCTCTACCCAGCCCGGAGGAGAACGTGGTGACCACCGAAGACGATGTTTGCCGCTATACCGGGACGACGGACTGGCAGGAGGTCCACGAACGCGTCCTCGCCGCGTTCGCCAAGGGCTGGGACACGCCCGAACCGCGTGCGTGGGACAGCCTCATGGCGGAGAACATCGAACTCAACCAGCCGCTGACGCAGCCCGGCACGACCCGACGGACGTGGCACGACGAAGCACAGCGCATCGTGACACTCCTTCACCGTTGATCATCCCCCGCCCGAGGAGGCCGCACCCGTGAACGACAGGTCGGCGAGCGCGCAGACCGCACTCGGCCCGATGGTGATCGCGGCAGCGGAGCGGTACACGCCCCGGCGGCAGCGGCTCCTCGACGACGAGCTGGCCGTGCGGTTCCTCCCACCCGCCGGACGGTGGATCGTGCGGGCCTGCCGCTGGCAGCCGGTGCGCGACCTGCTGGTACGCGTGACGGAGCGGTCCGCGCCCGGGCTGTGGGGCAGCATGCTGTGCCGCAAGCGGTACGCCGACGACGCGGCTGCCGACGCGCTCGCCGCCGGCATCGAGCAGGTCGTGATCCTCGGCGCGGGCCTGGACACCAAGGCGTGCCGGCTGGTCGCACCGGCCGGAGCACTCGCGTTCGAGCTGGACCAGCGCGCCAACACCGACGACAAGCTGCGTCGGTTGCGGGAGATCTACGGGCAGGTCCCGGAGCGGGTCCGGGTGATCCCGGTGGACTTCGAGGGCGACGACCTGGCCGCCGTCCTGGCCGCGTCCGGGTTCGACAGCGGCCGGCCCGCGCTGTTCGTCTGGGAAGCGGTCACCCAGTACCTCACGGAGGAGTCCGTCCGCGCCACGTTCGCGTACCTGGCCAAGGCCCCCGCGGGCAGCCGGCTGATCTTCACCTACGTGCGCGCCGACTTCCTGGACGGCACGAACTCCTACGGTGCCGGGCGGCTGCGCCAGCGGATGACCGGACTCTGGAAATGGGGCATCGCCCCACCGGACGTCGCCGCGCTGCTGCGGGAGTACGGCTGGGTCGAGCGGGAGCAGGTCGGCCCAGCGGAGTACGCGGCGCGCTACCTCCGACCTGCCGGACGCGACATGCCGGTCAGCGAGATCGAGCGGTTCGTCGGCGCGGAGAAGGTGTGACGGGTGCGGGTCCTCGTGTCGGGCGCGAGCATCGCGGGTCCCGTCCTCGCCTACTGGCTGAGCCGCTACGGGTACGCGGTGACCGTGGTCGAGCGCGCACCCGCGCTGCGCAAGACCGGTGGCCACCCGGTCGACCTGTTCCGCCCCGCGATGGAGATCTCCGAGCGGATGGGGGTGCTCCCACGCATCGAGGAGCTCGCCACCGGCACGAACCGGCTGGTCGTCACCAGGGAGGGCGCCGCGGGACCGGTCGCGATCGACCTCACCAGGGTGTTCAGCGCGGCCTCGGACCGGCACGTCGAGATCATGCGCGACGACCTCAGCGAGATCTACTACGACGCCGCCCGCGACGACGTGGAGTACGTCTTCGGCGACTGGATCACGGCGATCTCCCCCGCGGGCGAGGTGACCTTCGAGAAGGGCGCGCCGCGCCGCTTCGACCTCGTGATCGGCGCCGACGGCCTGCACTCCGGCGTCCGCAGGCTCGTCTTCGGCGACGACGTGCGCCACACCCACCTCGCGGGCGCCTACATCTCCGTGCTGTCGGTCCCGAAGGAGCTCGCCACCGACGGGGAGATGCGCATGCACATGGGGATCAGGCGCGAGGCCGCGGTCTACGGCGCCCGGCACCTGACCGATGCCCGAGCGGGGTTCCTGTTCCGCAGCGACCGCGATCTCGACTACGACCACCGCGACGTACGGCGGCAGGAGCAGCTGCTGCGCCAGACCTTCGCCGGGATGCACCCGGACGTCGACCGGTGGCTCGACGAGCTGGAGCGCACCCCGGCGTTCTACTTCGACTCCATCACCCAGTTGCGGCTCGACTCCTGGTCGCAGGGCCGCGTGACGCTCGTCGGCGACGCCGGGTACTGCCCCGGGCCAGCGGTCGGCGGCAGCACCAGCCTCGCCGTCCTGGGCGCCTACGTCCTCGCGGGCGAGCTGGCCGCCGCCGGCGGCGACCACGAGCGCGCCTATCCCGCCTACGAGCAGGAGATGGGTGAGCTCGTCCGGCGCAGCCGCGCGTTCGCCCGAGGCGTCGCCAGAACGCTCATCCCCACCTCGGCACTGGGCGCCCGCGCGCTGGTGGCGGGCGCGCGCCTGCTGTCCGCCCTGCCCACGCCGGTCGGCCGCGCCATCGCCAAGGCCAACAACAAGGGCCTGCGCCTGCACGACTCGATGCGCGTCAAGGACTACCCCCCGGGCGTGTGAGCGAGCCTCAGGTATCGAGGCGAGCCCCCGAGAAGGGCGTCATGGACCACGAGACCGGGAACAGCGGCTTCGTACAGCGGTTCCGGTACGGGTCAGGCACGCAGTCGGCGGGCGACCGCGGGAATGACGATCCCGGCGGCCACCAGGTGCGTCACCATCAAGAGGATCTTGGTGGTGGCGGCGGCGTCGACGAGCACATCCGGCACCAGGGAGAGCACGGTGAGCGCCACGGTGGCGCGGATCCAGGTGCTGCGCGGCTGCCGCGCGAACCGGCGCAGGCCCACGGCGATGAGCAGGCCGATGAGCGAGAACATGACGGTCAGGGTCGCGAAACCGGACGCCGGGATCGGCGCGCCGGAGATGTCGGTGCTGATCCCGACCGCCTGACCGACGCCGGCGACGGCCGTGGTGGCGATCGCGGCGAGGACGGTGGCGACGGCCCCGCCCCGCAGCAGCGATCCGACGGTCGGAACGGACGAGGTGGTAGGGGTGGCGGTGGTGATGATGGTGGCGGACACGGTGACCTCCGGTGGTGGACCGACCGGCTCCGTGCCGGTCTCTCACCAATCAGACTCGCGACCCGGCCGGAACTCATCGCAGCTCGACGGGACCTGCGGGAGCTGCCCTCCAGTTCGACTCGCCGCGGACCGCGCTCGCCTCGAGGGCTCGCCCGCGGTTGAGTAGCCGGTGTGGGACTGAGCTTCGACGCCGTCTCAGGACCGAGCGGGCGGTTGGACCGCATCTGGTCGGCGGCATGTGACGGCCCGACCGAGTTCAGCTCGATCGCGAAGGTCAACCCGATGATCGCGTTCGCGCGGATCAGGGGTATCACGACGGTGCACCTGCGCGGGCCGGAGACGCGGGCGACGCCGGCGACGTGCCCGTCCGGTGCGGAGTTCTTCGGAGCCGAGCTGCGCATCGGCGCGTACCTGCCGATGTTCTCTCCCGCCCGCATCGCCAACCTGCAGGACGGGATCCTGCCGACCTTGCCGGATGGTCGGATCCTGATCGACAACCGGGGCTGGGAGATGCCGACACCGCAGAACCTCGACGTCTTCGTCGACCGCCTGGAGCGCGCGGGCCTGCTGGTGTTCGACCCGCTGGTCGAGGAGCTCCGGAACGTCGGCACCGTCCGCAACGTCCCAGAGCGGACGGCGCAGAGCCGGTTCGTCCGCGCCGTCGGGCTGCCGCGGCGCAAACTGCAGGTCATCGAGCGGGCACGGCGCGCCGCCGGGCTGTTGAGGGCGGGTGTGTCGATCGGGGACGTGGTCCGCGACGCCGGCTACTACGACCAGCCGCATCTGACCAGGGCGCTTCGGCAGCTGATCGGCCAGACGCCCGCCGAGCTCGCGCGGGGTGCGCGGTTCCTCGCCCTGTGATCTGCGGTTCGGTACAAGACAACCGCGATCTCCGCCGGTTGGATCCACGGCCATGAGGAAGCTGGTCGAATCGACGTACCTCTCACTCGACGGAAAGGTCGACGGCGAGAACTTCTGGGCCGCCCAGATGCAGTACCGGGACACCTACGACGAGCACGCCGCGAGGCTGCTGGAGCCCGCCACGGCGCTCGTACTCGGCAGGGCGACCTTCGAGGTCTTCGCAGCGACGTGGCCCGGCCAGACCGGCGAGCTGGCCGACAAGCTCAACGCGATGCCGAAGTACGTCGCCTCACGCACGCTGACCGACGCCCGCTGGAACGCCGAGATCCTCCAGGGCGATGCCGTGAAGGAGGTCGCCAAGCTCAAGGAGTCCGGCGATGGCACGCTGCTGAAGTACGGCACCGGTCCGCTGAGCCGGGCCCTGCTCGAAGCCGGGCAGCTCGACGAACTGCACCTCTGGGTGTTCCCCTTCATCGTGGGCTCCGGGGAGGCACTGCTGCCCGGGATCACGACCACCCACCTGGACCTGGCGGACGTGACCGAGCTCGGCAATGGCTGTGTGGTGCTGACCTACACGCCCAAGAGGTAGACCCCACCCAGGGCAGCCGCGTACGGGGAGGTCCCGACGTCCGATCCTCGTGCTCTCTACCCCGACGAGAACAGTGACAGCGCGGAGAAGCTACAAGTGCTGGCCTCGCTGACCGCGTCAACGGCGACCGACGAAGCACCATGCGGGCAACTGCCGGTACCCGGCCACGGAGGTCTCCGTCGGCACGAGGCCCAGCAGTTCCCGTGGCCATCCACTCGGGAGTCCGGGGGAATCGTGCGCCGGTCGGAGCCCCGCAACACGCAACTTCAACAGGAGAGCATTCGCTCGCGTCAACGGGGCGCCTGGATGTCGTCGGTGCGGTAGGTCAGCAGCGTTGTGGGCGCGTGATCGGCGAACCCGAACACCCACACCGCACGCTCGGCGCGCGCGGAGACGATGGTGTCGCTCGCCTCGTACGAGGGCACCTGCTCCTCCAGCTGGAAGGCACAGATCATCGCGTTCCAATCCGTCAGGTAGTCCTCGTCCGGGCCGAACACCATCCGGCGCACGGTGGAGCTCGAGCTCCTCGACGACACCTGCAGGGAAAGGCGCGTCGCCGGCCGCGCCTGCGCACCAGCGATCCCGGCGAGCAGCGTGGACGCCGGACCGATCCGCGACGCGAGCACATCGTCACCCGGGCGGGACCATGATCGGAGGATGAGGGACGGGCCGGTGGGACCGAGGCGACCTGGGGTCGTCCGTTCCCCGAGCCCGCAGCACCATGCGCTGCGCTCCCGGCTCGTCGGAACCCTTCGTTGGTTCCGCCGGTCCCACGCCTTGTGACAGAACTCGCGCGTTCTTGCACAATCCTCTTGCCGTCGACGGTCACCGGTGGATCGTGTGCTGGAATCTGTGACATGTCGCTGGACCAGCTCCGCGATCTGCTGGACCGCCATGTGCGCCCCGACGGGACTACCGCTATCGACGGCGTGCGGATCTGCAGGGCCGACCACGCCATCGGACCGGAGACCGCGATGTCCGGCACCGTGTTGGCGATCATCGCCCAGGGTCACAAACGACTCGCACTGGGCGACCGCGTGGTGGAATACGGCGCAGGCCAGTACCTCGTCGCTTCGGTTGATCTCCCGCTGAGCGGCCACTTCGTCGACACGGTGCCGGGCGAGGCGTCGCTCGGCTTCGGGATGACCCTGGACCCCGCCGCCATCGCGGAGCTACTGCTGGCGGCCGGACCCGGTGACCTGCCGCGGACTCCCAGCGGCCCAGGACCGGGAATCGCCGTCAGTGACGCCCCGGACGAGTTGCTCGACGCCGTCGTGCGGCTGCTGCGCCTGCTCGACCGGCCACGGGACCGGAAGGCCCTGGCCCCGTTGTTCGAGCGCGAAATCCTCTGGCGGTTGATCACCGGGGAACAAGGAGCCGTCGTGCGCCAACTCGGCCTGGCCGACAGCAGCCTGAGCCACATCAGACGTGCGGTGAGCTGGATCCGGGACAACTACTCCAAACCCTTCCGGGTCGAGGAAGTGGCACAGCTTTCGGGGATGAGCGTTTCCGCTTTCCACCGGAACTTCCAGGCCGTGACCGCGATGACCCCGATCCAGTTCCAGAAGCACATACGGCTGCAGGTGGCCAGGCTGCTGCTGGCGAACCGCCCGCGCGACATCACCAGTGTCAGCCAGCGCGTCGGATACGACAACCTCTCCCAGTTCAGCCGGGAATACCGCCGCCAATTCGGCGTCCCGCCCAGCATCGACGCGGTCCGCATGCGCGACCAGGCGGGTGCAGTCGTCGCGGTGCTGCCATGAAGATCTGAGCGAAGAGGATTGTGCAAGGAAGCGCGACCATCGTGCTAGCGGTCCGGCGGCGGCGCTGCTTACCTGGAGATACCGGAACATCACACTGCTTCCGGACGATCGGCAAGCGCACGAGACTTCGCGTTGATCGTTCACCAAGACGCACAGAACGAGTCCGAGGACACGACCCATGAAGTACCGCACGCTGGGCCGAACCGGGATCCGGGTCAGCCCCTACTGCCTGGGCGCCATGATGTTCGGGCGCATGGGAAACTCCGACCACGACGAGTCGGTTCGCATCATCCACAAGGCCCTCGACGCGGGGATCAACTTCATCGACACTGCTGACGCGTACTCCCTGGGCGAATCCGAGGAGATCGTCGGAAAGGCCCTCAAGGGTCGCCGCGACAACATCGTCCTCGCCAGCAAGGCACATCTGCCGATGAGCGATGATCCCAACCACCAGGGGAATTCACGACGCTGGATCATCTCCGAGGTCGAGAACTCCCTGCGACGCCTGCAGACCGACCACCTCGACCTGTACCAGGTCCACCGCCCCGACCCGAATACCGATATCGAGGAGACACTGTCGGCCCTGTCCGACCTGATTCACGACGGAAAGGTCCGCGCCATCGGCACGTCATCCTTTCCCGCCTCGGACATCGTCGAGGCACAGTGGGTCGCCGAGCGTCGTGGCCTCGAGCGCTTCCGGACCGAACAACCGGCGTACTCGATCATCAACCGCAGCATCGAACGCGAGGTGCTGCCGGTCTGCCAGCACTACGGCATGGGCACCCTGGTCTGGAGTCCCCTGGGCCAGGGCCTGCTCACCGGCCGGTTCCGGAAGGGGAAGCAGTCCGGCAGCCACCGCTACGGCCTGATGCCGCACCACTTCGACGTCGAACGCAAGCTCGACGTCGTCGAACAGCTCATCCCGCTCGCCGAGACGGCGGGCCTGCCGATGACCCACCTCGCGATGGCGTTCGCGGTCGCCCACCCCGGCGTCACCTCGGCCATCATCGGACCCCGCACCATGGAACAGCTCGACGACCTGCTGGCCAGCACCGACGTCACCCTGGACGACGAGATCCTCGACCGGATCGACGAGATCGCCCCGCCCGGTACCGACGCCGGCCCCAACGAGGTGACCTACGCACCGCCGCCCGTCACGACCGTGAGCCTGCGTCGCCGGCCGGTCGGAGAACGCTCCGCAGCATGAGCGACAGCCGCACGGGGGCCCGTCATTCAGGCCGTTCGCCCCCTTCACCTGGCAGCAGGCCCGTTGCCCGATCCTGGACGTGCCGCCCTCATCGCCGAGGGGCCGGGTCCCGGCCACGTCGAGGTTGATCGCCGGTTGATCGGCGCGACGGCGAATGATCGACGACGCCGATGTCCACGTTGTGCAGCCACAGGCCGAGCCCACCGACGAGTCGGTCGCGGCACACCGCGTACAGCCGCTCCCGCCCCGACCTGCGAACCGTGATCAGCCCCGACTTGACGAGGACGGCGAGATGACGGGTCGTCGTGGGCCAGCTCTGCTCGAACCGAGCTGCGAGATCACCAGCGGTCGTCTCACCACGCTCGTGCAGCACCAGAATTATCTCGCGCCGGGTGGGGTGCGCGAGAGCACCGAAGACCACATCGAGCTCGCCGAGTTCCCGAACGATCCGACTTCGGCTCATCGACTACCGCGCAAGCGCCGCGTCACCCCCGAGTGTGATCGGGCGAGGGATGCCTCGGTTCGTAGAGCCCGAGCTCTCCTCCGCCGGGGACGCGCATCGAGGTCATGAGCCCCCAACCCGCGTCCTCGACGGGTCGGGCGAACTCCACGCCTTTGCGCTCCAGTTCCTTGACGGTCGTGTGGATGTCGTCGCACATGAGGTACAGCTCGTGCGCGCCAGCACCCTCCGTCGGATGGACCGCCAACTCGGCGGGTGGCAGGGCGAAGATGGGCCAACCGCCTCCCGCGTCGACCGAGTCGAACTCCAGCACATCCCGGAAGAAGGCACGCAGAGCGTCCGCCCCGCCCGTGTAGATGATCGCGTGTACCCCGCTGATCACGATCGCTCTCCTGCCCTCGAATTATCTAGCAACTTTGCTAACTATATGCCGTCAGACACCACAGCCGCCAATGGACGCGACTACCCGGCTCGCCGGACCTGGTGGTCGTGCATCGACGGCAGCGGGCCCACGTGCTGGACGCGCTGCCCGGCACCGCCGAGAAGATGGCGCCGCCGTCCTCTGGCTGCGCAGCCCTGCCGCACGCTTCGTCGTCGGCGGCGCCCTACCCGAGGGCGACCCGCCCGGGCAGCGTGGCCCACGGCAGGGTGACCAGGCGATCGAGCTTCTCGTCGTCGGCCCGGACCCGCTCGGCCGCACCGCGGGCCAGGGTGAAGGCACCGACCCAGCCGTCGTCGTCGATGCTGTCGATCACGTCGGGTACATCGCGCGCGTCGACTCCGGCGCCGACGCGGGCGATCTTGTGAACCACGCCGACCCCGTGCCCGAGCAGCGCCCGGA
Organism: Pseudonocardia adelaidensis; assembly: GCF_039543345.1. Classification (NCBI taxonomy): domain Bacteria; kingdom Bacillati; phylum Actinomycetota; class Actinomycetes; order Pseudonocardiales; family Pseudonocardiaceae; genus Pseudonocardia; species Pseudonocardia adelaidensis. Next base: position 82,522 of record NZ_BAABJO010000003.1, on the reverse strand, counting down.
CGTCGTAGTCGGCGCAGGGAGTGCGGTTGCTCAGCTCGTCGGGCCGAACCGCCGCGATCTGTTGCTCGGTCTGATCCAGTGACCGGACGAAGAGCGGACGGAGGTGGACCACCCCAACGCCGGAACGCTCGAGCTGATCGGCTGCCCGGTCCGGCTCTCCGAGACCCCGTGGCGACTGCGGCACGCACCGCCGACCGTCGGTCAGCACACCACCGAGATCCTCTCCGAGGTGCTGGACGCGGACCGGCTGGCGGCCCTGCGGGCCGAAGGCGCGATCGCCTGAGGGCACCGCCGTCCCACCTCCCCGACGGCGCGATGCCGGCGGGGGAAGTGGGCGCTCGGCTCCTCTCGAGGCGAACACCTACGAGGCATTGCATCGACGACGCCGCACGCAAGACCCCGACCTCGACGACCAGCCCGTCACCCCGATCTCCGATCGCCTACGACGACCGATCCAGTTCGGACTTGCCCGTCCGGTCGACGTGCGGCCAGGACGAGGCGGTCGGCCGCGTGATCAGCTTCGCCACCTCGGTGCGCAGCTCGGCGAACCGGGGCAGGCCCTTCGTGCTGACCTGACCACGCGGGCGCGGCAGGTCGACGTCGATCACGTCGACGACCACCGAGGGCCGGTTGGACAGCACCACGACGCGGTCACCCAGGTAGACCGCCTCGTCGATGTCGTGGGTGACGAGCAGGACGGTCAGCCCCGCGTCCTGCCGGATCCGCAGGACGAGGTCCTCGAGGTCGGCGCGGGTCTGGGCGTCGACCGAGGCGAACGGCTCGTCCATGATGAGGAACTCGGGCCGGTAGGCGATGGCGCGGGCGATCGCGACCCGCTGCTGCATGCCGCCGGACAGCTGCCACGGGTAGCTGTCGGCGAAGCCGTCGAGGCCGACCTGGCGCAGCGCCACGTCGACGGCACGCCGGCGCTCGCCCCGGTCGCGGATGGTGTTGCGCAGCGGCAGCTCGACGTTGCGCCCAACCCTCGACCACGGCATCAACGAGCGGCTGTAGTCCTGGAACACGCACGCGACCTCCTGCGGCGGGGCGTCGACCACCGTGCCCGTGCCGGTCAGGACCACCGACCCGCCCGAGCGGGGCAGCAGGCCGGCCAGGCAGCGCAGCAGCGTCGTCTTGCCGGCGCCCGACGGCCCGACGACGGTGACGAACTCCCCGCGCGCGACGGTGAAGGACACGTCGCGGAGCACCTCGAGCGGCGCGCCCGCGGTCGGGTAGCTCTTCTGCAGGTTCTCGACGGTCAACACGTCAGTCCTCCCGGGCGTGCGAGTACCAGCGGAGCAGCCGCCGCTCCGCCAGGGCGAACAGGACGTTGACCGCCACGCCGAGGATCCCGAGCAGGAGCATGCCCGACCACATCAACGACACCCGGAAACTCTGCTGGGCGATGAGGGTGACGAACCCGATGCCGTTCGTGGCCGCGATCAGCTCGGTGACGATCATCATGACGAAGGCGACGCCCAGCGCGACGCGGACACCGGCGACCACCTGGGGGGCCGCGGCCGGCAGCTGCACGCGGAACAGGCGCTGGCGGCGTGTGAGCCGGTAGGAGCGCGTGACGTCCTCCAGCACCGGGTCGACGCCCCGCACCCCGTCGATCGTGTTCAGCATGACCGGGAAGACGGTCACGAACGCGATCAGCAGGATCTTGGGGACGTTGCCGATGCCCAGCACGGCGATGCTCACCGGCACCAGCGCGGTGGCCGGGAGCGCCCGGCCGAACTGCAGCACCGGGTTGAGGGCGTGCGCCAGCAGGGGCAGGCGCCCGAGGAGGGCGCCCAGGCCGACGCCCACTACGACGGCCGCGCCGAAGCCCGCGAGCATCCGTCCGAGGCTCGGGAGCACGTCGGAGACGACGCGGTCACCCAGCCAGTGCTCCGCGAAGGTCGCCAGGATCCGCGACAGCGGCGGGAAATACGGCGAGGTGCTCGCGGCCGAGGCGAACCACCACACGACGACGATCGCCGCCGGCACGAGCAGCGGGACGAGCACGCGTGCGGCCGCGCGCCCCCGCCCGCCGACGGCTTCCGCGGCCGTCACGTCCAGGTCTCCCGGTAGGAACTGTGCCAGTGCAACCGGCGGCGCTCCACCGCCCCGAGTACCGCGTTGAGGACCACGCCGACCAGGCCCACGACGGCGACGAGGGCGTACATCTGCGGGTAGACGGCGTTGGCCGCGTAACGCGCGATGTCGCGGCCCAGGCCGGGAATCGCGGTGATGAGCTGGACCGCGACGACCACGACCAGCGCGTGCGACGCGGAGATCCGCAGGCCCGTGGCGACGAACGGGGACACGGCCGGCAGCACGACGTGCGCGAGCCGCTGGTGTGGCCGCAGGCCGAAGACCCGTGCGGTGTCGGCGAGGACCGTGGAGATGCCGGCCACGCCGTAGTAGGCCTGGAACAGCATCGGCCACACCGTGCCCAGCGCGGCGAGCAGGAACGCCGTCCGCGGCGTCGCCCCCATCAGGAGGACCAGGACGGGCAGGTACACGACCGCCGGGATGAAGCGGAGGAAGTCCAGGACGTGGTGCGTGAGCCGGTACAGCACCGGGACCGCGCCGAGCGCCAGCCCGGCCGATACCCCGACGACGACCCCGATGAGCAACCCGATCCCCACCTGCGCGAGGGTGGCGCCGAGGCTGGCCGCGAACGTGGCCGTGGGCACGAGCTGCCAGCCCGCGGCGATGACCTCGGTGACCGGTGGGACCTCCTCGGGCAGCGCCCCGGTCCGGCTCAGGATCTCCGCCACGGCGAGGAGCGCGACCGTGGTGGCCCACGGCAGGACGGCCACCAGCACCCGCCGCCCCCGCCCGGGGGCCGCGCCCCGTGGCCGCGGGTCGGATTCCGGAGCGGTGGCGGAGACGCCGGTGCGCGGCGTGAGCGCGGAGGTCACGGCACGATCAGCTCCTCGAGTCGTGGGGCGGAGTCGAGCACGCCGTACCGGACGAGGAAATCGGCTTCCTCCTGCACGGCGTCGCGGTCGATCTCCGCGGAGTACAGCGGCAGCGGGGCGCTGCCCACGAGCTCGGCCTTCGCGCCGGTCTGCTCGATGATCTGGGCGCGGGTCTCGTCGGGATGGGTGTTGGCGTACTCCGCCGACCGCTGCAGCGCCCGGCGCCACCGCCCGACGATCCCGGGGTTGGCGTCGACGAACTGCCGGGACATGGAGAACACCGTGTTGCCGTTCTCCGGGTCGTCGTAGGCGGTCGCGGGCGAGTCGCCGATGTCGCGGTAGCCGTCGCGCCGCAGCCCCGTGGCGAACGGTTGCACGGTGCTGATCGCGTCGACCCGCTCCTCCCGCAGCGCGGTCACCGCGTCGGGGAACGGGAGCTGGACCATCTCCACCGAGTCGGGGTCGCCACCGTCGCGCGCCACGGCCTCGCGGATCCACAGCTCCCAGCAGCACTGCAGGGAGTTGACCGCGACCAGGCGGCCGGAGAGATCGGCGAAGCGCTGGATGTCGCTGCCTCCGGGCACCATCGTCTGGTACTGCGGGCCGGCGGGGTCGGCGCGGTCGTTGACCGACCCGGACACGATGACGACCGGGATGCCCTCGGAGACCGCGGTGATCGTCGCCGAGATGCCACCCAGCACCACCTGCTGCTGGCCGTTGAGCACCTGCGGGATCCCGGCGGCACCCGACGCCGCGTAGGTGATGGTCAGGTCGATGCCCTCGGCAGCGAAGAAGCCCTTCTCGGCACCGAGGATGAGCGCGGTGGACGACTGGGACGCCGCGACGCCCGCGGTCATCTCGACCAGCCCGTCGCCGTCGCGGTCAGCCGCGGCCGGCGCGTCGGCGCCGGACGCGCAGCCGACGGCCGACACCAGCGCGAGCGCGAGGGCGAACCCCGCGGACACGGTGCGGCGCCTTCGCCGTGTGAGCAGCAACGTCCGCTCCTCCGGTTCTCGGTGTCGGACTGCGTTTAGTACGTATACCGACGTTGTGCCCGGACCACAACCGTCGGACGGCGCGGCACGCGTTTGAACCGGCCCGGCAAACCCGGCTCCCCAGGGGTGTCAGGCCCTCCCCCGGTCGGGCCGCCCCCGGTAGGCGACGACCTGCAGCAGGTCGACCAGCCGCGCCCCCTCGGCCACCGTCAACGGGGTGACGAGGTCGCGCTGCACCCGCTCGACGGCGGGCGTGAGCTCGTCGAGGACGCGGCGCGCCAGGTCGGTGAGGACGACCAGCTTGCGGCGACGGTCACGGTCGTCCGGGATCCGCGCGACGAGCCCGCGGCGCAGGAGGCGGGCGATGATGTCGGCAGTGCTCGACTTGTCCAGTGACGCCAGGTCCCCGGCCGTGCTCTGGTCGACGGGCGCGTTCCAGGCGAGCCCGCTGAGCAGGCCGTACTGGGACGGCGTGAGCGCGGCACCGACCCGGCGCGCCCAGGCGGCCCCGTGCAGCTGCTCGCTGCGCCGCAGCAGGTGACCGGGCGTGACCGGCATCTGGAGGGCGCGCGCGGTGCCCGGCTCCGCCGACACGGCCGGTGGATCCCCCGCGTACGCGACCCGGGCCAGCGCCTTGGTGAACCAGCCGCGGTCCTGCGCGGCCAGCGGCTCGAGGAGCCGCACCTGCACGGTGGCCGCCTTCGGCGTCATGTACTCCAGCGCGGCCCGGGCCGGAGCGGTGAGCGAGAGCAGGTAGCGCCGCCCGTCCGACGGATGCCGCTGCCGGTGCAGCCAGTCGTTGCGCTCCAGCCGGGCGATCACGTCCGCCGCGGTCGACTTGTCGAGCGAGGCCAAGCGGCCGGCCGTGCCCTGGTCGACCACCGGCCCCTGCGTGAGCGCGCTGAGCAGGGCGTACTGCGGGCCGGTCAGGTCGCCGGCGAACTCGTCGCTCCACAGCGCGGTGTGCACCTGCTGCGCGCGGCGCAGCAGGTGACCCACCGTCGTGTCGAGCGGGAGCGCCGCGCCCGCGGAGGTGGTGCTCGGGCCCGCGAGCGACCCTTCGGATCTGATGCTCGGGCCCGCGACCGACCCTTCGGTCGTCGGGCGGGCGGGGCGCGCCGCGGAGGCCGACATCCCGCCCACCTCCCCAGGACTCACCGGACTTCTCGCTCCGGGCAACGCTAGCCCAGCGCCCGCGCCACCGGTCGGACTCGCCACACAGTACGTATACGGAGTATTATCGCACTTCGCGTGATGCGAGGAGGGTCTCCGGTGCAGTTCCACCTGAACGGCTTCCAGCCCGGCGACCCCGAGGTCGCACCATTCGCCTCCCGGCGCGATGTGGACGCCGGCGGCGAGCTGCCGCCCGAGGTGGACGTCCTCGTCGTCGGCTGCGGCCCGGCCGGCCTGGTGCTGGCGGCGCAGCTGTCGGCCTTCCCCGGCGTCACCACGCGGATCGTCGAGCGCAAGGCGGGCCCGATCGAGCTGGGCCAGGCCGACGGTCTCGCCTGCCGGACGGTGGAGATGTTCCACGCCTTCGGGCTGGCCGAGCGGCTGCTGCGCGAGGCCTACTGGGTGAACGAGACCAGGTTCTGGCGCCCCGATCCGCACGACCCGGCGCGCATCGCCCGCACCGGCTGGATCCAGGACGTCGAGGACGGGCTCTCGGAGTTCCCGCACGTGATCCTCAACCAGGCGCGGGTGCACGCCCTGCTGCTCGACGCGATGCACCGCTCGCCGAGCCGGATGGCGCCGGACTACGGCCTGGAGGTCGCCGACCTCGTCGTGCCAGAGGACCCCGCGGCGCGCGTCGAGGTCGTGCTGCGCCGGACCGGCACCGATCGCGCCGGCGAACAGGTGCGGGTCCGGGCCCGGTACGTCGTCGGCTGCGACGGTGCGCGCAGCACCGTGCGGCGCGCGATCGGCCGCACGCTGAGCGGCGACTCGGCCAACCAGATCTGGGGCGTGATGGACCTGCTGGCCGTCACCGACTTCCCGGACGTCCGGTGCAAGTCGGTGATCCAGTCCGAGCACGGCAACATCGTGCTCATCCCGCGGGAGGGCGGCTACCTCGTGCGGTACTACATCGAGATGGGCGAGCTGGCGCCCGGCGAGCGTGCCGCGGGCCGGCGGATCGGCGTCGACGACATCGTCGCGGCGGCCCGGCGCATCCTGCACCCGTACACGCTCGAGGTCGGCGACGTCGTCTGGTGGTCGGTCTACGAGATCGGCCAGCGGCTCACCGACGGGTTCGACGACGTGGCCGGCACCGGGCGCGCCGACCGGCCGCCGCGCGTCTTCATCGCAGGCGACGCCTGCCACACCCACAGCCCGAAGGCCGGCCAGGGCATGAACGTGTCGATGCAGGACGCGTTCAACCTCGGCTGGAAGCTCGCCGCCGTTCTGGAGGGCCGTGCGGCGCCGGCGCTGCTGCACACCTACTCCGCGGAGCGCCAGGCGGTGGCGCAGCAGCTGATCGACTTCGACCGCGAGTGGGCGGCACGGCACAGCGCCCACGCGCAGGCCGGCAAGGCCGCGCAGGCGGGGTTGGAGGACCTCTACACCGAGCAGGGCCGCTTCACCGCCGGTGTGGCCACGCGCTACGGGCCCTCGCTCGTCCGGGGCGGGACCGAGCACCAGGGGTTGACCTCCGGGTTCGTCGTCGGCACGCGCTTCCACTCCGCCCCCGTCGTCCGGTTCGCCGACGCGCGGGCGATGCACCTCGGGCACGTGGCGCAGGCCGACGGCCGGTGGCGGCTCTACGCGTTCGCCGACCGGGACGGGGTCGGGCCCGGGTCGCGGCTGCGCGGGCTGTGCGCCTTCCTCGCCGAGGACCCGTGCTCGCCGGTCCGCGTCCTCACCGACCCGGGCGCCGACGTCGACGCCGTGCTCGACCTGCGCGCCGTCGTGCAGCAGGGGCACCACGACCTCTCCCCCGCCGACGTGCCGACGCTGCTGCGGCCGCGGAAGGGCCGCTTCGGGCTGGTCGACCAGGAGAAGGTGTTCTGCCCCGACCCCCGGCCGGGCCAGGACGTGTTCGCCCTGCGCGGCGTCGACCGGGAGCGGGGCTGCCTCGTGGTCGTGCGCCCCGACCAGTACGTGGCCCACGTCCTGCCGCTGGACCACCACGACGCGCTCACCCGGTTCCTCACCGCGGTCCTGCGGCGACCCGAGCCGCCCGCCGAGCCCGTCGCCGACGTCGATCGGAGCGCATCGTGACCGCCGGACGGATCGACACCCACGTGCACTACGTGCCCCCCGCCTACCGCCGCTACCTGGCGCAGGAGGCGTTCTTCGGCGGGCAGGCCACCCCCGCCTGGAGCCCCGCCGCGGCGCTCGACGAGATGGGCGTCCTCGGCGTGCAGACCTCGGTCCTCAGCGTGGGCCGACCGGGGTTCTGGTTCGGCGACGTGGGCAGGGCCGCGGGCATGGCGCGGGAGGTCAACGAGTACGCCGCCGACCTCGTGCGCGAGCGGCCCGACCGGTTCGGGTTCTTCGCCGCGCTGCCGCTGCCGGACCTGGACAGCGCGCTCGCGGAGGTCGCGCACGCCTACGACCACCTGGGTTGCGACGGGATCGTGTTGCTCGCCAACAACGACGGCACCTACCTCGGCGACCCGCGGCTCGACCCGCTCATGGCCGAGCTGGACCGGCGCGGGGCCGTCGTGTTCGTGCACCCCAACGCGCTGCCGGCCACGCCGGTGCCCGACGTGCCCGTCTTCGTCGCCGACTTCCTGCTCGACACCACCCGCGCCGCGCTCAACCTGGTGCGGCACGGCGTGCTGCGCCGCTTCCCGCGGATCACGTTCATCCTGGCCCACGGAGGCGGCTTCCTGCCCTACGCCGCCCACCGCGTCGCGAGCCTCACGCCGATGGCCGACACCGGCGCGGTGGACCGGGCGCGGTTCCTCGACGACTGCGCTGACTTCTACTACGACACCGCACTGACCGCGAGCGCGCACAGCCTGCCGAGCCTGCTCGCGTTCGCCCGGCCCGGACACGTCCTCTACGGCAGCGACTGGCCCTACGCCCGCGAGGACAACTCCGAGTACTTCACCGCGCAGCTCGACGCCTGCACCGACGACGAGCAGGTGCGCGCTTCGATCCACCGGGGCGCGGCCGAGCGGCTGTTCCCGCGCCTGCGTCGCTGACCGGCCCGCGTGACCGGCGCAAGGCCCCGCACGAGCCGCCCAGGTGGAGCGAACGGCACCCTCGCACACCAGGTGCGAGCGATCGTGCCGTTCGCCCACCCGTGCCCGGCGACCCGGTGAAGGTGCGTGGCCCTATGCGGGTACGCGGTCGACAGCGGCGAGCACGTCGTAGTCGTAGAGCTGCTTGCGGTACTCGACGTGGGCGCGCATCTCCGCGTCGCGCACCGCCAGGTCGGCGTAGGCGGAGTCGTACCGCAGCCCGTTCTCCCGCGCGCCGCGCTGCACCTGCGCGACCCGGTCGAGCCGCAGCCGCTCGTAGGCCCGCAGGGCGGCCGGCGCGCCGGCGCGCCCGGCCCGGGCGAGCAGCGCGGCGAGCGCCATGCCGTCCTCCATCGCCTGGTTGGCGCCCTGCCCGAGGTGCGGCAGCATCGGGTGGGCGGCGTCGCCGAGCAGGGCGAGGCGGCCCGACACCCAGCGCGGCAACGGGTCGCGGTCGTAGAGCCCCCACCGCAGCGTGGCCTCGACGTGGGCGAGCAGCTCGCCGATGCGCGGGTCCCAGCCGGCGAACTCGCGGCGCAGCCGGTCGGGGTCACCGGGCAGCGACCACGACTCCCGCATGGCCTCGTCAGCGGGGACGAAACCGACGTAGTTGATCAGCCGACCGGAGCGCACGGGGAAGGTCAGGAAGTGCCGGCCCGGGCCGAGCCACATGTTCCAGCCGTCGGTGGGCCAGTCGGGCACCGCCTCGTGCGGGACGAGGCCGCGGTAGGCGACGGCCCCGGAGAACACCGGCTCCGACGGCGGCACGACGTGGTGGCGCAGCGCCGAGTGGATGCCGTCGCAGGCGATCGTCACGTCGCCCTCGACCTCGGTGCCGTCCTGGAACTCGACCCGCACCCGGTCGCCTGCAGCGGCGAACCCGACGCAGCGCCGATCGGTGTGCACGACCCCGTCGGGCAGCCCGTCGGCGAGCAGGGCGACGAGGTCGGCGCGGTGCATCCCCACCGCGCACAGCGGACCGGTCGACCCGGTGAGCTGCACGCCGGCGATCTCCGTGCCGTCCTCGCGGTGGTAGCGCGAGCCGGGCCCGACGTGCCCGGCGGCCCGCGCGACCGCCTCGCCCAGCCCGACGCGCTCCAGGTGGCGCAGGCCGTTGGGGGTGAGCCACACCCCGGCGCCGATCTCGCCGAGCGCGCGCGCCTGCTCGTACAGGGTGACCGGAATGCCGCGGGCAACCAGTGCGTGCGCGGTGAACAGGCCGGCGATCCCGCCGCCGACGATGACGACCTCGGGTGCGGGATCGACCACCTGTTCCCCCTCGTTCAGCGGCGGGCAGACGCGATCGGCGCCGGCGCGACGGTGGCCCGGACGGTCGTCTGGCGGTGCCGCTCGACCTGCGGTTTGCGGGACCCGCCGTCGGGCTCGCCCCAGACGATCTCGACCTCCTCGCCCGGCGCTGCGTGCTCGACGTCGATCATCGCCAGGGACAGCAGCCGGCGCTCGTTGACGGTGTAGCCGGTCTTGGTGGCCAGGCCGATCAGCCGCCCGCCCGCGGTGCGCACCTCGTCGCGGTGCTGCACGTTGCCGTAGTCGCACACCGGCAGGTCGAGGTGCTTGTACGGGGTGCCCGGCTCGAACTGCGAGCGCAGGACGCGCAGCACGTCGTCGGTGTTCCACACCAGCGTCACTCGCGTGCGCGGAGGCCGCTTCGCGACCTCCTGCAGCGCGGCGCGACCGATGAAGTCGTGGTCGAAGTGCACGAGCTTGCCGTAGCCGAGGTCCCACGGGGTGACGTAGTAGTCCTCGATGTCGGTCGGGCGGAAGCTGCCGGCGAGCTGGAACCGGCCCTCCCATGACGTGGCGGGTAGCCACTCGCGGTAGCGCCGCAGGTCCTCGCCGGTGTAGACGCCGGGCAGGGGGTAGGCCATCCACCCGCCCTCGAAGCTCGCGCTGTAGTACGCCTTCGTCCCGCCCTGGAGCAGGCCATGGCGCTCCCCGGCGGCCAGGATCGCCCCGCGGACGGTGTCGGCGTGCTCGAAGGGCCCCGAGATCTCGACGCCCCGGTGCCCGGACATGCTGTGCCGCAGCACGATCACCTCGACCCCGGCGATCGTCAGCCGGGCGGTGCGGAAGAAGCCGATCTCCGGGGGCCGGCCGTCGACGACCTCGTCGAAGATCGCGCCCGCCTGCGGGCCGTCGAGCTGGTAGCGGAACCTGCGCCGGCGCCCCGTCGGGTTGTCGGAGGTGTTGTTGTCGCGCTCCAGCGACACGTCCCAACCGCCGGTCTGCGCCTGGTACTCGACCCAGTTGAGCAGCGGCGTGCTGGACACCAGCTCGTAGCCACCACCGCCGAGGTCGTAGAGGATGCAGTCACCGATCACGTGCCCGCGCTCGGTGCACCCGATGAACTGCTTCGCCCGGCCGTCGCCGAGGTTCGAGAGGTTGTTGACCCCGATCCGGTCGAGCAGCGCCAGCGCGTCGGGTCCCGACACGAACAGCTCCGGCATGTGGTGGCTCTGGTCGAACAGCACCGCGGTCTCCCGCCAGGACCGCTGCTCGTCACGCCAGTTCGTGAACTCCTGGCGGACCGGCGTCAGGTCGGGACGCCCGCGGCTGTGCGCGCCGGGCGAGTCGTTGTAGAGGAAGTCCACCAGGTCGCCCCGGTCGATGAGGTCCTGCAGGGAGACGACGTCCGTCGCGACGCTCACGGTGTTTCCTTTCCGACCGATGCGAGTACACGGAACATCGCCCTGACGCCTTGGTTCGCAGGCCTGAGGTCCGATCCGGGGACCGTCCGCGGCACACCGTCCGTATACATACGATTGGATGCTCGCCGCAACCAGCGCGGATGTCAAGCTGCCCTGCACCCCCGTTCACACCGCCGCGTGGTCGTCGGTTCGAGGTCGACGGCGTCGAACGCGAAGGCACCGCCGCGGTGGGCCATCTCGGCCACCTCAGCCGGCAGTCAACGCACTTCGGTCACGTCGACGGAATCGTCGGTGCCCGACCCGCGGTCGGCGAGCAACTCCGCGAGCGGTGGGGCCCGGGCGGGGTCGGCGCGCCCAACCGGTCGACAGCCGTTCGGCTACTGAACGGCGTGGCAACCGCGGTCCGGGCCGGGCGCCGCGTCACCGTCCAGGCGGACGACCTCCAGCCGGCCCTGCGCGCCGGGTGGACGGCGCTGATCACCGGCGCCGCCGAGGTGATCGAACAGGGGCGCGAGGCCGACCGGCTCGGCGCCCTCGTCCGGCCGTGGGCCCACGGCGCCAGGCCGATCATCGTGCGCGCACGGGCCGACCAGACGAGCGGACGGCGCCTCCTCCCGCATCGGGGGCGGTCGACGTCGTCCGGGCGCCGCACACCGACAGCGACCGCTGACCGGAGCCCGCGACACGCCCGCAGCCGCGGCTCCCACCTCCGGGCGGAGGGCCCTTCGTCGCGTTCGCGCGGGACCTTCGACGGGCGCCGGACGGCCGGAAGCCGCGATGACAGGGCGCCCCGGTGGCGAGAACCTCGAAACGGTGACCACGAGGAGAAGCCCGATGACCGCATCACCGTCCACGACGCCGTCCGACCACGAGCGTGGGGCCGAGCTGCAGGTCCTCACCACCGACGAGTGCTACCGCCTGCTCGCCACCCGGCAGATCGGCCGCCTCGGCGTGAACGCCGAGCACTACCCCCTGATCATCCCGCTGAACTACGCGGTCGACCGGGACGTGATCGTGATGCGGATGGCTCCCGGCACGAAGCTCAGCGCCGTCCAGCACGCAAACGTCGCCTTCGAGGTCGACGAGATCGACCAACGCACCCGCTCAGGGTGGAGCGTGCTCGTCCGCGGCCTCGCCGAGGAGATCACGCCCGCGCACCGCGAGGAGCTGGTCACCCGCACGGAGGGCACCGGCCTGACGACGTGGGCGCCCGGCGAGCACGGGCACTGGGTGCGGCTCATCCCGCAGGCGATCAGCGGCCGGCGCATCATCCCCGGGCAGCTGCCACCCGCGTTCGAGGCATCGGCATACCTCTGATCGTCCAGGGCCCGGGTCACCCGGCCTTCAGGTAGGTAGTGCTGACGCCCCTCGGACATCCCGACACTCAGGCGCTCGCGTCGAATCCGCGTGGCGGCGGGCTCGCCCCAGGTGCCCCGCGTACCCGTGCGACCTCCCGGCGAACCGCAGCGTCTTTGCGGGTTCAGCGCCGGCGGATCCGGTCGAGCGAGGCCGGAGAGCCGAAGCGGAAGGTGATGACGACGAGCGCGCGGAGCGCGACGGCGACCAGCGCGGCCGCCGGTAGCCGCCGGTAGCCGCCGCCACCGCGACGAGCCGATGGGCTCGAGCTCAGCCATTTCCGGCGCCGGGGATTCAGCGCTTGATCGCCGGGCCGGACCTGCCATGCAGCGTGTCCAGGCGCCCGCGGTACTCCTGCTCGTCGATCTCGCCGCGGGCAAACCGCTCGGCCAACAGATCTTCCGGAGTCGCGCGCACCTCCGGCGAGCGGCCGCCTGCCGACTGCAGGTACCGCACGAGGGCGATCAGCCCGAGAATGATCAATGTCCAGAACAGGACCATCCCGACGGTCATGAGGGCAAAGCCCCACCCGCCCATGCCCGGGCCATACCACCACATCATGTCGATTCCTCTCGAATCACCGGGCCGAGTGCCCGGCGCTGGTGCCGATCAGCCGGGTCCGAACCAGTTCCGCCAACGCCCACGCCACGACGACCGCAACGACGAACGCGGCTAGCAACCCCTCGCTCAACGCGCCCTCCTCGGCGCGGACGAACGTCACGGCCCCGAGCGCGCCGGACGTCACGGCGAAGAAGGCGGCGACCGCTCCCCACGTTCCGCGGAACGCCTCTCGGCCCACGACCGCGGCCGCGGCGAGTCCGAGGACGAGCCCGGTCGCGGCCATCCCGCGCGGGTCCTGGATGAACGGCATGCCGTGCACCAGGTAGCCGATGTACGGGACGACGATCGCGGCAACGAGAAGCGTGGCGACCACGTCCCTCCAACCGATCTTCACGGTCCCCACCTCCGCCACCAAGCGTGCTCGCCGTCGCGTGCTCACGGCACGGCCATCGGTCACGTGCGATAGGCCCGTTGGTCACCGCTCGCGGGATCGGGAGGTGCGTGCACCGGTCCGGTGGACGGGTCCGCATCTGTGGGCGGAACGGACGCCCGGGCGTGACCGGACTCGCGGCGTGGGGCACCGGCGCAGGGCGGCTGCTGATGACGGTCGACGCGGGCCGGGCGCTGCGCTCGTCGTCGCTCACCTCTTGCCTGTAAGACCCTTCATGATGTTGCGCCTTCGATGAGCTGCGGTTGGACGGACGGCCGGCCGCGCAGCAGGGCCAGCGCGATCGCGGGGAAGCACAGGACGGAGACCGGGCCCGCGGCGATCAGAGCCGCGGCGGTGGCCGAGGAAGGGGCGCCGAGCTCCCGCCGGATCGCCACGGCCGCGACGATGAACGGCAGCGACGTGGCCTGCAGGAGGCCCGCGGCCACTGTCCGTCCGGTGCCGAGCCGGCCGCGGTGGAGCACCGCGGGCAGCCCGCGCACCAGCGCCAGCGCGAGCAGGAAGAGTGGCACCTGGAGCAGCGACGCCGACCGAGATGACCTCGGGGACTGTGGGGTGGATGACCAAGCCCGGTGAGCCGGATCCGATGGGCCGCGGCGGGGTGTCGCCGGTGATCGCAGTCCACCAGGCGACGAGTAAGACACCGGCAACGGTGACGACCCTGCGCGCCCCATCGCGCGCCCGCGCGCATCTGCGCCCACGAGCAGCAGTGCGAGCGGACGGCACGGGAACGTTGCGAGTGCAATGAGCTGGCCGATGAGATACATCGGGTCGGCGGCTCGCCGACCGGGGTTGTCTCGCCACTCCACCGGCATCTGGGGCACACCGAGTCGCGATGGCCGCTCGTGGGCCGAGATCGGGGACCCCTCCCCGGAACACGGCGTTCGCTGTTGATTTCACCCGGTCGCCCGCCCCCGAGCCCCAGAGGTCCCGTCATGATCCGCATGCCCGCCGCCTCCCGGACCTCCGCCGCTCGGCGACTGCTCGCCGGCCTTGCGCTGGCCCTCGTCACCACGGTCGGGTGCGTCTCCGAGACGGCGGGGACCCCGCACCCCGCGCCGGCCCCACCGCCACCGTCCGCCGCGGACGACTCCGACCTGGGCGCCTGCCAGGACGGGATCTGCGAGGTGCGCATCGAGGAGTCGCTCGCGATCCCGGTGGACGCCCGCTACGGCGCGGCGAATCTCCGCGGCGAGGCGGTCGGACCGCCCACGGTCATGATGGCGGCAGAGCGGACCCGGGCCAGCCGGGCGAGCAGCGCCTGCACCGACGAGAGCCCGCCCAGTGCCAAATGCGGATCACCGGGCCGGCCGTGATCCAGCTCGACCCGCAGCTCGGGTTGCGCGACGGAATCGCAGGGCCTCGACACCTGCCCGACGACCTACCGCGGCGACGTGGTCGAAAGCGCCCTCGTGTTGGGTGGCGAGCTGTCGTTTCCCCGCGTCTGGGTCCGAGTCGTGGCAGTTGACACGGAGGGCGCGGTACTCCGGATCCATCCGGAAGCGGGATGAGAGGCCGCGCCGCACGCCGTCCGGACTGGGCCGTTCGCCGGCCGTGCGGGAAACGCGTCGATCGTCGAGGAAGGTGACCGTCAGTGCTCCGAGGACGTCGATGGACGCGACCCAGACCTCGTCGAGCAGCCGGCCAACGAATCACGGATCGGGCTCACCCGCGCACGGAGGCGTCGACGATCGCTGACTCGCCGGTGATGAAGTCGATGGCGAGGAGCGCCGTACTCCCCCCAGCACGCCGCTCACTGCTGCGACCCCCCTCGCGCGGGCTCTGCCTCCTCCTTCGCGCCCCGTTGGGCGCGGTAGGCATCGAGGATCTCGTCGCTCGTGGCCAGCCAGACGCCCGCGTGTCCGGCGATGTACTCGAGCGCCTGGTCGAAATACCGGTGACGGAACGGCTGGCTCACGCTGAACGGGTGCACGCACAGGGCCATCACCCGCCCCGACTCGGCGGAGTCCTCGTAGAGCTGGTCGAGCTGGTCTCGGACCGCCTGGAGGAACTCCGGCCCGGTATAGCTCTTGGTCACGAAGAGCGTGACGTCGTTCAACTCGATCGAGTACGGCACGCTGTACATACCGGGCACGGCCAGTTCATAGGGCTGCTCGTCGTTCGTCCAGTCCAGTGTGTACTGCAAGCCCAGCTCGGCCAGGAGGGACGGCGTCTCGAACGTCTCGGTGAGGGCGGGGCCGAGCCAACCTCGCGGGCGCCGGCCCGTCGCCGCCTCGATCGTGTCGACGACCTCCGTCAGGTACGCCCGCTCCTCCTCCTGCGTCATGCCGGCCTGCAGGGTGGAATTGTCCCGACCGTGGGCAACCCACGCCCAGTCGCGGTCCAGGCCGGCCTGCACGATCTGTGGGTAACGGCTGAACACACCAGAGTTGACGAGAGCGGTCGCCCGCACGCCGTGACGGTCCAGGCTCTGGAGCATCCGCCAGATGCCGACGCGAGGGCCGTAGTCGCGCCAGCCGTAGTTCAGCGGGTCCGGCGCCAGGGCGGCCGTGCCCCCGAAGATGCTCGTGGACGGCTTGTCGACCTGGTAGTGCTCGATGTTCAGGCCGAGGTAGAAGGCCACACGGGCCCCTCCGGGCCATCTGATCGGAGAACGATCCACGATCGGGCTGTACGCGAAGAGCTGGTTGTCCATCCCGGAGGACTCCTATCCGTAGGGCGCAGACCGGAACGCAACCCCCGTTGCCGGTCCATTCTGCAAAATGATTACCGGGCTTGGATCCAGCCTCTCCGTCGCCCAGGGTGATTCATTCTGGGACAGGTGGTCGACGGTGCTCCCGATCACGCGAGTGCTGCGCCGGGAGGCTGGACCGCTCACGGCCTCAGGGCTTCCGGGCGACGCCTCCGTAGGCGTCGACCTGCAGCGAAGACCGGGCGGCGATGTCGTTCTCGTTCGGCCTCCACCGGGACAGCTGCACGACGCCCGGTTCGACGAGTTCGAGGCCGGTGAAGACCTGCTCGATCTCCTCGATGGTGCGCAGCGTGTACGGGTGGCCCATCTCCGCCTGCAGATGGTGTGATTCGCGGATCGCGTCGCTGGTGTCGGTGCCGTCCCAGAAGGTCAGGTAGCTACCGGCGGGTACGGCCGCCATGGTCCGGTCGACGATGGACCGTAGCTCGTCGAAGGGGGGAAGGTAACCGAAAACGCCCATGAACATGACCGAGATCGGCTGGGTGAAGTCCAGCGTCTGGCTCGCTCGGGCGATGACCGCGTCGGTGTCCCGGTAGTCCTCGCCCACGAATGCGGACGCTCCCTGCGGGCTGCTGACCATCAGCGCCCTCTGGTGGGCCAGCACCACCGGGTCGTTGTCGACGTAGACGACCTTCGCGTCCGGAGCCACGGACTGGGCGACGGTGTGGGTGTTGTTGCCGAGCGGATCGGGCAGGCCGCCACCGAGGTCGAGGAACTGGCGAATGCCGACCTCCTCGGTCAGGTAGCGGACGCTGCGGATGAGGAACCGCCGGGACTGGGTCGCCATCGTGCGGATCCCGGGATAGATGTCTGCGACGGCGTCGCCGACCGTCTGGTCCGGCTCGTAGTTGTCCTTCCCACCCAACCAGTAGTTCCAGACCCGGGCGGGCGACGGCCGGCGGAAGTAGTCGTCGGGAAGTTGCTGCTCGGCTTGGGACCAGTCCGGCGCAGAGCCATCGGGCACGAAGCCTCCTTGGTGACACCGAGTGAGTTCGCGCGCACTATACCGAGCCGATCAGGTGAAGACATGCGCATGGCACCTCGGTCGGGTTTCCGCGCTCCTCGGCAATCGTGTCCGAGGGGTGGGATCGGCCGAGCCGCCGAGCCGCCGAGCCGGTCAGACCGACCACCGCAGCCACGAGGAGCAGAACGTCGGCATCGCCGGCTACGTCCGCCGACGCAACACGCGAGCCCAGCCGCGGCGCGGGGCGAACGCGGCAATGGTTGTCGAGTCCCTGCCGTCAGCCGGCGGAGAAGTAGTGGCCATTGTCCAGATCGGCGAGCAGGCCGGGCTGACTGGGTTCCCAGCCGAGGGTCCGGCGGGTGATGAGGTTGGACGCCGGGTAGTTCTGCGTGACGATGTTCGCGAGGAAGCCGAAGTATCCCGGCACCATCAGTACGTCTGCGGGAACGCTCACGGCGGGCAGGCCCAGACGGCTGCCAATGGCCTCGGCGATCTCACGCAGCGGGATGGCCTCGTCCCCGACCGCGTGCCAATATCTGCCAGCCGGCCCCTTCTCCAGCGCCAAGCGGAACAAGGCGGCGACATCGCGGATGTGCACGGCGTTCCACAGGTTCGCGCCGTCTCCGGGGTAGCCGACGAAGCCCTTCTCCTTCGCGAGCGCGATCAGCTGCACGAGGAAGCCGGCACGATCGGTCGTGCTGTGCGCGATGTTGGCAATACGCACGACCGAAGACCGCACTCCCCGCTCAGCGAGGCCGACTACGGCGGTTTCCACGACGTTGCGAACCCGCAGGGTGCCCTTGTACTCATCGCCGCCGGGAAGGGCCGGATCCTCCTCGGTGGCCGGCCGGCCCAGGTGCTGCCCGGGCGAGCCAATGCTCCCCGCCGCGACCAGCGGCTTTCCGGTTCCGGCCAGTGCCTCGCCGTACGCGAGCATGATCGGGAGCTCCGCGGCGGCCACGGCGTCGATCCCGCCGGAGGGAAGCAGGTCCTGCCTGTGCGCGACGTGGATGACGCCGTCGGAGTCCGCGGCCGCCTCCTTGAGCCCGTCGAGATCCTCGAGATCGCCGCGACGCACCTTCGCGCCGAGCGCGGACACCGCCGCCGCGGCCGTGTCCGACCGGGCCAGGCCGGTGACCTCGTGTCCGGCGGCGATGAGCTCGGGGATGATGTACGAACCGGAATGGCCGGTCCCGCCAGTGACGAAAACGCGCATGCTCTGCTCCTTGTGAGCGACGTGGCGGGAGAAGTGGTGGTGCCGGTGTGCTCAGCTGAGAATGCTGACGCCGAGGAAGAAGTTGGTGTGCTTGACGGAGTGGGCGACGAGGCCCAGCTGCAACAGGGCGACGTTCTCCAGTGTCCGCGCCATTGCCAGCTGCCCGGTGTCCATCGCGCGCAGTCCCAGGCTCTCGATGAACGCCGACACGCGTGTCTTTGCCTCCGCGTCGTCGCCGGCGATGAACACGTCCAATAGGCGACCCTCGGCTGGGCCGGCCGCCAGAACATGGGAGAACAGGGTGTTGAACGCCTTGACGACATGCGCGCCGGCGGGGGCGGCCTTGGCGATCTCCTGCGCGCCGGAACTGCCGTCGGGGGTGACAAAGCCCTGGAAATCGGGCGAGACGGGATTGGTGAGGTCGATGATGACCTTGCCCCGCAGTGCGTCCCCGTACCCGCTCACCACCGCCGCCACGCTGGCGTACGGCACGGCGAGGACAACGATGTCCCCGGTCGGGGCGGCGCCGGCCGTCCCGACAGTGGCGCCGCCGAGGGCGGCGGCCAGTTCCTTGGCCTTGGCCGGGTCGCGGCCGATGATCTCGACGGCGTTGCCGCCGGCGAGCGCCCGGTCGGCCAGCGCGCTGGCCATGTTCCCCAGGCCTATGATGCTGATGCTGCTCATTGGTGTGTCTGCTTCCTGGACCTGGAGCTGGATGGGACGTCATGCCGCGGCCCGTCGTTGTGAACGGTTCCGTCGCCGACGCCGTCGAATGACTCGATCGACGGCAGTCAATTCCTGATGTGCGCATTCTGGGCCGGGCCCTGCTATCGAGTTCCGATGTCGGATTCTCCTGCCGAATTCGCTCCGGCCCCATCAGTTACCCCTTGAGGGTGTCATTGGCCTGAGCGGTTGTCCAAGACTTCTTCCGGCCGTGGTGATACCCTGGAGATATCACCGGGCGGGAGGTGCCATGGATCTGGACCTGCGCAAACTGCGCTACTTCGTCGCAGTGGCCGACCGGTTGCACTTCGGCCGCGCCGCCGATCAGCTGCACATCGCGCAGCCGGTGCTCAGTCGGCAGATCCGCGCGCTGGAGCAGGATCTCGGCGCCTCGCTGTTCACCAGGGATCGCCACGGCGTGGCGCTGACCGACGCGGGCCGACAACTGCTGGCCGACGCCGGTCCGCTGCTGGCCTCCGCGCACGCGGTCCGGCGCCGCGTGTCCGTGGCCGCCCGCGGCAGCCGGCGGCTGGTGGTCGGATTCCGGGCCGGCATCCCGGTCATCCCGGCGGCGCAGGCGTTCGAGGCCCGGCATCCGGACGTGGTCGTGGATGTGCAGCGGATGGAATGGGACGACCAGGCCCTGATGCTGCTGGACGGCCGCGTCGACGTCGGCTATGTGCGGCTGCCCATCGACGAGACCGGACTGCGCCTGGCTCCCCTCTACACCGAGCCGCTCATGGTGGTGCTGCCCGCCGGTCACCGGCTGGCCGGCAAGGAGGAGGTCACCGAGGCCGACCTGGCCGGTGAGCCGCTGGTCTGGCATGCCGACCCGAGCACGCAGCCCACCAGGCGCCCGCACCCCGACTCCGGACACCGGGTGCGCGGGGTGGAGGAGAAGCTCGAGCACGTCGCGGCCGGCCGGGGCATCTCGTTCGTGGGGCGTTCGGAGACCGTGTTCTACTCACGTCCGGACATCAGCTACGTGCCCATCCCGGATCTGGCGCCCGATCAGGTGTGCCTCGCGGTGGCGGCATCGCGCACCTCGCCACTGGTCGATGACTTCTTCACCACGGCTCAGGCGACGGCCGAGATCACGGCAGAATGCGGGAACTATGAAATGTGGCAGCTTGGTGGCGATGCCGTTACAAAGCTCGGTTGAGCAGTCCGGCTGACACCAGCGTGCCAACAGAGGCACGCGGCCACAGCAATGGCGAAGGTACGGATGGCCGCGGCCAGATCTCGCGACCCGCTCTCCAGCCCGAGTCCCGGCAGCTACCGCGCCGGCCGCGCCGAACTCGACGTCGTCTTCCGGCCGACGAGGCGTGATCGGGCCGTCATCGGCCTCCCACCGGAACGGGAGCAGACCTGGTAGTTCCGCGGTCATCGCTGGGCTGCCGAGGAGATGACGCGGGGATGGCGTTGTCGATGAGGACGGCGGCGATGGCGGCGGCGGTGGAGAAGGATTCGCGGTTGAGGACTCGGGTGCGAGCCGAGGCCCCGTCGATGAGCAGCGCCAGTTGTTCGCCGAGTTGTTCGGGGTTGGTGGCGCCGGCTTCGCGGGCGGTCTCGGTGAGCCGCGCGGCGATGGCGGTCTTGTAGTCGCGTGCGTACCGGGATGCGGGGTGCTGGGGATCGTGGAGTTCGACGGCCGCCGCGAGGTAGGGGCACAGGGGCGTGGACGCGGGTATCTCGAAGGCGGCGAGGAGTCGTTCGCGGGGTGTGAGGTCGGTGCGGTCGAACACTCCGGGCATGACGTCGGGATCGAATCGGCGCAAGTATTCGGCGACGAGTTCGTCCTTGCTGGTGAAGTGCTGGTAGGCCGTGCGCTTGGACACCTGGGCCACGGCGCAGAGTTGGTCCATGCCGGTGCGGTTGATGCCCTGATCGCGGAACAACTGCTGTGACGCGCTGAGGATGCGCTCGCGTGCGCCCCTGCCGCGGCGCCGGCCCAGCGGACCCTTCTCCAACTCCGTCATGCCTCCAGCATAGACCGTTCGGTACTGACCGGTCTACATAGCTTGGCTTCGCGCTGGTCATCCGCACATCTCGCGAGGCGAGGGTGACCCGGTGATCGTCGGCGCGCCATGGCGCGCCGGGCGCGCGGCGGCGGTTCGGTACCGACCGGTGTACGTAGCTTGCGCTCAGACCAGCCATCGGCTACGTTACGTACACAGTCTGGTGTATATAAGAGCCGAACTGTTTCGGACACCCATCAATTCAACGGAGTGATCGTGGGAAAGCTCGATGGCAAGGTAGCGGTGATCACCGGCGCTTCCACCGGCATGGCACTGGCCGGCGCCAAACTGTTCGTCGAGGAAGGAGCGCACGTCTTCATCCAGGCCCGGCGGCAGGAAGCACTGGACGACGCCGTCAAGCTGATCGGCCGCAACGTCACCGCCGTCCAGGGTGACGCGGCCGAGCTGGACGACCTGGACCGCTTGTACGACACGGTCGAGCGGGAAAAGGGCTCCATCGACGTGCTGTGGGCCAGCGCCGGGATGGGCGAACCCGCCGTCCTCGGCGAGATCACCGACGAACAGTTCCACCGCGCCTTCTGGCTCAACGCGCGCGGCACCCTGTTCACCGTGCAGAAGGCACTGCCGCTGATCAACGACAACGGCTCGATCTTCATGACCGGATCCAACGCCTCCCTCGGCGCCTTCCCCGGCTGGAGCCTCTACGCGGGAAGCAAAGCCGTCCAGCAGGCGTGGGCCCGCGTCTGGCTCAACGAACTGCGCGACCGCAAGATCCGGGTCAACGTCCTGACCCCCGGCCAGGTCGCCACCGCCAAACAGGAAGAACTGTTCGACGAGGCAACCAAGGCCGCATTCGAGTCCCTCATCCCCCGCGGAAAGATGGGCCGGCCCGAAGAAATCGCCACCGTCGCCCTGTTCCTCGCCTCCGACGACTCCAGCTACGTCAACGGCCTGGAACTGGTCACCGACGGCGGCACCACCGCCATCTGAGCCACACCAGGAATGCCGCGGGCACACCCCACAACAACGCAGTCGCCACGACGAACTGGTCTCGAACGCGGACATCCGCAACACGCCGAAGTGTTGTGCGGGCGCCGAATTCGCGTGCTGTCGATGATTCGTCGACCCCGGTCGGTGTCTAGGTGAAGCAGTGACCGACCAACGAGGAGTAGCCATGACCACGTTCGCCCAGCACCGCACCACCGTCGAGTCCTTCGTCGACTGCATGCACGGCGGCGCGGACAAGGACGCTCTCGCCCGGGTCCTCGCCGAGAACGTGGTGCTGATCAGCCCGCTCAGCGATGAGCCGCTCACCGGCCGCGAGGCCGTCACGGCAGCCATCCAGGGCGTCTCCACGGTGGCGGCGGACCTCACCTACGAGGAGGTCCTCAGCGGCGAGGACCACCACGCCGCATTCTTCCGGCTGCAGATCGAAGACACGGCGATCGACGGGATGGACTACATCCTGCTCGACGCGGACGGCAAGATTGCCGAGGTGACCATATTCTGGCGCCCGTTGCCGTCCGCCGTCGAGATGCAGGGTCACCTCGCGCCTCTCGTCGGCATGCAGCCCTGGGAACTGCGCACCAAGGGAGAGTAACGATCACGGGATGCCCTCGTCCCATGTCCCTGACCTGACCCCTTCTTCTTGGAATGGCGGCGGGTTCACGCATCCCGATCTACCGGCGGAAGGCGAGCCGGAGGTGCCGGGAAAGCACGGCAGTTGACCCAGAAACGTCGCGGCCGAGGCCCTGCGCCGGACCCGGCGCGAACGAGACGGCGCGACATCTCGAGAACAGGAAGAGAGCACACCTCATGAGCAGCATCACCCTCATCGGTACGGGGAACATGGCCCGTACCATCGGCACGCTCGCGGTGGCGGGCGGCAACGCCGTCGAGGTCATGGGACGCGATCAGTCCAAGGCCGATGACCTGGCCAAGGCTCTGGGCGGCGACGCGACGACGGGCAAGTGGGGCGCCGTCCCGGCCGGGGACATCGTCATCGCGGCCCTGTTGTACGACGGTGTCGTTCCGGTCGTCGCCGAGTACGGAGACGCCCTCGCGGGCAAGGTCATCGTCGACATCAGCAACCCCTTCAACGCCACGTTCGACGGACTGGCCCACAGCGAGGAGACCTCGATCGCGCAGGAAGTCGCCAAGGTGGCCCCGGCCGGCGCCAGCGTGGTGAAGGCATTCAACACCATCTTCCGCAATGTACTGGAGAAGGGCCGGCCCAACGTCTTCGTCGCTGGCGACAATGCGCAGGCCAAGGCGGGCGTGGCGGCATTCATCGAGAGCCTCGGGCTCCGCCCGCTGGACGTCGGCGGCCTGAAAATGGCGCACTGGCTGGAAGGAGTGGGCGTGATCACGGTGGGCCTCGCCGGCAACGGGGTCGGCCACTGGGACTTCGCCCTCGGCGTCAACGAATTCACCGGCTGAGCACCCGGGGCCGAGCAGTCGGCGAACAGGGCGCCGGGCGCCCTGACAATGTCGGACCCGCCGTCAGCGGCGCCCCGGCCCTCCTCCCGACTCCACGGATCGCGACAAGCAACGCTGTGTCCCGGCGCTACGCGTCGACGTTCGCACGAGCAGGACGTCGCCCGGTTCCGGGCCTGGTCGGAGGAGATCACCCGCCCGGTCGGCAACCACGGCGGCGATCCGGTGAGCCGGGAGCAGGTGCAGGAAGAGTTCACCGGCTACCTCGGCAGGCTCCTGGACCGGTGGGACGGGCAGGTCGACTCCAGCGTGCTGTCCCGGATCGCCGCCGCCGAACGGGCCGGCGATCTGACCCGCGGGAGTGCGTCCGGTTCGTCGCGGAGCTCCTGGTGGCCGGCAACACCACCCACGACGCACCACCTCGCCAGCAGCGTCACGTTGCTCGCTGGCCGAGCGGAGCTGTGGGACCGGCTGCGAGCCGAGCGCGTGCTGGTCAGGTCGTGGGTCGAGGAGTCGTGGCGGCTGGAGGCGCCGATCCAGGGCTTCTACCGGCTGGCCACGGCCGACACCGAGATCGGCGGCGTGGCCCTACGGGGCGAGCTTCATCAACCACGGCCCGGTGAGCGTGCCGGCGCGCCTGGAGTTCCGCGCGCCGCCCCGCGGTCGACGCCGCGGCAAGCGCCTACGGCCGGGTGATCCGGGCCGCTCCGGTCCGAGCCGCCCCGACGTCCAGCGCGAAGACCCGCTCGGCGTTCGTCTGGAAGAACTGGCGCTTCTCGTCCGGTGACAGCGGCAGCGCGTCCTGGTCGCGGACCTCGTCGAGCTCGTACTGGTAGGGGTAGTCCATCGCGTACATGACGTGGTCAGGCCCCAGCACGTCCCGGCAGAACAGGATCGCAGGCGCCCACGGCATCCCGCTGGTGGTGACCCAGACGTTCTCCCGCAGGTAGTCGCTCGGCCGGCGGGCCAGCGGCCGCATCGTCTCGTACCGCCCGGCGCGCACTCCGGCGGCGTGCATGTAGTCGAGCCGGTACAGCCAGAAGGGCAGTGCCTCGCCGAGGTGACCCACGACGAGCTTGAGCCGGGGGAACCGGTCGAAGACCCCGGCGATCACGAGTCGTAGCAGGTGGAGCCCCGTCTCGACGGAGAAGCCGTAGATCGCACCCTCCAACCCCACGTCCAGGAACGGCTGGATCATGCCGCGCGACGGCGTGTTCGGATGCAGGTAGACCGGGGTGTCCAGGGCTTCCGCCGCCTCGAAGATCGGCCAGTACTTCGGGTCGTCGAGGTACTCGCCGTTCGTGTGCGAGTTGAGGATCACGCCCTTGAAGCCCAAGTCGTGGCCACGGCCGACCTCCTTCGCCGCGGCCTCGGGGTCCTGCGGCGCCACCGCGGTCAGGCCGGTGAAGCGGTCGGGACGCGCCCGGCACGCGTCCGCCAGTCGATCGTTCGCCAGCGTCGCCATCGCCACGGCGGTGTCCCGGTCGAACGCCTGCGTACCCGGCGCGGTGAGCGAGAGGACCTGGTGATCGATGCCGGCTCTGTCCATGTCGGCCACGCGCTCGTCGCCCAGGTCGACCAGCCTCCGCCGGATCGACGCGGGCCGCTCGCTGCTGCTGAGCGCGTAGAACCCGCCCCACATGCTCAGGAAGCCGGGATCGCTGTTCGTGCCCTGCTCGGCCATGTCCCGCCACCGCGAGAGCAGCTCCGGGATGACGAACGCCTCCTCGGTGGCGATGCGCAGGTAGCCGCCGTCCGGATTGCTCTCTTCCACATGTCCTCCCGGGAAATCCGACCGGCGGCCCGGCAGCCCGAGGGCTACGGCGACCGCGAGTTCACGCTACGAGGAGATTCCACCCAGCAACAAGGCTGCCCAAGGAAGTTCCCTATAGAAGAATCAGCGACCCGGCAGTACCACCGCGTCGCCATGACCCGTCGACGGTCCAGCGGATCGTCGAGGACCCGTCCGCATCCCGCGCCCCGCTGCCCACTGGGATCCTGCGCGGTCGTGGCGCCGTGGCGGATCCCGGAGATGCCGGACAGCGGGGTTGTCGTGACCGCGGTCGATGACATGCTCGCGGCGCGCCTCGCCGTGATGACGAGATGGCCGGCCGGCGTCCGGCCGCTGACACGATCGAGCTGGTCGCGTCGGGAGGTTCCGGGCCCGACCGGCGGGAGGGCAGTGCTGTGAACCCGGTGCTCGCGTTGCTCCTCGGACTCGCAGCCCTGGTGGTCGGCGCCGAGATGGTGGTGCGTGAAGGATCCGCCCTCGCGGGCAGGTTCAACGTCAGCCCGCTCGTGGTGGGCATGACGATCGTCTCGCTCGGCACCAGCCTCCCCGAGCTGGCCATCGGCCTCAACGCCGCTCGACAGGGCAACGCCGGCCTGGCGGTCGGGAACATCGTGGGCACCAACCTGGTCAACATCCTGCTGATACTGGGCCTGAGCGCGCTCATCCGGCCGATCGCGTTCGAGGCCAGGACCGTGCGGCTGGACCTTCCGGCGATGACCGGCGCGGCGCTGCTGCTCTTCGTCCTGGCCGTCGACGGCGGTCTCGACACCGTCGACGGTGTCTGGTTGTGCCTGTACGGCGCCGGGTACCTGGCGCTGCTGGCCGTGCTCGCCCGCCGCGAGTCGCGACGCCCGGCCGTCCCCGCCGCCGGCGCCGACACCACCGATGCTCCGGTCCGGGACCGTCCGGTCGCGGTCCGGGCGCTGCTGCTCGTCCTCGGCCTCGCCGTCGTCGTCGTCGGATCGGAGTACCTGGTCGACGGGGCGGTGGAGATCGCTCGCGACCTCGGTGCCAGTGACGCGGTGATCGGCCTGACCATCGTGGCCGTCGGCACGTCGGCGCCGGAGCTCGTCACCACCATGGTCGCCACCGCGCGGGGCGACAGATCCATCGCCCTGGGGAACCTGATCGGCTCCAGCGTGTTCAACATCGCCCTCATCCTCGGGCCCACCGTGCTGGTCACGCCGGGGCCGGTGCCGGTGCCCGAGGACGTGCTGGCGCTGGACCTCGTCCTCATGGTGGCCGCCGCGGTCGTGTGCGTGCCCGTCTTCATCACCCGCCGACGACTGGGTCGGTTCGAGGGAGCGGTGTTCCTGACGACCTATGTCGCGTACATGGTCTGGCTGCTCGGCACCCGGCTGTGAGCCGGTCGGAGCGAGTCGCGCCGGGTCGGTACCAGGACGCAGCTCGACCGGCGGCACTCGGTGAGCGACTGCATGCCCGGGCCGACGAGTCGGGCAGGCTCCAGGTACTTGTCCGGTCGGACGTCGGTGTAGGTGCGGACCGGCACCTCGAGGGTCACCGAGCCGGCGTCGCGGAACTCGAAGGTGACCGGGATGCTGACGCCGCTGCGCAGCGGCTCTCGCAGTCCGGACAGCTCCAGGTGCGGTCCGGTCACCTCGCTGAGGACCGCGACCGAACCGGGGGGCACGGGCACGTCCACGCGAGGAACCGGCGAGGCATCGCCGTTCCGGAGGACGACCTGCTCGGCGAGATCCGCCCTGGTCCCGGTGAGCGCGTCCTCGGCCTTGCCATTGTTCGCGATGGTGAGGAGGAGTGCGGCGCTGTCTCCGGACATGTGCATGCTGCCTCGTCCACCGTGGGATGCGACGGCCACGCCGAGCAGCTGGAGCTGGCCCACCTGCCCGTCGACGCCGTCGAGCTCGATCCCGGCCCGTTCGGGGCTCGGTGAGCCTGCCTGCCCCGAGTCGCAGCCGGCGAGCACCAGCAGCGTGAGCATGATCGTCCCAACGACTCCGGTGCGGTTCATCTCGACTCCAAGGATCGGGCTCGAGTCAGGCTCGAGTCGGACACGGTGGGCTCCGGGAGCTGGCTCAGATGGCGATGAAGCCGGTCCACAGGCCGACGACGCCGGTGATCCCGCCGCCCACGATCAGGGCGCAGAGCGCGATCTCGGTCGGGGTGAACAGCCGGTGGCCTCGTTCGCTGCGTGCCTTGACGTACAGCAGGGTGGCGGGGGCGAGGATCACCGTGGACAGCAGCAGGAACTGCAGGCCTGCGGCGTCGAAGAGGAACAGCGTGTAGGCGGTCGCGATCCCCGCGATGATCACCTCCTTTCGGCGTGTCCTGGCGGCCACGTTCGCGTAGGACTCGCCCGTGAGGCCGAGCTTCAGCGCGTACGCGGCGGCGAGGAAGTAGGGGATCAGCGCAAGGCTGGTGCACAGATCGAGCATGAAGTTCAGTGCGTCGGTCAGGACGAGGGTCGCGGCGAGGAGTCCCTGGACCGCCAGCGAGGTGACGACGAGAGCGGTGATCGGCGTTGCCTTGTCGTTCTCCCTGCCGAGGAAGGCCGGGAAGTCCTCGTTGCGGGCCGGGATGTACATCACCTCGGCGGCCATCAGGGTCCAGGCGAGGTAGGCGCCGAGGACGGAGATGATGACGGCGGCGCTGATGAACCAGCGGCCCCAGTCGCCCACGACGTGCTCGAAGAGGCCGATCATCGAGGGTTGGCGGGTCGCGGCGATCTGCGGCTGGGTCATCACCGAGTAGCTCGACAGCGTCACCAGGGCGAAGAGCGACAGCACGCTCAGGAAGCCCAGGACGGTCGCCTTGCCGACGTCCTGGCGCTTCGTGGCGTAGCGGGAGTAGACGCTGGCGCCCTCGATACCGAGGAAGACGAACGTCGTGATGATCATGGTGTTGCGAACCTGCTCGTTGAGCGAGCCGAGGTCGCCGTAGCCCGTGGCGATCCAGTTGTCGGAGAAAACGCCTGCGTCGAAGGCGACGAACAGCACGACGATGAAGACGAGGATCGGAAGGATCTTGAAGACCGTCACGATCCGGTTGATCACGGCTGCGTCGCGGACTCCCCGCGCGATCAGGTAGTGGAACAGCCACACACCGACTGAGGAGAGCGCCACCGCGAGGACGGTGTCGCCGTCACCGAAGGCGGGGACGAACGCGCCGATCGTCGCGGTGATGAACACCCAGTAGAAGGTGTTCCCGGCGACCGCGCTGGCCCAGAAGCCGAACGCGGAGTTGAAGCCGACGTAGTCACCGAAGCCGGCCTTGGCGTAGATGAAGACCCCGGAGTCCAGGTCGGGCTTGCGGATGGCGAGGTTCTGGAACACGAAAGCGAGCATCAGCATCCCCGTCCCCGCCACCGCCCAGGCGATCAGCGACCCGAGGATGCCGGTCGCCACGCCGAACCGCGCCGGCAACGAGAACACGCCCGCGCCGACCATGCTGCCGACCACCATGGCGGTCAGGGTGGGCAGGCTCAACTTGCCCGGCGCCGAAACCGAGGTGTCGGCGCCCGAGGTGGTGGGCCCGACCGAGGTGTCGGCAACCGAGGGGACCGTGTCGGCCATGGTCAGCTCACTCCCGTCCTGGTGGCTGGTGGGGCCGCCACCCGCTCGACCTCCTCGATCTTGCGGTGACTCCGTGCAGCAGGCTCAGTGCCGGACTCATGACGCAGGAGACGGCGAACGGCGCGCGCCGACACGATGCAGAACGGCGCGGTGTCCTTTCCACGGTTCACCCTGACCAGTGGTTCTGGATCAGCGCCAACACCCCGAGCGGGCGGGATTCGCCGACGACGTCGCCGCAGATGGGTGGCTCGGCGGGAACGTCGATCATTTTCACGTCCGCGAACGCCGCCCGGGTCTCGTCGGACAGCCGCCCGGCCACCCGGAGCCCGTGGCGTCGAGCAGGCACGTCGCGACTCCTTTCCCCGGGGCCGCGTTCTGCGGTGCCGGATCGGGCGAGGTCACCGTGCCCAGTGGATGCTGCTGCGGGATCCTCCGTAGGGGATGAGTTCGGCGGCGAGCCCAGTCGTCTCGGACCGCTGGGTCCGGGCCTGGTGTCGCGGCGGGTTCGACGTGCTGGTGCCAACGCCGCGCCAGGCCGAGCTGCGGGTCCCGGTCGAGGTCATCGAGATGGCGATCGCGGCAGAGCGGGAGAACCCCGCCGGAGTCGGCACCAGGTCCGGCGCATCCTGCGCCAAGCTCGGCTGGGCGCCTGGCGAGCGCGATGGGCCGAGGGTCGCAGTCAGGCCCGGCTCGTGAGCGACGCTGGGCACATCTCACCCCATTCGGAGGAAGCCGCGCGGTGGCCGAGCACGGACGACGGTGGGGTGCCTGCCGGACGGATGCGGAGGACGCCGCTCGGGATCGTCCGCAGGGGAGCAATTCGGCCGTGCCTCCGGTCGGCTGGCTTTCCGGATCCGTAGCGCGCCTGCTCAGCGCGGTTCATTGGAGGTCTGGGCCGGCACCGAGAGCGTCACGCTCTCGCCCGTGTCGAGGGTGAACGTGACTGGGATGGTGAGCCCACCCCTGAGTCGCTCCGTGAGCCCCACGAGCGCCAGCTGTTCGGGGTCGTTCTCCTGCAACGACGCGGTCTGGCCCGGCTCCACCTGGATGCTGATCACGTCAGTTGTGCTGCCTGCGGCCTCGTGCACTACTCGGGTCGCGCGTGGGCTGCGGATTCCGGTCAGCGTGACCACCGAGGCGCCGTCGTTGGCGATCGTCATGTGCAACGGAACCGTGTCTCCCGGTTGCCAACCTTCCCGCGGCGGACTCGCCACATGCACGTGCAGCAGGCGCACGTCACCGATCTGGCCGTAGTTGCTGTCGCGGGTCTTGACGAACTCCGGCCGATCGGGCGATCCGCAGCCGACGAGCACGACGACGGCCGCGAGCAGCACGGGCAGCCATCGCGACCCGGCGGGAGGCGGGTGGATCGCCGTTGTGGGCGGTCGCGTTGTGCGGCATGTCGGCCTCCGCCATGTCATGGCTCCCCGCCTTCCGGTCGTCTGCCCGGCCGAGTGGTTCTCCGGCGAGACGCCTCGGCTCGGTCCACCGGGAATCGATGTCGACGAGGACCGCCGTCACGACCAGCGGGGGCGGACCCCGGAAGGCTCACTCTGTCTGCTCGGCGCATGAATCGAGTCGTCCGCGCGGGATGAGTTCGCGCTGTCCGTCGGGACTGGTGCACCGGCCCGACCGACGGGGCCGATCGTTGCGCACGGGCTGGGACCGGTGAGCGCCGTGCGCCACCGTCACCTGTCGCGGGCGAAGCCGGGCGGGCCCGGCAATGCGTCGGCCGCGGCAGGAACGGGACCCGCCAGGCCTTCGCACGCGTGGTCGACGGCGCTCGCCGCGGGACACCGGCGCACATGCTGGCGTCTCAGGTGGAACCGCGGCGGTTCCGGCGTAGCCGAGCACCCACCAGGACACCGACGAGCAACGATCCGATCATCGCGACTGCTGTGCCCATGCCCGGCTCAGAGCGTGGCGGAGCTGTTGATGGTGCTGTGATCGGAACGACGACCGGGACCGAAGCCACTGCGGGCTCCCGGTTGCCACGCGACGTGGCGGCCCACGCCGTCACGAGAAGTACGAACCGGGAGACGAGATAGGCGAACACCAAGAGCCCGAGCAACGAGCCGAAGATCGTCCCGCCCGGGGATCCGGTGATCCGTCCCAGGTAGATCGTCAGCCCTTGCTTCAGCACCTCGAGACCGATCGCACCGAGTAGAGCCGCCCGCCCGGCGCCGTGGATGTGTCGTCGCGTCCGGGGCAGACGGCTGATTATCCAGAAGAAGATCAGCCAGTCGGCCACGAGGCTCAGGAACAGACCCAAGCCCATGCGGGTGAGCTGTGACCAGCCGGCGCCCGGCCACCCGAGCGATCTGAGGATGTTCTCTCCCAGCTTCGTGCCCACAGCGCTCACCGTGAGTGAGCCGATCACAGCGATCCACAGGCCGGCGAGAGCGGCGACGTCGGAGAGCATGCGCCGCAGCGACGCCGGATTGCGCGGCGGTATCGCCCACTGCGCGGAGACTGCTTCGCGAAGGTTGAACATCCACCAGGTACCGGCCCACAGAGCGGCGAGCAGACCGATGCCCGCAACGGTGTTGCGTTGCTCGATCGCGGCATCGACGACCGGTTCGATGGTGCCGGACAACTCGGGTGGCACAGCGCGGGCGATGGCCGCATCGAGAGCGGCGAGCAGCGAGGGGTTGAGGGCGAGCACGTACCCGGCCGTTGCGTAGGCGATCATCAGCAGTGGAACCGAGTTGAGGATGCTGAAGAACGTGATCGCGGCAGCGAAGTGGTTCCCGCGCCGCTCGTGGTACCGGACGCCTGCGCACAGCAGGTGGTCGATCCACTCGTGCCGGGCTCGTAGCTCCATGACTACTGCCTGTAGCGACGCCGCGGCAGAAGAGCGGCTCGTCATGCTCCCGCCCCCATCTCGTTCACGCCGTTCGGTCGGCAGCGCGTTCAGGCACACCGATCGACGGTCCAGGTTCATGACCCGGGCGTTCCCGCTGCCGGCCCCCCTGCGGGCGTCGAAGGGCCGGTGACGACGTCGAGGGATTCTCGGCGACCCGGGAAAGGTGCCGCAAGGTGGATGCGGGTGGACCGGCCGGAGGAGTCGCCTCGGCGACGGTCCGGACCTGGAACCGGTGGACCTAGTGTCCCGAGTCGAAAGTCCACCACGTATCTCGACGGCCCAGCTCCACGCTGAGCGCACCGGCGAGCCGGCCGAGTACGCCCGGTACGAGGCCGGCTCGCCAGCGCACTCAGCGAGAACCTGGATCCGCCGATATACGCACCGAACTTCCGACTCGGGACACTAGCTGGTTTCGACGGGATCGGGCGTTCGTCGCCCGCGCCCGCGGCGGCGCCGCAGCAGGAGATAGCCCGACGCGGCCGCTGATGCGGTCACTCCGATTGCGAGCCCGCGGTGCTCCTGCACCGCTCCCTTCACCGCTGGAGCCTTGTCCGAGGCGAACTCCCGGGTGTACGTGGCACCGGCGTGGACGCTCTCGGTGGCGGCGGTGCGTCCGTCCCGCAGCGTGGCAGCAGCGCCCTTCTCGCGCAGTCGAGTCGGCACGGCGCTGCGGCGGGCCGGCTCCTCGGCCGAACCGGCCGCCCCGTCTGACGTCGCGGCCCCGTCTGGCGTCGCCGCCGTCGCCGGTGTCGCAGCCGTGGAGGTACCAGGTGGGGTGCGCTGTTGTGCAGAGGTTGCCTTGCTGGGTTTCGGGTCGGTCATCGGGACACCCCGCCTTTCGATTCGTGAGTGCGAGGTCGGGGGTCGGCCTACCCCCGGCGCTGTTGGAACCAACACCGACCGCCCGGTGGGGCTCACTGGCTGAAGGCGGGCCGGTCGGTGAGAGTGAGCTGGGTCGAGCGTTCACGGCCGTCAGGGCTGCGGACGGAAACGGCGATCGTGTCGCCTGGGGCACGGCGGCGCAGAGCGCCGAGGAAATCTTCGGGGCGTCGGGTCGGTTGGCCGTCGACGGCGAGGATGAGATCGCCGGGTTGCAGGCCGGCGATCGCGGCTGGACCGCCGGGGACGGTTGCCGCGACGATGACCCCGTCGGTGCCGGGGAGGTCGAGCTGGGCGGCGATCTGCGGAGTGATCTGGGTCGGTTCGAGCCCGGCGAAGGCGTGGCGGGCGCGACCGGTGGTGCGCAGCTGTTCGGCGACGTCGATGGCGGTGGCGGCGGGGATCGCGAAGCCGATGGAGACGGCACCGGCCTGTGGTGGGATGTAGGCCTCGCTGATCCCGATCACCTCGCCGCGAGCGTTGACGAGGGTGCCCCCGCTGTTACCCGGGCTGATCGGCGCGTCGGTCTGGATCAGGTCGACCAGAGCCTGGGTTTCCGCGGCGGTGCCGGGGATCTCGCGGTGGAGGCCGGACACGACTCCGGCGGTGACACTGTTCTCGAAGCCCAATGGGCTCCCGATGGCAATCGCGAGCTCGCCGATCACGGGTAACCCGGGTTGGAACCGGGCCACCGGCAGGTCGCGGCGCTCGGCCTGCACGAGCGCCAGATCGGTGACGACGTCGACTGCTTGGACCGTGCCGGCGTGGCGCTGGCCGTCGGCGAATCCGATCTGCACGGTCGGCGACCCGCGTACGACGTGTTCGTTGGTGAGGATGAGACCGTCGCCGGTGTAGATGACGCCGCTGCCGTTGCCACCGGTGGTGAGGATCTTGACGACGCTGGGTAGCAGCTGGGCCGACACCGTGGGCACGTCGGCCAGGCTGCCGCCCGGCGCGGCTGCCGAGGTGGGCGGCGGGGCTGGCGCCGGTGCCGTCGTCGGAGCCGCGGTGCAGGCGGCGACGAGGAGCAGCGTCACCAGCCCGGCGGCCCGGGCCTCAGTAGTCGACAGCATCACGCTGCAGTGGGCAGGTCATGCAGTGGCCGCCGCCGCGGCCGCGGCCGAGCTCGGCGCCGACGATGGTGATGACCTCGATGCCGGCCTTGCGCAGCAGTGAGTTGGTGTAGGTGTTGCGGTCGTAGGCGACCACGACGCCGGGTTCGAGGGCGACGAGGTTGTTGCCGCTGTCCCACTGGCCCCGCTCGGCGGCGTAGGCGTCGCCGCCGGTCTCGACCACCCGCAGCTTCGTCAGGTTGAGCGCGTCGGTCACGACGTTGATGAAGGAGAGCTTCTCCTCGGTGACCTCGACCGTCTCCTTGTCCCCTGGCCGGAGCGAGAACGTGTGGATGCCGTCGACGATGTCCGGGTAGACGGTGACGCAGTCGCGGTCGGCGAAGGTGAAGACCGTGTCCAGGTGCATGGCCGCGCGCAGCTTCGGCATGCCGGCCACGATCACCCGCTCCGCCGCGTTGTCGGCGAACAACCGGGCGGCGAGCTGCGTGATCGCCTGGCGGGAGGTGCGCTCGCTCATCCCGACCAGGACGAGCCCGTTGCCGGCGGGCATCACGTCGCCGCCCTCGAGCGTGGCCAGCCCCCATTCGCGCTCCGGATCACCCCACCAGATACGGGCCCCTGCGAAGTCGGGGTGGAACGTGTAGATCGCCTTCATCAGCAGCGTCTCGTCGTGACGAGCGGGCCAGTAGAGGGGGTTGAGCGTGACGCCGCCGTAGATCCAGCACGTCGTGTCGCGGGTGTAGAGCATGTTGGGCAGTGGCGGCATCAGGTACTCCGGAACGCCGCTGGACTCCCGGGCGAGCGCGACGTAGCCGGGCCGGAAGTCCCCGGGCAGGTCGGCGGTGGACAGCCCCCCGATCAAGTGCTCGGCCAGCTTCCGGTCGTCCAGGCTCTCGAGGTAGGCGCGGGTGTCCTCCACCAAGCCGAGCCCGACCTCGTTCGCCACGATCTTGCGATCGAGCAGCCACGCTTTGGCCTCCGGGATGGCGAGCGTCTCGGTCAGCACGTTGTGCAGCTCGACGACCTCGACCCCGCGCTCGCGCATCTTGCTCATGAAGTCGAAGTGGTCCCGGCGTGCGTTCTGCACCCACATCACGTCGTCGAACAGCAGCTTGTCGCAGTTCGATGGGGTCAGCCGCATGTGAGCGAGCCCCGGCGCGCAGACGAGCACCTTCCGCAGCGGGCCGACCTCGGAGTGCACCCCGTAGGCCGCGGCGGGGTTCGGGGTCGCGATCGGGTCGGTCATGGCGGTTCCTCCTAGACGACGATCAAGCCGGTGGCCGGCCCGACGATGCCCAGCTCGACGAGAACCACGGCAAGGACGAACAGGACCTGGACGTCCCGATCGGTGCGCCGACCGCGAGCAGGATGAAGACGGCGCTGGTGATCGACGACGAGGACCGCTGACCGCTGACCTGGAGCTCGTCCCACGGTTGCCGGTTCTTCAGCGCGACCAGCGCCGCCACCATCGCGCACGACACCAGCGCGACCTGGCGCGGGCCGTCCAACGCGTCCAAGCAGAACACCGGGAGTGAGCCACCGATCAGGACGACGAGCGTGACGAGTGGGATGACCGCGTCGACCACGGAGGGGTCGCGGACATGCTCGGTCCTCGTCATCGCGCGGGGTCCGCGGCCGCCTGTGCGCGTTCGTCGCTCCGCTCGCCGGTCACTGCGGCCACGATCGCGTCGACGCCGGCGATGATGAGGTAGATCCCGATCAGGTTCACCAGCAGGAGCAGTTCCCGCCCGGGCGAGCTGATCGCCCAGAGCCCGAGCCCGAGCTCCGCAACCCCGGCGAGCACGGCCACGGTCGCGAGCACGCCGGGACGCAGGCTCATCACCAGCAGCCCGTACCCGACGGTGAGCAGCCCGAACACCACCAAGCCCACCCGCCGGCACCGCGAGACGGGCGGCCGCGTCAGCCGCTCGCTCGGCGGCCGGATGGGCTCCACCCCCGGCTGCTCAGCAACCGCGGACCGGGCTCCGTCCGAGGCGGGCGGCGGCTGGGAGGAAGCCGGCGTGGGAGAGCTTTGCGGACCGGACACCGGGGCACTCCTCCGTCTGATTCATCGCGTACAGCGCCGTCGAGCGGGGATCCACCGTCGTCCCCGTTCAGCGCGCCCAACTTCCTCCGCAGGGGGTGAGATTGCCGGGCCTCTCACCCAGCCGGGCCGGGCTCGACCGCTGATCCCCGTCGGTCACGCGCGGGGAGCCGTCCTGACGGGCAGCCCGATCTCATCCCGTGCGGACGAGTCCCGGTGTGCGCCGAGCGGACAGGCTGCTCTCGGCGGGCCCCGATCTCTCGCTGCTCGTTGGCGGCCGTGACACCGCGTTCGACCCTGATCGGTCCGGGATCTGGTGCGAACCACGATCGACCGCTGCGCTGCCGGTCCCCCGCCAGCGCCTCATCGGCGGTCCGTGCACTCGGACAGCGCCGCTCCAGCGGCCAAGGCGCGGTTCCATGCCGTCGCCGCGCCGCTGATCGGGAGCATCGGGGTGGCGACCCTCCCGGTGGGCCGGGTCCACGTCCTCCCCCTGCAACGGAGCAGGTCCTCCGCCCTCAGCACGACATCTCATCCTGTCGGGACGATGGGGTGGGCGGCCCCTTCGACGACGCTCCGCCTCGATTCGGCCCTCTCGGCGGCCTCCCGGCGCCGTCCGAGATCGAGCCGCAGGAGGGAGCGGCGCCGTGCCATCGCGACGCTACGAGTTCCGGGTGGCCGGCCGGGTGTCGGAGCGAACCCGTGGAGCGTTCCCGGACATGACCGTCGTCGATGCCCCGCCGGAGACGATCATCGTCGGCGAGATCATCGACGAGTCCCACCTGCACGGCGTCCTGGCCTTGATCCAGAACCTCGGGCTCCGCGTCGTGGCCGTCAACCAGGTCCGCGAGTGAGCCACAGGGCGGTCGGGCTCGCGTCCGACCACAGCAGGCCGCATCGCCGCGCAGTGGCCACCGCGTCTCGCGGCCGCAGCACGTCCATCGTCTCCGTGGGATCGAGCGCGAGGTTCAGCTCCCGGCGGGCTCGCAGCCGGAGCTCAGCACGCAGCGCCGGCTGACACGTCAACACCCTGCCTCGACGAGGGTCCAGGGCAGCACCAGCGGAGCCGCACCGGCCACTGCCGATGAAGCCGGACAGGAACTGGTCAGGATCATCGGCCTCCCGCAGCGACTCCGCGGCTAGGCGCAGACCCGCCGCCCAGCCCTCGGTCTCCTCGACGAGCAGGCGCACTTGGTCAGGGCGAGCGGGAACATCCGCGGCGGCAAACATCCCTCCGGCCTCGGCTGGCGAGAAGCGCAACCGATCGGCCCGGTCTCGCACAGCTCCCGCCAGGCGCATCCGGGCCATTGGCAAGGCGGATCGGTGCGCCCGGACAAGACCACGCGTAGCCCCCGCGGCCGGTCCCGCACGAGCGAAGCCAACCCGCGCAATGGTCGGCCTCGGTCAGCTCGTGGACGTCGTCCAGGACGAGTCGTACCGGGCCGGGTACGGCCGTGATCGCATCGACGACCACGGCGAGAATTCCGGGTCGCGGCTGGGACAGGAGGGAAGTGCGAGTGCGTGGAGCGCATAATCTGCGGGTACCGCCGGACATGTGCCGAATGCAGCGAGAACCGCGGCCCAGAAGCGACGGTCCCAGTTGTCGTCCTCGTCGAGGGACACCGACGCTGTGAGCTCAGGGCACAGGGCCGCCCACTCGGCGAGCAGCAGGGTCTTCTTGCCGAACCCGGCCGGGCGCGCTCACGAGCGTGAGCCGCTCGTCGGCGGCCTGGCCCTGGCCCTGGCAAGAAGACAGCAGTGCCCTCCCGGCTGTCGTGCCGCGGATCGCGGTCATCACGAATCGTGGCGGCGAACCACGGTCGCGGCGACGGCACCTCACCCCCTCGGGGGGAGGTCCGGATCCCGGGAATGGGCGACCGTGGCCCGCAGGCGCACCAGCCGATGACCCTCAGGGTCGACCGCGACCCCGTCGACCGTGGCGGGGTCACGTCCTGAACCGACGGAGGCCCGATGACCCTCCACACCGACATCCCGTCGCGATCCGAGATCGAGCGGTTGCTCACTCAGCGTGCCGCGGGCTGTGTCTCGATCTACCTGCCGACGAGCGTGATCACGCAGGACGCCCAGGCCGACCGGATCGAGCT
The DNA here is from genome assembly GCF_039543345.1 of Pseudonocardia adelaidensis. NCBI lineage: Bacteria > Bacillati > Actinomycetota > Actinomycetes > Pseudonocardiales > Pseudonocardiaceae > Pseudonocardia > Pseudonocardia adelaidensis. The sequence continues at coordinate 45,050 of NZ_BAABJO010000003.1, read as the reverse complement.
GAAGAACCTCGCGGCGACGGCGATCCGGCAGCTGGATGCTTCCGGCGCCGCGCCGAGCGTGATCGCGGGTGTGCGCGACGGGCTGGGCGATCTCATCGACGACGACGACTTCTGGACCACGCAGGCACGCAGCCTCGCTGTGTTCGCCTCGGCCGACGGGGTCCGGACGTTCCGCCTCCCGAACCGGTTGTCGAGCGTCGTCGAGGTGGCGGACCGCTTCTACGTCACACCGCTGCTGCGGGCCGTGACATTCCCGCAGGCGGCGTTCGTGCTGGCCCTCGCAGCGGGCTCGGTCAGGCTGGTGGAGGTGGCACCCGAGGGACCTCCGTACACCGTCGAGGTCCCCGGGATGCCCACGGATGCGGCGAGCGCGGCGGGCAAGGCGTCGATCACCGAACGTTCCCCGATCCGGCGGATCCAGGGCTCGGAGGGACAGAAGATCAGGCTGCGCCAGTTCGCCCGGAAGGTCGACCAGGCCGTGCGCGGTGTCCTGTCCGGGCTGGAACTGCCGCTCATCCTCGCCGCGTCCGAGCCCCTCGACTCGATGTACCGCTCGATCAACAGCTACCCGCACCTGGTCGAACCGGGAATCCGGGGGAATCCCGAGGCTGTGTCCGAGGAACGCCTCGCAGCGGCGGCACGACCGGTGCTGGACGACGTGTACGCGGACGAGCTGTCCGCTGTCAGAGACCTGTTCGAGCTGCGCTTCGAGCAGGGGCGCGCGTCGACCGACGTCGCGACGGTGGCCCGGGCCGCGGCCCGCGGCGCGATCGACACGCTGCTCGCCGACATCGACGCGAAACTGCCCGGCTTCGTAGACGACGACACGGGCGCCATCACCTTCGCCCAGGACGACGCCGCCAGCTACGGCATCGTCGACGAGATCGCCCGGCAGGCGCTGCTCGCCGGGGGACGCGTGCTCGCGGTGCGCACCGCGGACGTCCCCCACGGCGGACCGGTCGCGGCGATCCTGCGATACGCCCTGTGACCTTCTCAGGACGCCTGCGGGCCGAACGAGACCTCGAGGTCGTCCCCGGGCTGCACCACGACCGCCGAGCCCGGCGAGATCTCCCGCCACAACCCCGCCAGGTCGACCAGCGGCTCGGAAACGACCACCCGGGCCTCGTCGGAGAAGTGCTGCAGACGCTCGTTCTCGCGGTGGAGCAGCCGGATGTCGCGCACCGACGAGCTGAGGTTCCCCGTTGGCGATCGCGAGGCGGTGTGGTCATCGAAACGTGAACGACTCGCACCATCATTCACCGTCGAACTGGTGGAGGCCGCGTGGATACGTCGCAGGTTCCGGTCAACGTTCTGCACTGGATGCTGGCGGTCCTATCGATCATCGTGTTGCTCGTCCTTCTGGTGCCCTTGCGTTGGAGAGCGCCGGAGGCGGCGCCGATGGCGATGTTCACCGTGGCGATCGTTGCGCTCGCCGCGTTCCAGACGCCGTGGAACACGCTCGCGGTGGCGAGCGGGAAAGGTGTCTGGGATGCGATCTTCATCCTGTACGTCATCTGGCCGGCGCTGCTGCTCTACCAGGTCACGAAGCAGGCGGGCGCGTACGACGCCCTCCGGCAGGGGATCTCCAGGTTCAGCCGCAACGAGCTCTTCATCATCTTGGCGCTGAGCTGGGTTTTCTCCTCCTTCCTGCAGGGCATCGCCGGCTTCGGTGCCCCGGTCGCGGTCGTCGTGCCACTGTTGATCGCCGTCGGGGTCAGGCCGGTCTACGCGGTGGCGTTCGGCGTCCTGGCTCACGCCTGGGCCCGGTTCTTCGGCACCCTCGGCGTGGGCTGGCTGGCGACGGTTCGGGTGGCCGACCTCGACGAGGCCATCCAGACCCGCGCCGCCTTCGAGTCGGGGCTCCTGATCCTGATCTCCTGCTACCTCGGCGGCTTCCTGGTGGTGTGGCTCTACGGGCGCTGGCCAGCGGTCCGCCACGCCTGGCCGCTGGTGCTGATCCTCGGCACCATCCTGGGCGTCGGCCAGATGCTCGCCACGCTGTTCAGCCCCGAGCTCTCCACCTTCCTCGCCGCCGCCGTTGCGCTACTCGCGCTCTACCCGCTCTCGCGCTGGCGTCGCTACCGCGATCCGATCACCGGCATCCCGGTCCGTCCGGCCATGAGCGAGAGCCTGACCGACCAGCAGCACGACGAAGCTCCGATCATGAGCCTCGGCATGTCCTTCGTGCCCTATGTCGTGCTGCCGGTGGTGACCCTGACGGCGTTGTTGGTCGACCCGATCAACGCGCAGCTGAGTCGCTGGCAGCTCGGCATGTCCTTCCCCGAGGTGACGACAGGCTATGGCGTCACCAACGCTGCCGTGGAGAGGTACGCCCCGATCACGGTGCTGACGCACCCGGGCACGATGCTGCTGGTCACCACAGTGGTCGTCTGGATCGTCTACCGCTCCGGTGGCTACTACACCGCGTGGGCCGAACGGCACGTACCGGAGCGGATCTCCTCGGCGCTCCTCGCCGACGCCGTCCCGGCTTCGGTGCCCGTCATCGCGTTCCTGATCACGAGCCGCATCCTCGATCACAGTGGCCAGACGCTGACGATCGCGAACGGCATCGCAGACGTGTCTCCACCGGTGGTGTACGCCGGCATCGCGAGCGTCATCGGCGCTCTGGGTGCCTTCATGACCTCGAGCAGCACGGCGTCGAACGTCCTGTTCGCCGCGGTCCAGGCCGACGTCGCGCAGCAGCACGGCATCAGCACCACCGCGATCATCGCGGGGCAGGCGGCGGGGAGTGCCTACGGCAACGCGATCGCCCCGGCCAACATCGTGCTCGGCACGAGCATCGCCGGAATCAAGGGCAAAGAGGGTTCGGTCCTGCGGCTGACGATCGGGTGGACCGCCGCCGTCGCGGTGCTCACGGGTATCGCGACCATCATCCTCGTCCAGGTGGCGTGAAAAGGGGTCATGACATGGACAAGAAGCTGCAGCTGGAGACGCTCTCCTTCGTCCTGCTGATAGTCGCGTTCCCGGTGATCAGCCTCGGCGCGACCAACGACAACAGGGCAGTCTGGGTGATCGGCCTCATCGCGGTGGTCCTCGGCGGGCTGCTGCCGATCTGGACGCGGTACATGAGCCACGCCAACGACAAGCCCCGGGACACGGGCATGGAGTTCGACGAACGTGCCTCGTAGCGACATCGCGCAGGTTCGATCCACCGGTGGCAATAGCCAGGAGGTCGAAGATGAGTCACCCCAATGGCCCGCGTACGGGTCGTCCGCCCTTCCGCGCGCAGAACGGCGTCGTCTCGACGCCGCACTACCTGGCCAGCGCGGCCGGCGTCGCCGCGCTGCGGGAGGGCGGCAGCGCCGTCGACGCCGGCATCGCAGCGAACGCCGTGCTGTGCATCGCCTACCCGCACATGGCGGGCCTTGGCGGTGACGGTTTCTGGCTGATCGCCGGGCCCGGCATCCATGGCGTCGAGGCGATCGACGCCTGCGGCCCGGCGGCACAGGGCGCCACGCTCGACTCTTACCGCGAGCGTGCCGTCAACGGCGAGATCCCGGCGCGCACCGCCCTCGCCGCGCTCACGGTCCCGGGAGCCGTCGACGGCTGGCGGCTCGCACATGAGCGCTACGGCAAGCTGCCCTGGGCGTCGCTCCTCGAGGCAGCGATCGGCTACGCCCGCGACGGGGTCTCCGTCACCCGGTCGCTCGCCGACTGGACCGTGCAGGACGAGCCACTCCTGAAGGCCCAGCCGCGCACTGCCGCCATCTTCCTGCCCGGCGGTCGAGCGCCGCGCGAAGGCGAGCGACTCGTGCAGGGCGACCTGGCTCACTCCTTCGAGCAACTCGCCCAGGGCGCTCGCGCGGGCTTCTACGAGGGCAGCATCGCCGAGCGGATCTGTGCCTCGGTGCATGCGGAGGGGTCCCCACTGACGGTCGAGGACTTCGCCGCCTACCGAGCGCAGTGGGTGGAGTCGATTTCCACGACCTACCGCGGCTACGAGGTCTACGAGATGCCACCCAGCACGCAGGGCTTCACCGCCCTGCAGATCTTCAACCTGCTGGATGGGTTCGACGTCACGTCCTGGGGCGAGGGCACGGCCGACTACTACCACCACATGGCCGAGGCGGTGAAGATCGCATTCGCCGACCGCGACGAGTGGCTCACAGATCCCCGCCGTGTCGAGATCCCGGTCGAAAGATTCATCAGCAAGGAGTACGCCGACCAGCGACGTAGTCTCATCGATCCGGAGCGAGCCGCACCTGTCGGCTCGGTACAGCCAGGCATCGCGTATCCGCATTCGCACGAACTACGGATTCCCGACGGCGACACCTGCTACTTCTGCGCTGCCGACAAGGACGGCCTGGTGGTCTCGCTGATCTCGTCGATCTACCACGACTTCGGCAGCACCGTCGTGGGCGGCGATACCGGCATCATCCTGCAGAACCGCGGGGCCTTCTTCTCGCTCGACCAGAACCACCCCAACCGCCTCGAGCCGGGCAAGCGCACCTTCCACACCCTCGCGCCGGCGATGCTGCTCAAGGATGGCGAGCCGCATATCGCCTTCGGATCGATGGGTGGTGAGGGCCAGCCGCAGTCGCAGGCGGCCATGGTGACCCGCATCATCGACTTCGGCTTCGACGTACAACAGGCCATCGAGGCGCCGCGGTGGCTGATGGGACGCACCTGGGGCACGCCCTCGCGCAACCTGTCGCTGGAGGGCCGTATCTGCGACGAAGTGGTACGCGAACTCAAGCGGCGCGGCCAGCCGGTCCAGATGGTCACCGACTGGAACGACAACATGGGCCACGCCCAGGCGATCCGGATCGATCGTGAGCAGGGCTTCCTCGAGGGAGGCGCTGACCCGCGCGGTGACGGCGCTGCGCTCGGCTATTGACGCTCGGCTGCTGGCACTGAAATGCCGGCGGACGCCGGGCAGAGGCGACGGCGACCTTCGACAGGGAGAGTGTCATGAGTGACACCTGGATCACGTTGTTGATCATCGGCGTGGCCCTGGTGATGTTCGCCTGGAACGCCGTGCCAGCGGCCGTCGTCGCGATCGGAGCCGCCCTGGCGCTGTACTTCACCGGCGTTCTCACCATGAACGAGGCTGTGACCGGCTTCGGCGACCCCGTGGTGGTCCTGATCGCCGCCCTGCTCGCGATCGCCGTCGCGCTCGAGATCACCGGAGTCGGCGCCTGGGCAGGTCAGCTGCTGTTGCGCCTGAGCGGACGAAGCGACACCGCGCTCATCGTCGCGCTCATGATCGTCGCTGCGATCTTCAGCGCGCTGATCGGCATGAATGGGGCGGTCGCCGCCATGCTGCCGGTCACCGTGGTCATCGCGGTGCGCAGCGGCATTGCGTCCTCGTTGCTGATGATTCCGCTGGCACTCGCATGTCTGCAGGGCGCGAAGCTCACGCTGCTGGGCTCGCCGGTCAACGTCATCGCGGCCACCCAGGCCGACGAGGCCGGCGTCGGGCACATCGGCTTCTTCGAGTGGGCGTGGTTGGGTATCCCCCAGTTGCTCGGTTCGATCCTCATCGTCGTATTCCTCGGCAAGAAGTTCTTGCCCGAGCGGCACAGCGAGTCGATCCCCACCGACTTCAGCGGTCACGCGCACACCCTGGTGGAGCACTACAACCTCGCCGACAGCCTGCATCAGCTGTTCGTGCCAGGCACCTCCCCGCTCGTCGGCGCGGCGAGGAGCGCGATCGACCTCGGCGAGTACCGCGATGTACGCCTGGTCGCCTTCCTCGACCACGCGGACAACCAACCGCTCGAGCGCGAGAAGCTCGAGATGGGTGACCTCGTGCTCGTCCGCGGTGACGCCGACGAGGTCGGGCGCCTCGCGGCCGACCTGGGTCTGGAAGTCCACCAGCACAGCGAGGCGCTGGCCGACGTACTGATGGGCCGCGACTCCGGCCTGGCGGAGGTCGTCATTCCGCAGCGCTCCCCGATGATCGGCAAGACCTTCTTCCCCGGGATGACCACCGAGGAGGAGGACCTGATGGTGCTGGCGGTGCAGCGAGGCGGCGCCGAACTGGTCCGCCCTCGGCTGAGGCTACGGGCGGGCGACCACCTGCTGCTCCAGGGCAGCTGGCCGGCTCTCGAGCGCTATCTGTCGAATCCGCAGGTGCTGGTGGTCGACTCTCCCGAGCTGGTCAAGTCGCAGGCGGTCGCGCTCGGGCGAGGTGCACCGGTGGCGCTCGCGATCCTGGGGCTCCTGGTCTGCCTGCTCGTCTTCAACGTCACCCCCGCGCCGATCGCGGCTCTCGTCTGCGCGTGCCTGATGGTCGTCACCCGTGTGGTACGCCTACCCCAGATCTATCGCGGCATCGACTGGAACACCGTCATCCTGATCGGGGCGATGATCGCTCCGGCGACTGCGATGACCAAGAGCGGCGCCGCCCAGATGATCGGCGATCATGTCGTCGGTGTTCTCGGCGGCGCAGGTCCGACGGTGGTGCTCGCTGGCCTCTTCCTGGTGTCGACGGTGATCAGCCAGTTCATCTCCAACACCTCGACCGCCCTGGTGATGATGCCGATCGGCCTCGCCACCGCGAGCGACCTGGGCGTCTCAGCGCTGCCGATGATGATGGCCGTGGCGATGGGGGCCAGCGCCTCGTTCCTGACCCCGTTCGCCAACGGCGTCAGCCTGATGGTCTACGGGCCAGGTGGCTACAAGTTCGGTGACTTCTGGCGCCTCGGCCTGTGGGTACTGGCCTGGACCATGCTCGTCACGGTCGTGGTGACCCCGCTCGTCTGGAGGTTCTGACCGGCTGCTGTACCTGGGTGGCGTGACGGCGACTCCCCGCAGGTCCGCGAGCGCGGCCGCGTCGAGTCGGCGGTTGAACTCGACCTTGGTCTGCCTGCCCCCGGTGATGGTGTTCGGGCCGCGCGGCCGGGCGCGGTGGCTCCTCCTGACGGACATCGCACCGAGCGTCGGCGGCAGGGGGCCGGTTGCGCGTCACCCGAACCGGGTGACGTAGCTGCCGTTGCGGCGCGCATTCGACCTATCCGCGGTCCCTCAGCCCGTGGAGTGTCGGCTGGGGCGCCCGGCGTCACATGCCGCGCCGCGCGCCTCGGCGGCGCTGCCCGTCGCGGTGCGGCGACCGGAGGACGACCACATTGCTGGGTAATCCGTGCGGGGTGATGAATCCGGCCACGCGCGGCGCGACGATCGCGCCTCGGGATCTTGCAGAGGTGGGCGCACCACGGAGCGGAGGCAGGGCGTGTCCGAGCAACGACACGAGTTCGCGGTGGCCGGACGGCAGTCGGACGGGCCGCAGGAGGCCCTCGCCGACCGTGAAGCGCCGCGTGGATGATCATGGAGCTTCTCGTCGTCGTCGTACCGCCGCTACTCATCGCGTTCGCGCTCGCGATGGAAGCCCTGGAGGACCGGCTGCTCCGCCGCGAGCAGCCGGCACGCCGGGCCGGTACGCGGGCAGATCGACTGCGTGGTCCGCGCCGCGCCGAGAGGACGCCCTCGTCGGGCGGGACATCCGGCACATCACCCCCCGTGAAGCCGGTCATCGATTCGCCTGGAATCGTGAGAAGGCAGGCGGTGCACCCGCGCGATAGCCAGCTTGATCCTGCTGATCGTCCTGCTCGTCTTCGACATCGTTGATCGGGTCGATGATTCCGCCCGTGCGGGCCTTGACCAGGGGACGCCCCGTCGTGTGGGCCTCGCCTTTCGGATCACTACCGCCGACATCCTGGAGTAACACGGTGCCGCTCGCGCTGGTGTGCGCTGGCCGGCACGCCGCCGCCGTCCGCGAGACTCCTCGGAGCGGCGCGAGACCGCAATCGCGGGTGGCCTCGGTGCGCTTCGGGCGCCGCGGACTGCGGCTGATCGAAACGCTCCGACCAGAGCCCTGGCCGGGCGGGCCGACGATTCAGCTCTTGTGCTCCCCCTGCGCCGACCGTAACGTTCCACGCTATGCGCACCATCGATGCAGATAGTGCACCAGCCTCTCGGGCCGACTTCGTGGCGTCGCTCGCAGCCGGGCTCCGCGTGCTGTCCGCGTTCACCTCCGACCGCCCCGAACTGGGCGTGGGGGAACTCGCGCGGCTGCTCGAGATGGACAAGCGCCGCACCCAGCGCCTGGTCTCGACCCTGTTCGAGGTCGGGTACCTCGAACAGGACCCGGAGACTCGGCGCTACCGCCCCGGCGTTGCCGTGCTGACCCTGGGCTACGCAGCCCTGCAAAGCCTGGACCTGCGGCAGGTCGCCCGGCCACACCTCGTGTCGCTGCTCGACCGGTTCACCCAGAGCGTCAACCTCGCCGTCCGCGTCGCGGATCACATGGTCTTCGTCGACTGCCTGCGCGGTGACCGCTACCGCCTCGGGGTCAACGTGTACGTCGGAGACCGCGTGCCGATACACCTCTCTTCCCTCGGCAAGGCCGTTCTCTCGGCCCTGCCGCCCGACGAATGCGCGGCGGTCGTCGACCGGCTCGTCTTCGATGCCGTCACCCCCCACTCGGTGCGGTCGAGCGCCGAGTTGGAGGGCCAGTTGGAGCGCGCCCGTCGCCGCGGCTACGCGGCGATGGACCAGGAGACGACGATCGGCGTCCGCTCCGTCGCAGCGACGGTGCGGTCCACCGACGGCCGCCCGGTCGCCGCGGTCAACGTCGCCATGCCGAGCCCGTTGATGTCGATGGCCGAGCTGGAGGAGTCGGTGGCGCCCGCGGTCGTGCAAGTCGCCGCCCGGATCTCCCGGCTGCTCCCGCCCGACACCGCGGCCCGCCACGCCACGGCGGTGCTCGGCACCGGCGTGTCCGCTCAGACGTAGCCAGGCACCACCACAACGACGTGGAACGGACCCAGGAGTGCACATGACCCATCCGTCAGGCCAGGTCGATCACCACGACCCCGCGGGCACCTCCGACCACGTTCGGGATGTGCACGCGAGCCCCGAGTTCACCGAGTTGCGGCGCCGGTCGCGCACCTTCACGTTCGCCGTCGGCGCGTTCGTGCTCGCGTGGTTCCTGCTGCTGCTCTGGGCGGTGGGCTTCCAACCCGACCTGATGGCCACCGACCTCGGTGGCCACATCACCGTCGGGCTGCTCTTCGCCTGGTCGCAGGTGATCACCACCCTGGCCGTGGCCGCCCTGTTCGTACGCCATACACGAACCAACCGCGCGCTCGTCGAGACGCTGCGCGCGCGCCTCGACGAGGGAGCCGGCCGGTGATGACGTCGACCGTCCTGGCCGAGGGGGCGGCGAACGCCCACCCGGGTCTGACGCTGGGCCTGTTCGCCGTGGTCGTGCTGATCAGCCTCGGAGTCACGACGTGGGCCTCGCGGTTCCGCAAGACCCGCGACGAGTTCTTCACCGCGGGCCGAGGGCTCACCGGTCGCCAGAACGGGCTCGCGATGGCGGGCGACTCGCTCTCGGCCTCCGCCGTGCTCGGCAGCGTGGGACTGGTGTCGCTCTTCGGCTACGACGGCTTCATGTTCGGCATCGCGAACGTCGTCGCGTTCGCGCTCCTCCTGCTGCTGGCGGGCTTCCTGCGCAACAGCGGCCGGTTCACCGTCGCCGACGTGCTGTCGTTCCGGGTGCGTCAGCGGCCGGTGCGGATCGCGGGCGCGGTGTCATCACTGACCATCTCGATCTTCTACCTGATCGCGCAGATGGTGGGTTCGGGCGCGCTGCTGTCGCTGCTGATCGGTTCGACCTCTCCGGTGGTGCAGAACCTCTCGATCGCCGCAGTCGGCGTGCTGATGATCGTCTACGTGGTGTTCGGCGGCATGCGCGGCGCCAGCTGGGTGCAGATCATCAAGGCGTGTGTCCTCATGGGGATCGTCACGCTGATGGCGGTGCTCGTCCTCGTCCGGTTCGGGTTCAACCCGTCGGCCCTGCTGGAGGCGGCCGGGCAGGGCAGCGGCACCGGAGGTTCCTTCCTCGCCCCGGGCATGCAGTACAAGAACCCGATCGACCTGATCAGCCTCGGCGTCGGCGTCTCGCTGGCGTTCATCGGTCTCCCGCACATCTTCCAGCGCTTCTACACCGTGCGCGACGACCGCACGGCGGAGTCGTCCGCGCTGTGGCTGCTGGGCATCGAGGCCGTGTTCACGGTGATGGTGGTGCTCATCCTGGGCCTCGGCGCCGTGGCGCTGGTCGGCGCCACCGCGATCAAGGCGTCGGACCCGGGGGGCAACACCGCGGCGCTCCTGCTCGCCCAGGAGCTCGGGGGCGGCGCGGGCAGCCTCGGCGGCGACGTCTTCGTGGCGGTGTTCGCGGCGGTCGCGTTCGCGACGATCCTCGCGGTTGTCGCGGGCCTGATGGTCGCGGCCACCACGACCTTCGCCCACGACCTGTACGCGAACGTGCTGCGCCACGGCCGGGCCAGCGACGGCGAGGAGGTACGGATGGCGCGCATCGCCGCGGTCGTGCTCGGCCTCGTCGCGATCGTGCTGAGCCTGTTCGCGCGCCAGCTCAACATCGGGTTCATCGTCGGCCTCGCGATGTCGATCGCCGCGTCCGCGCACGTGCCGTCGTTGGTGCTCAACCTGTTCTGGCGGCGCTTCACCACTCGCGGCGCGCTGTGGGGCATCTACGGCGGCGTCGGCACGGCGCTGCTGCTGGTGATCTTCTCCCCCACCGTGTCGGGCAGCCCGAAGTCGCTGTTCACCGCCGTGGACTTCCACTGGTTCCCGCTGCAGAACCCCGGTCTGGTCTCGGTGCCCGCGGGCCTCCTGTTCGCCGTGCTGGGCACACTCAGCCGCCGCGAGCAGGCCTCCGAGGACCGCTACCCCGAACTGGAGACGCGCGCTATGACCGGCGCGGGCTCCCACTGACACCCCTCCCACCGACATCAAGGAGGCGTAGTGCCCATCGAGTTCGCTCCCGATCTGGTTCTGACGAACGGCCGGATCGTGACGGTCGACGGCGCGTTCTCGGTCGCCGAGGCGATCGCGGTGTACGACGGCAAGGTCGTGGCGGTCGGCGGCGGTGAGGAGGTCTCGGCGCTGGCGGGCCGCCGGACGGAGGTGGTCGACCTGCGGGGCCGCTGTGTCGTCCCCGGCCAGATGGACAACCACGTCCACTTCGTGCTGGCCGGGCTCGACGCGCTGGGCGACGGCGCGAAGGTCAACATCGCGACCCTGCAGTCGATCGACGAGATCCTGCGCGCCGTCAAGGCGCGGGTCGACGTCACGCCCGAGGGCGAGTGGGTGGGCACCTCGTGCATGTACCGGGGTGCGCTGCGGGACGGCCGCTTCCCGAACCGGCACGACCTGGACACGATCGCCCCGAACCACCCGGTCTACATCTTCCAGTCCGGCAAGAACGTCATCTGCAACAGCTACGCGCTGCGCCTCGCCGAGATCACCCGCGACACCCCCGACCCCACCGAACCCGAGGGCTGGATCGTCCGCGACGACGACGGCGAGCCCACCGGGCACCTCATCGCCGGAGCGGGCGACCTGGCCCGCAAGGCGTGGTGGCGCGCGACCGGCCAGCCGATCAAGAAGTGGGACTTCCTGTACTTCGACCAGGACGTACAGCTCGACGCCGTGCTGGCCCAGCAGCGGATCTACCACTCCTGCGGCATCGTCGGCGTCCGCGACATGGGCACCTCCGTCGACGAGCTCGACACGTTCGTCGCGGCCAGGCGCAGCGGGCAGCTCAAGATCCGCACCGACATCATCCTCGGGCTGCCCGCGCGCTACCTGCCCCAGGAGGAGATCCTCACCAAGATCGACCACTACTTCGGGCCGCGCCAGCACGTCGGCGACGACATGCTGCGGCTCAACGGGATCAAGCTGGTCGTCGTGAACGACGGCTGGTGGGCGCTGTCGGCGGAGAAGCTGCGGTTCCTGATCACGGAGTACAACCGGCGCGACTGGAACATGGCCATCCACATCAACACCGGGGGCGCCGACGACTCGACCGAGATCGTCATCGCGGCCCTGGAGGAGGCGGCCAAGGAGCGCCCGGTCGATGGCCGCCGCTTCAGCTTCGAGCACGGATTCGGCCTGCAGAACCCCGAGCACGTGTCGCGCGCGCTCAACCTCGGCGTCACGCTCGCGGCCAACCCGCTGCTGGCCTACTACGCCTCGGCCCGCTCGATGCGGATGAACGAGATCATGGAGCAGGTGCGCATCGCGAAGATGTCGGAGAGCGACCCCTGGAAGCGGACAGTCCGGGACTGGGGGATGCCGCTCAAGGACTGGTTCGACGCGGGCGCCACGGTCACGGGCGGCTCGGACAACCCTGCCGTCATCCACGACCCGGAGCACCCGTTCCTCAGCCAGTACTCGGCGTTGACCGGCGACACCCTCGCCGGGGTGCTCCTGCCCGGCCAGACCATCACCCGCGAGCAGATGCTGCGGATGTACACCATCAACAACGCCTACGCGTGCTGGCAGGAGAACGTCCGCGGCTCGATCGAGGTCGGCAAGCTCGCCGACCTCGCCGTGCTCGACCGCGACATACTCACCTGCCCCGACAAGGAGGTCGCGGAACTCAAGGTGTTGCAGACCTACGTCGGTGGGGAGCTCGTCCATGAGCGCTGACCCGGATCGGCTCAAGGAGCGCACGGCCGAGGCGGTCCGCCGCGGCCGGGACGCCACGATCGACCTCAGCCACCGCATCCACGCCAGGCCGGAGCTGGGGCACGAGGAGGTCGAGGCCAGCCGGTGGCTGGCCGAAGCGCTCACCGAGCAGGGCTACGAGGTCGAGGCGGGCGTCTGCGACCTGCCGACCGCGTTCCGGGCGCGGATCGGGTCGGGCAGCCTCGACGTCGGGCTCATGGCCGAGTACGACGCGCTGCCCGGCATCGGGCACGCGTGCGGGCACAACATGATCGCCTCGGCGGCGTACGCGACGGCGCGGGCGCTGGCCCCGCTCGCCGACGAGCTGGACCTGACGGTCACGGTGCTGGGCACGCCCGCGGAGGAGGTGCTCTCCCGCGGCGGCAAGATCATGATGCTGGAGCGCGGTGCCTTCGAGGGCGTGCAACTCGCGCTGATGATCCACCCCAGCCCGTACGAGCACCCGGCGCCACAGACGCTGGCGGCGACCACGCTCGACGTGGCGATGACGGGGCGGGCGGCGCACGCGTCGGCCGCACCGCAGGAAGGCGTCAACGCCGCGGACGCTCTGACCGTGGCGCAGGTCGCGATCGGGCTGCTGCGCCAGCACCTGCGTCCCGACGTGCGGGTCAGCGGCATCACCCGGTCCGCGGGCGAGGCCCCGAACATCATCCCGGACCGCGCACGGGCCGAGTACGTCGTGCGCGCGACCACGCTCGACGACCTCGCCGAGGTGCGATCCCGCGCGGAGGCGTGCTTCCAGGGCGGGGCCCTCGCCACCGGGTGCCGCGTCGAGCTCGGCAGCGGGATCGGTCCCTACGCCGAGCTGCGGCAGGACCCCGACCTCGCGGCGTCCTACCGGGAGAACGCCACCGCCGCCGGTCGCGAGTTCGCCCCGGACGAGGCGGTGGCGAGGTTCCTCGCGTCCACCGACGCGGGCAACGTCTCGCACGTGATCCCGACGCTGCACCCGTTCATCGGGCTGGACACGCTGCCGGTGGTCAACCACCAGGCCGACTTCGCGGCGGCGTGCGCCACGCCCGCAGCCGACGACGCCCTGCTCGCCGGCGCGGCGTTGCTGGCAGCGACGGTGGTGGACGCCGCGACCCGGCCCGAGCTGCGCGCGCGGCTGATCGGGGCGGGGCGGTCATGACCACGACACCCGTCACCCTGCTCACGGGGTTCCTGGGCAGCGGCAAGACGACATTGGTCAACCGGCTGCTCACCGAGCAGGTGGGGCAGCGGATCGCCGTCGTCGTCAACGAGTTCGGCGAGCTCGGCATCGACGCCGCGCTCATCGCGAGCCGAGACGGCGACGACGTCGTGGAGCTGGCCAACGGGTGCGTCTGCTGCGCCGGCCGGGGCGACCTCGTCAAGGCCGTCGAGACGCTGGTGTCGTCGGGACGCGACCTCGACCACGTCCTCGTCGAGGGCAGCGGGATGGCGGACCCCGGCCCGGTGGTCGAGTCGCTGGTCGGCCCGCCGCTGTCGGAGCGACTGGCCTATACCGGCACCGTCACGTGCGTGGACGCGGCGAACTTCGACGCGAACCTGGAGCACGCGGAGGCGGCCTACAACCAGCTCACCCACGCCGACCTGTTGATCATCAACAAGGCCGACCTGGTGACCCCGGAGGTGCTGGAGCTGATCGGGCAGGGGCTGCGGCGGCTCAACGCCGCGGCGGCCCAGGTGACGACGGTCCGCTGCGCGGTGCCCGCCGAGTCCGTGCTGACACCCATGCCTGCGGCCGACCACCGGGCGCCGGCGACGCACGGTCCGGAGTCGCACACGATGATCGGTGTGACGGTCGGCGCGGCGGGCGAGCTCGACGCCGAGCGGCTGCGGACCTGGCTCGCCGGGCTACCGCGCAGCGTCGTGCGCGCCAAGGGCATCGTGTACCTCGCCGGGTCCGACACGCCCCGCGTCGTGCAGGTGGTGTCCGGTGCGGTCGAGCTGGGAGAGCTGCCGGCCGGTTCCACGGTCCGCCCCGGACGCTCCGCGCTCGTGCTGATCGGCACCGGACTGGACGAGGACCGCCTGCGACGCGGGTTCACGGCGTGCGTCGCCTGATCGGGAGGCGGCAGCGCGGCGCCGCCGTCTCCCCCGCGAGCTCCGAGCTCGACGTCAACGGTGACGTCCGGCAGGTCGTGCACGCCCCGGACGCCACCCTGCTCACCCTGCTGCGCGATGATCTCGGATTGCGCGGCGCGAAACTCGGGTGCGGGAGCGGTGAGTGCGGGGCGTGCACGGTCCTGGTCGACGGGGTCCCTGTGATGGCGTGTGTGACGCTCGCGTCCCGCGTCCGCGGTCGCGTCGAGACCATCGAGGGACTGCGCGAGGAGACCGCGACGCTGCGCGCTGCGTTCGCCGTGGAGGGCGCATTCCAGTGCGGATTCTGCACCCCAGGACACGTCGTGCGGCTCGCCGCGATGCTGCGGGACGGCGACGTCCCGGCCGACGACGCGGAGCTGCGGCACCGCATGGCGGGCAACATCTGCCGGTGCACCGGCTACGCGGCGATCGTGCGGGCGGTCCGTGCGGCCGCGGGCGGGGAGCAGGACGGGGAGCAGCGCGGATGAGGATGCCCCACGTCCGGCACGCCGAGTGGCGGGCCCGGACCGACGGCAGCGCCCCGTACACCGGTGACGTGCAGCCCGAACACCCGCTGGTCGGCGCCGTGCTGCGCAGCCCGTACCCGCACGCACGGATCGTCGAGATCGACATCTCCTCGGCGGAGCGGAGCCCCGGCGTGCACGCCGTCGTGACCGCCGCCGACCTCCCCGACGTGCACTACGCCGACTACGGGACGCCGGACCGGCCGGCGCTCGCCCGCGGCACCGTCCGCTTCGTCGGGCACGAGGTGGCTGCGGTGGCCGCCGAGACCGCCGAGCAGGCCCGCGCGGCGGTCGCGGCCATCCGGGTCCGCTACGCGGCGCTGCCCCGGCTCCCCCGTTTCGAGGACGCGCTTCGACCCGGCGCGACGCCGCCCCGGCCCGGTGCGGCGGGCGTCGCGGTCACCTCCGACCGCACCTTTGGCGACACCGAAGCGGCGCGCGCCCGCGTCGCGCACACCGTGTCGGGCCGCTACCGGTTCGGCAGCCAGGCGCACGCCTGCATGGAGCCGCACACCACGCTCGCGAGCTGGGCGGACGGGCGGCTGCACGTCTGGACGCCCACGCAGGGACCGCGCACCCAGCAGCGGGAGATCGCGCGCATGGTCGGCCTGGAGACCGGGCAGGTGCGCGTCCACCGGATCGCCACGGGCGGCGACTTCGGCTCCCGGGTCCGGCCCGGCGACGTCGAGGTGCTCGCCGCCGCCCTCGCGATCAAGGCGGGGGGCGGGGTGCGGCTGACGCTCACCCGCGCCGACGAGTTCACCCACACCAAGCACCGCCACGACTTCGTCGTCGACCTGACCAGCACCGCCGATGACACCGGCCACCTCATCAGCCGCGAGGCCGACATCCTCGTCGAGGCGGGCGGGTTCACCCAGGCGGGCGGCAACGAGCTCAACTTCTGCGGCCTGGTCGTCGCCTCGCAGTACCGGCTCATGGCGGCGCACGTCACCGGCACGGTCTTCTACACCAACCGTCGCTCGGGCGGCGCGTTCCGCGGCGCGGGCGGACCCCAGGCCGTGTTCGCCGTCGAGTCCCAGCTCGACGAGCTCGCCGAGCAGCTCGGCGACGACCCGATCGACCTGCGCATCCGCAACGCCAACCGGACCGGCGACACGACGATCACGGGCTGGCAGATCGACTCGTCGCGACTGGTCGAGTGCCTGCAGACGGCCCGCGAGAAGATCGACTGGGACGCCAAGCGTGCGCTGCGCGGCAGCGGCCGCGGCGTCGGCATCGCCGCGGCCGTCCACGTTTCGGGCGCCATGAGCAACCCCTACGTCGCCTACTCGGAAGCCAGGGTCGAGCTGGGCGACGACGGCTCCGTGCGGGTCCGCACCGGATCCGGCGACCCCGGCACCGGCCAGCCGTTGGTCGCGGGCATCGTCGTCGCCGACCAGCTCGGCCTCACCGGCGAGGACGTCGAGATCGTCTACGGGGACACCGACCGGACGCCGTACGACCCCGGCGCCGGCGCGTCCAAGGGCACGTTCATGACCGGGAACGCGGCGCTGGGCGCGGGCCGGGCCGCCGCCGATCGCCTGCGCGGCCTGGCCGCGGAGAAGTTCGCCGTGCCGGCTGTGTCGGTGCGGCTCGAGGGCGGCCAGGTCCACGCGGGCGACGACTCCATCAGCATCGGCGACCTCGTCGCCGCCGCCCCGGACACGGTCGACGGCACGCTGAGCTTCGACCACCGCTACCAGGTCGGCCTGCCCTTCGCCGACCCGTCCGGGTTCGGGAACCTCTCGCCGACCTACGCCTTCGCCGCGCACGCCGTCGAGGTGGAGGTCGACCGCGCGACGGGCCAGGTCCACGTCGTGCGGGTGGTCGCGGTGCACGACTCCGGCACCATCCTCAACCCCACGGGCGCCCACGGGCAGGTCGTCGGCGGCGTCGCGATGGCGCTCGGCGCCGCCCTCGGCGAGGAACTCGTCTACTGCGAGGACCGCGTCGCCAACGCGAACTACAGCGACTACGCCCTGCCCCGCGCCGCCGACGTACCAGACATCGAAACGGTCTTCATCGAGTCCGACGATGGATGCGGTCCGATGGGGGCCAAGGGGCTGGCCGAGATCGCGCTCTCACCCGTGCCGGCCGCCGTCGCGAACGCAGTGGCGCACGCGGTCGGGGTGCGCGTGCGCGACCTGCCGATCACCCCGGACAAGCTGGTGTCCGCCCTGCACGCCGGCAGCCCCGCGCCGGTGCCGCCGCTGCGGCGACGGCTCGACCCGCACCGGCTGTGGATCTCGGCGATGCGCTGGGCGTACCCGCGCGGGCTGCACGCCGTCCTCCACCACGGCGGCACCCGCCTCGCCCGCCGCCACCGGCGACCGGAGCCGATCCGGCTGCGCACCCCCGACACGGTGGCGGCGGCGACCGCGGCCCTGGCCGCCGAGTGCGGCACCCGCCCGCTCGGCGGCGGCACCGATCTCCTGCTCACCCGCGAGCAGGGCGTGCGCTCCGAGCACGTGCTGGTCGACCTGACCGGTGTCGCCGAGCTGAGCCGGCTCGAACTCACCCCCGACGGCGACCTCCACATCGGCAGCGCCGTCACCCTCGACCGGCTCGCCGCATTCGCCCTCGACCACGACGCCCCCGCGCTCGCCGCGACCGTGGAGACGATCGCGTCACCGCAGATCCGGGCGGCCGCCACCGTCGCGGGCAACCTGTGCCAGGAGAAGCGCTGCCGCTACTTCCGCGGCGGCTTCGACTGCTACAAGCGCGGCGGGACCACCTGCCCGTGCTACGCCGTGCTCGGCGACCACCGGCACTACCACGCCGCGCTCGGCGCCCACCGCTGCCAGGCCACCACCCCGTCGGATCTGTCGACGACCCTCACCGCGCTCGACGCCGTCGTGCACGTCCGGGGCCGGTCGCGCGCCCGGGCCGTCCCGCTCGCCGACCTCTACCGCGGCCCAGGCGAGACCGTGTTGCGCAGCGATGAAGTGATCACCCACCTCGTCGTCCCCGCCGCCGCGCTGCGGCGCACGACCGTGTTCGAGA
Source organism: Pseudonocardia adelaidensis (assembly GCF_039543345.1). Classification (NCBI taxonomy): domain Bacteria; kingdom Bacillati; phylum Actinomycetota; class Actinomycetes; order Pseudonocardiales; family Pseudonocardiaceae; genus Pseudonocardia; species Pseudonocardia adelaidensis. The sequence goes on along the minus strand of NZ_BAABJO010000003.1, from coordinate 26,931 downwards.
AGCTCCGGCTCTACGACGGCGGCTTCGCACTCGTCGCCGCGTGCGTCTCGCTGTCCACGGACGGCGGCACGATCACGCAATGCCGCGCGGTGCTCGGGGGGATCGCCCCGACCCCCTATCGAGCCGTCGCGACCGAGGAGCTCCTAGGCGGGGCATCGGTGCGCAACGAGCAGGTCGATCGAGCCGCCGAGGCGTGGACATTCGAGGCACACCCGTTGCCGGGCACCGTGTGGAAGGTACCCACCGCCTCGGCGATGCTCGCCCGCTGCATCCGCGCCGCCATCGCCACAGACCAAGACGGCTAGAACTCAAAAGAACACCCAGCTAGGGCAGCCGCGGCACCCGGCTGGCGGGTGAGCGGCGCTCATTCGGCGCCGGCTACGCCGTCGGGGCACACCATGACACCTGGTCCGGGGCCGTCCGGCGCAAGCACCGGCGCTGACGTGTGTCACCCGAGGGTCCCAACGAGTGCGGCTGGGCCAGTCTTGCAGGCTCCGCCGCGGCGTTCGCTGGTTGGTGCCGGGTGAGCCGACGTGGACACTGACCCGTCGCGGCGAGGTAGACGAGCGCGCGGGACCCGCCGAGCACCAAGAGCATCAGATGGTTCACCGAACCGAGGCGGCGACTGTGCGAACGGCAGCCCACGGTCCCGAACCGGAAATGGGGGGCCATTCCATACGGCTGTGATCGCAGGCGGGGTGGCGCAGGCGTCCGGCGCCGGGGCGGCATGTGAGCGACCACGGCCGTCGATGGCACCAGCAACCCAACGGAGGTAACGATGAGATTCGTCTCGCGGGGATTCGTCGGGCGGCCCGAGGCCCGCGAGGGCACGGAACTGCTGCCTCCGGGGCAGTACGACATCGCAGGGGGCTTCCCGGTGCTGTCCGCCGGTCCGACGCCGCGCACGTCCGTGGAGGACTGGGACTTCACGATCAGCGGCGAGGTCGATGAGCCCGAGCGGCTGACGTGGCAGGAGTTCCAGGATCTACCGCGCGAAGAGGTCACCGTCGACATCCACTGCGTGACGAAGTGGTCGAAGTTCGATACGACGTGGAGCGGCGTCTCCCTCGACACCCTGCTCGATCGCGTCGAGACGTCGGCGGACTACGTCCTGGCCTTCTGCGACGGCGGCTACACGACGAACCTTCCGCTCGAGGACGTCACCGGTGGCCGCGCCTGGGTAGTCGACCGGTACGACGGTGAGCCGCTGGAGGCACAGCACGGCGGCCCGGCCCGGCTGCTCGTGCCGCACCTGTACTTCTGGAAGTCCGCGAAGTGGGTGCGTGGCGTGGCGCTGTCGGGCGTCGAGGAACCCGGCTTCTGGGAGTCGCTGGGCTACCACATCTACGGTGACCCGTGGCGCGAACAGCGATACGCCGGCGACTGACCTGGCGGCTCGCGACCGTTGCGGCGAACGCCTCGGAGGCCCGCGCCGTCCACCGGTTGTCGCTGCAGATCGACGGCTGGGGCGGACACCTGCCGGGGCAGCACGTCGACGTCCGTCTGACTGCGCCCGATGGATACCAGGCGCAGCGCAGCTACTCCATCGCGTCCGCGCCCGAGAGCCCGACCGTGGACCTGGTGGTGCAACGGCTCGACGACGGCGAGGTCTCGCCGTATCTCACCGACGGCCTGCGAGCCGGCGACCAGTTGGAGCTGCGCGGACCGATCGGCGGCTACTTCGTGTGGCACGCCGAGCTCGACTCGCCGCTGCAGCTGGTGGCCGGTGGATCGGGAGTCGCACCGTTCCTGGCGATGCTGGATCACCACGCCGCCGCGGGGTCCGGCGCGCCGGTCCGGCTCCTGTACTCAGCACGAACCCTCGACGACGTGATCGGCCACGCGCGCCTGGAGCAGCACGCCGAACGCGGCGTCGGTGTCGCGATCGCCTTGACACGTGAGCAGCCGCCGGGTTGGACCGGTCTGAGCGGCCGACTCACACCGGAGATCATCCGCGAGCACGTCTGGCCCGTCGACCAACGCCCGAGCATCTTCGTCTGCGGTGCCACGACGTTCGTCGAGGCAGTGGCGGACAGCCTCGTCGAGGCAGGTCACCCAGCGATCGCCATCAGAATCGAACGATTTGGGGATGCGAAAGGAGCGCACCGTGACTCCGGAGTCCCGACGACTCGACGGTAACGCCGCCGCAGGCCGGCTGGCGGACGTTTTCGTCTTCGACGCCACCGCCGCACAGACCCGATGCGGAGGATGCGGCATGACAGCCCCGCTGGGGGTGTACCACGTGTACGCCGACGCGCCGGGCATGGTCGTGCGCTGCCCCACCTGTGAGGCGATGGTCATGCGGATCGCTCAGACGCCTGGCCACACGTGGCTGGACATGAGCGGCGTCGCCGCGCTCGACGTCAGCACCTGAACGCGTTCGCGCCGGGGCGACGGACGGAACACGGCTCCCCGCGCCTGTGCCGATGGTCAGATTCAAGAGAAGGTCAGGTCATGCTGATCCGAGTTGTCACGACGCGAGCAGACGTTCCCCGGACCGGGGAGGGCATCGCATTCGTTCATGGCGAGATCCAGCCGGCGGTTGCGGCGATGGACGGGAACACGGGCTTCGCGATGGCGGTGGATCATTCGTCCGGGCGCTACGTCAGCATCGCCGCATGGACCGACGCCGCGGCGCTGGAGGCCAGCGGACATGGTGCTCCAGGTCTGATCGCCGACCTGGCCCGGCGTCTTCACGGCACCGAGCCGTCAGTCGAAGTATTCGACCTGGTTCTCGCGCACGTGGTCAAGCCGGTGCGCCTTGGGTACTGGGGCCAACTGACACGAGTCGAGATGCCGGTGCAAGACCTTGCCCGAGCTACGCACAAATTCCAGCAAGTGGTACTGGCATGGTTCGAGCGCTATGCCGGACTGGCTGCCATCATCCTGTTCACCGACCGAGTTGAAGGAGTGCTCGGAAGCATACTCTGGTATGAGAGCTTGCATGTTCTGAGGGGCAGCGCGTCCCGTAGTCGAGAACTACGAGACCTGCTCGTCGCGGACATCCCGACCTTAAGGTTTGTCGAGGATTCCGAACTGGAAGCCGTCATCGCGGAAATGAATGAGCTGTCTGGTGTCGCAGCGCCTCCCCACACATGGAACTAGGAGTGTTCCACGAGCAGCGACCGTCCCGGTCCTCACCGGTGGTTCTCGGCGACCAGTACTCGATGCTGACGACGTGGTCCGGTCCGCCGGACTGACCCGTCCGCATCGGAATGGCCTCCTCCAGCGCCGGGACACCGTCAACCGAGCAGATCCTCGATGAGGTCGAGCAGGAGACGCAATGCATCGTCGCCGAGGTCATCGCCGAGGTCGGCGAGAGCGCCGCCCGTGTTCCCGTGCACCTGCAGACACTGGTGGGCACGCCGGCCGGCGTTCTCATCGATCGGGGACATGGGCGGACCTGCTCGTGCTGGGGCACCGCGGCCCTGGTGGCTTCGCCAGTGCCCTACCGGGGTTGGTCGGCATGCACTGCGTGCTGCACGCCAACTGCCCGGGGTACGGGCAAGGAACTTGGTCAGCGCCGGTCGCGGGCGCCCGCCCTACGGCCGGTCACGCGCGCGAGCGGCTCGCAGCGAGTCGGCAGCCGTCAGCAGGGAGGCGCCGAGCAGCACGCCGTCCTTCAACAGGGCCTCGCCCAGCAGCGACAGCTGCGGCATCCCCCGCCCGTGCTGCCACGCTTCCGGCGTCGTGGCCAGGAAGCTGAGCGTGCCGAGCATCATCCCCGCGGCCCCGAAGCTGCCGGCCGCGGAGGCTCGTGGCGCGAACGGCTTCGCCGCGATCAGAGAGCCCAAGGTGATCTGCGTGACCCCGATGAGTCGCGCGAGCTTCTGCGCGCCGAGCTCGTCGCGCAGCCGTGAGGTCAGCGGGCTCGCGGTGACCAGAGCCTCCGCGTTCTCGACCTCGTAGTCCTTGAACTTGAGTGCCCCGATCCACAAGAAGCACGTCGCCAGCCCGGCACGCGTGACCGAGAATCCCACGGAAGCCAGGCCGCCAACCGGTGTGTGTCGTATGCCCATGTTGCTCCTTGGTCGAAAGTCGCCATCCGGGGCTGCCACCATGCATCCAGTGCAGCACGGGTGAGCGGCCCAGCGGGCGGCATCTGCTGCTTCGGTCGTTCGCAGCGGGATGGGTAGCGGTCACCCGACTACTGGGTCCCAGCCGCGCAGGTGCCTGACGGACTGGCGGTACTCCCACTCGATGGCGTCTTCGAGCAGGTGGGCCAGCCGCCCGCCGGTGGTGATGCCGGCGATGTCGGCGACCCCGCGGCGGGTCCCGACCGATACGACGAACCCCTTGTCGTGGAAGGTGAACGCCTCCAACGGCCTGCCCCTCAGCTCCGCGTCCAGGTTTCGGGCCACCGTCTCGCCCTCTTCCGACGCGGCCGTTGTGGCCGGTCGGCAACGGCCATCCTGGTCGAGCGGTTGCGCTTGCAGGTGCCTCAACCGGTTCCGAGTCCGGCGCGCAGGAAGGCGATGGCCTGGTCGATAGCCGCTCGCGCGGCGCGGGTCTCACCGAGCGCATTGAGCAGCATGAAGTCGTGGATGGTGCCGTCGTAGCGCACCGTTGTAACGGGGACGCCGGCTGATCGGAGCTTGGCGGCGTAGGCTTCTCCCTCATCGCGCAGCACGTCGGCTTCGTCAACGCACAGATAGGTGGGCGGCAGCCCAGCGACCTGCTCGATGCTGGCCCGATTCGGCGACGCCGTGATCTGCGTGCGCTCTGCGGGGTCGGTGGTGTACGCGTCCCAGAACCACTCCATCGCCTTGCGGCTGAGGTAGTAGTCGGTGGCGAACTGCTCGTAGGAGGCGGTGTTCATGGCCGCGTCGGTCACCGGGTAGTACATCGACTGCTGCACGAAGCTGACATCGCCGCGTTCCTTGGCCATCAGCGCCAGCGCGGCCGTCATGTTGCCGCCGACGGATTCGCCGGCCACTGCCATGCGGCTGGCGTCCAGGCCCTTGGACGCCCCGTTGCGGGTGATCCACTGGGCGGTGGCGTAGCCCTGCTCGATCGCGGTCGGGTAGCGGGCTTCCGGCGAGTTCGGGTACTCCACGAACGCCAGGGCTGCGCGGGCGCCGACGGCGAGCTCGCGCACGAGCCGGTCGTGGGTCCGCGCATTGCCGAGGATCCAGCCACCACCGTGCATGTACACGATCACCGGCAGCATGCCGGTAGCGCCCGGCGGCTTGATGAGCCGTACCCGGGCATCTCCCACCGGGGCGGGGACCGTGATCCACTCCTCGTCCACCGGGAGCAGGCTGACCGGGGCGGACTGCGCGTCTTCGAGGACCTTCCGGGCGTCTACTGGCGCCATCTCGTACAAGAACGGCGGTTTCGAGAACGCGTCAGCAACCTGCTGTGCTGCAGCCTCGAGGACGATCGGGTTGGTGTCAGTCATGAGAATGCTCCTCACCCAAGGCTCGGACATAGATTTGACTTCGCCTCGGGTTCATCAATTTGTCGGTGACACGCAGCCGGTAGAATATGCGGAACTGCAGGACGTCGCGTGGCGCCCGCGGCGTCGTGATCACCACGGCCATATCGGCGCATCTTTGCGTCCGCGGTGATGCCGAGATACCGATTACCGGTGCCGCCAGGTCGGCGGCCACCGGTTCTGACGGAAGAGTGCTGAGCGCGTACTACGGGCGTCGTGTCACCGGCTGGCGAGCGTCAATTCGCGGGCTGGACGGCCTCGGCAGCGGTCTGGATGAGCTGCAGCACGTCATCGGGGTGGGAGACCATCGCCACGTGGTTCGTCGAGACTTCGACGGTCGTGGCGTTCATGCGGGCGGCGAACTGCCGCTGGGCATCAGGCGGGATGGTCTGGTCGCCCTCGGCGACCAGGAACCAGGACGGTTGCGACTTCCAGGCCGGGACACCCATCACCTCCTCGACAGCGGACCAGGCCAGCGGCTGCTGCACGGCGTGCATGACCCGCGCCCTGACCGGGTCGACGTCGGCCGCGAAGTGGTTCAAGAAATCGTCCTCGGGCATCCAGGCGAAGCCCTGCTCGTCGACGTCCAGGTGGGCGAGTGCCGGGCCCCCGGGAACCTGCGCCAGCAGTGTGCCGATCGATTCGCCCTCATCCAGCCCGAAGGCCGCGATGTAGACCAGGCCGACGACGTTCGGCGCATCCCCACCCAGAGCGGTGACGATCTGACCGCCGTAGGAGTGGCCGGCCAGGATGGTCGGGCCGTCCTGGCGCGCCAGCACCTCACGCAGGCGCGCAACGTCCGCCTCCAGCGCGGCCTCCGCGAACTGGGGAGCGCTGACGTGGTAGCCCTCTGCCTGCAGGCGCTCGATGACCGCGCTCCAGCTGGAGCCGTCGGCCCACGCGCCGTGGACGAGGACGATATTCGGTCGACCACTCATCAGTGGCTCCTTTCATCAGTGGCTCCTTCCCGGACAATCCCTTCCAGGACCGACCATCACTTTGCGCATGGCCGGCCGGGCGGGAGGAGGACGGCGCCATCCTCCGGGCCGGCATCGGCGTTGCCGACGCGACCAGCCCTCCCATATCGATCTGCGTGACGTTCATCCGGCCTCCCGACTAGCCGAAGGTGAACACGTAGGCCTGGGCGCCTGCGTCGAGGAAGGTGATCTCGAAGGTGCGCTCCATGATCGGGGCGTCCTGGCGGATCAGCTGGTAGAGCCGCTCCTCGCCGACGGTCCCGTTGCCCCGCTCGTCGATGTCGAGTCCGCGGGCGCCGTCCGGCGGCTCCCCATCGAGCAGCACCCGGAAGCCCGTCGGCCCGCCGCCCGCCCGGGAACCCAGCACGAGGTTGAGGTCCCGCCCGTGGAAGCGGTGCACGATGCGGCCGCCGGGCTCGTTCAGGGTCGTGATCTGCTCGCCCACCGTCCAGTCGCCGGCGAGAGCCCAGTGGTTGAGCTGGAGGCGCGACGGCTCGACATAGACCCGGCTGCGGTCGCGGGCGAGGCCGGCCGGTGATGCAAAGCCGGTGGCCCGGGCGTAGCCGACGTAGGTCTCCGGCGACCCCAGCGTGCCCCAGTCGGCGGCGAGGTAGACGCCGTCCGGCTCCACCGACACCAGGTCCTCGTCGACATCAGCGCTTCCCGCCTCGGTGAGCAGCCGCTGGATGACCCTCTCCGATCGCTCGTAGTCCTCCTCGCCGAAGTGGTGGTGCCGGATCCGTCCCTCGGGATCGATGAAGTAGAGGGCGGGCCAGTACGCGTTGTCGAAGGCCCGCCAGACCGCGAACTCGTTGTCCACCGCGACCGGATAGTCGACGCCCATCGGCTCGAGGGCAGACCGGATCTTCTCCAGGTCGTGCTCGAACGGGAACTCCGGCGAGTGGACGCCGATCACGACCAACCCGTCGTCGCGGTACTTCCGATCCCATGCCTTGACATGGGGCAGGGTGCGTAGCCAGTTGATGCACGAGAAGGTGCAGAACTGGACGATGACGACCTTGCCGCGTAGGCCTGCCGGCGTCAGCGGACCGGAGTGGAGCCAGGCGGTCGCGCCGCCGAGCTCCGGGAGCCGCCCCTCGATGCGCAACTTGTCCGTCGCGGTCACCGCAGTGACCTGAAGGTCGCCCGGATCTCCTCCGCGAAGGTCTGTGGCTGTTCCCAGGCGGCGAAGTGGCCGCCTTCGTCGACCTTGTTGAAGTGGATGAGCTTGGGATAGGCCCGCTCCGCCCAGCTCCGCGGTGCCGGGTACAGCTCGTCCGGGAAGACGGTCACACCCACCGGGATCTCCACACCCTTGGCGTCGAAGAAGGCCAGCTTGCTCTCCCAGTACAGACGCCCGGAGGAGACCGCCGTGTTCGTCAGCCAGTAGTGCGTGACGTTGTCCAGGACGTCGTCCCGCGACAGACCGCCGGGCTGCCCGGCGAAGGCGCGCGCGATCAGCTCGTAGCTGCGCACGTCGTGATCGAGCATCCACGCGGCCAGGCCGACCGGCGAGTCCGCGATGCCGTAGAGCGTCTGCGGCCGGTTCGCCATCTCGATCGCGTACCCGACGCCGGTGGCGAAGAAGTGGGCCAGCACCTCGTACGCCGTCTTCTCCTCGGCGGACAGCCCGGGCGGCGGCGGGTCGCCGATCCGGAGCGCCTTGGAGATGTCGGGGGGAACCGTCGCCGGCATGTTCGTGTGCATGCCGAGCAGCCCCGGGGGCTTCAACAGCGCCATCTGCTCCGTGACGGCGTTCCCCCAGTCGCCGCCCTGGGCGACGAACTCGGTGTAGCCGAGCCGGTTCATCAGCTCGACCCACGCGCGGGCGATGCGGATCGGGTCCCAGCCCGTCTCGGTCGGCTTTCCCGAGAACCCGTAGCCCGGCAACGAGGGGATCACGAGATGGAAGGCGTCCGATGCGCTCGCGCCGTGTGCCGTGGGGTCGGTGAGCGGATCGATGATCTTCAGCTGCTCGATCGTCGAGCCCGGCCATCCGTGCGTGACGATGAGCGGCAACGCGTCCTCGTGCTCGGACCGAACGTGAATGAAGTGAACGTCCACCCCGTCGATCTCGGTGACGAAGTGCGGGAGGGCCGCAAAGCGCGCCTCGAACGCGCGCCAGTCGTAATCCGTCGCCCAATAGGCGGCCAGTGCCTGGATCGTCTCGAGCCGTACGCCTTGGGTGGGGTCCGGTTCCCGGTCGGGCCAATTCGTCGCATTGATACGACGGCGCAGGTCGGCAATCTGTTCCTCGGGGACGTCGATCCTGAACGGGCGAACATCCTTCGCGGTCGCTGTCTTGGTCGAGGCCGTGGGATCCACCTACGTCTCCTGACGGTTGGAGTGTCACGCTGACGAGGCTCGTCGCCTGGTCCACGAGCGTGGTCATCTGGCGGAGCGACCGGACTGCGGCGCGCATCTCCTCGGCGATGACGTGGTCGTCACATGATTCCGGATTCCGTGCAGTGCGAGCCCATAAAGCCCGGGCAACACTCCTCCTGATCCAACATCAATACAAGGTGCGGACGGATGGGGATAGCTCGGTGCTCGTCCGAAGATCGCTACTCGTTACGGGTTGGCGAGTCAGGTGCGCAACGGGCGGACAGTAGAAATTCGATCCTTGCGCCGCCACAGCTAGCCCGATCTTTCGTCGTCTGGCCTGGGACGCGGCAGAGCTCCAGGATGGGGTGCAAGCTGCGATACGCCCTGTGACCTGCTCAGGACGCCTGCGGGCCGAACGGGACCTCGAGGTCGTCCCCGGGCTGCACCACGACCGCCGAGCCGGGCGGGATCTCCCGCCACAACCCGGGCAGGTCGACCAGCGGCTCGGAAACGACCACCCGGGCCTCGTCGGAGAAGTGCTGCAGACGCTCGTTCTCCGGGTAGAGCAGCCGGACGTCGCGCACCGACGAGCTGAGGAACAGCGTGTTCGCCTCCGGCCCGCTCGCGTACCGCGCCGCGTAGAGCCGCACGCCGTCGCTCAGCCCGACCGTCATCTGCAGCGGGTGCTGCACACCGGCCCGCCGCCCCACGGTCTCGACATACCCCGCCATCCGCTCCAGGCCGCCCAGCGGGTCCTCCACCAGCCCGAAGGTGAGCGCGAGGTAGAACATCAGCTCGGAGTCGGTGGACCCCCCGATCCCGGGGAACAGCGCCGGATCGACCGTCAGCAGCAGCTCGCGCCGCACCTGCTCGAAGGCCTCGATGAACCCGTTGTGCACGAACAACCACTCGCCGTACCGGAAGGGGTGGCAGTTCGTTTGCTGCACCGGCGTGCCGGTCGCCGCACGCACGTGGGCGAGGAACAGCGGCGAGCGCAGCTGAGCGCTGATCTCCCTGAGGTTGCTGTCGCCCCAGGCCGGCGAGGCGCTGCGGAACAGCCCCGGCCCCTGCGCCGTGCCGTACCAGCCGAGGCCGTAGCCGTCCCCGTTGGCGATCGCGACGTCGGGTGCATGGCTCTTGCTCTGCTCGATCAGCGATCGCGTGGGTTGGTAGAGCAGCTCCTCCGGACGGATGGGATCACCGGAGTAGCCCAGCCAGCGGCACATGGCTGCGACTCTCCCACCCGGTGGCTGCCGGCGCAGGCCATGCCGAGCCTCTCCATGCGGCGAAGCAGACGAAGGAGTGCGCCGTGGCCCGCCCGCAACCCTCTCCCACGTTGACCCCCTCCGGGACGCCGACGGCCCCGGACGGAGAACGGCCGGCTGTTGCTGACGGGGCGTCGGGCGCAGCCGGTCCGGCCACCGCGCCGGCAGCCGACACGGCAGCCGATCGTGGCGTGGCGCCGGACCTGCCAGGTCGTCTTCGGGCTGCTCGCTGTCGGGCACGCGCCGCTGGTGCCGAGCCTGCGCCCGGCTGCGCTCACCTCGGTGGCCCTGTTCGTCGGTGTCGGGCTGATCGTGGACGGCCTTGCCCAGCTCGGCGTGAGCGTGGACCACGTCGTGGTGGAAGGCCACGCCGCTCACGCGATCCTCGGTCAGGCGGAAGATGCGCAGCTGATCGTGGTCGGCACGCACGGCAAGGGCCTGATCCGCCGCATCCTGCTCGGGTCGGTGAGCCGGCAGGTCCTGAGCGATGCCGACCGGCCGGTCGCCGTCATCGATCTTCCCGACACCTGATCCCCGCCGGTCAGAGCGTCGCCTCCCGCACGATGTCCTCGGCTGACAACTCGCCCGGGGCGTACCTCGGCAACCTCGCGGCCGGGAAGATCGACAACAACGAGATGCCCGCCACGATCAGGAACGACGCCTGCAACGCACGTAGCCGGGCGTCCTCGTTGATCGCCACCGCTCGCTCCACCTGCTCCGGTGTCGCCGAGGTCGCACCGAGCACGCTGCTCAGCTCGTGGTTGGTCACGAAGTCGACCTGGTCGAAGAGGGCCGTCGTCTCGAGTTCCGGCGGCAGCTCGGACCGGGCGAAGGCCGACGCCAGGAGCATGCCCAACAGTCCGACCGCGATGACGCTGGCGAATGCCGCGCCGATCGCGTTCGAGACGTTGTTCGCCACGCCCCGCAGCGCGCCGACGTCGCCGGCCAGTCGCTTCGGAGACGCGGACACGAGCACGTTGAACAGCAGGGTGAGCAGCGTGCCCTCGCCGATGCCGACGAGGAGCAGACCCAGGATGACTGCGACGGTGCCCCAGTCGTTGCCCACGGTGAAAGCGACCACCACCAGACCGATCGCGATCAGGATGAAGGAGGCGACCCCGAGTCTGCGGGGCGAGAGGCGACCGTACAGCCGCACGGAGATGACGCCCGCAAGCGCGACTGCACCCGCGTACGGGAGGATGGCCACCGCCGAGAACATGGGCGTGCGGTCCTGGACGATCTGGACGTAGAGCGGGATGAGGAACCCGACCGCGAGACCGAGGCTGCCCGCCACGAGGAACGCGATGACGGCGCTCTTCTCCTCGTCGCTGTCCAGCACCTCCATCGCGAGCAACGGCTGCTCGTCGACCGCGATGCGCCTCTTCGACCACGCGAAGAACGCTTGACCCAGCACGATCCCCAAGAGGATGAGCAACGGCGCCGGCGACACGCCCAGGACGGAGAACGGCGCCGCCTCTTCCGCCACCAGCGGGCCCCACGTCTGGAGGTTGTTGAAGCCGAACAGGATGAGGGCGATCGCGGCAGCCGAGAGCGCGACCCCGACGACGTCGATGGTGATGCCGCGCTGGCGCGGGATGGGCGTGAGGCGATAGCTCAGGATGAGGACGACGACCGCAAGCAGGACGACCAGCCAGTACGAGTAACGCCAGCTCAACGCCGTGGCGAGGAACCCGGCGATGACGAAGGTGATCGCGCTGGCGACCGCGGGGATGCCCGCGAGCACGCCCAGCGCCGTTTCCTGCTGCCGGCCGTGGTAGTTCGCGGCGATCAGCACCACCAACGTCGGCACGATGGCGCTGGCGGCGAGCCCCGCGATCGCCTGGGCGGTGTTCATGGTGCCCGCATCGGTGCTGGTCGCCATCAGAGCCATCGCCCCGCCGTGCACGACGACGCCGGCCTGGAACACCAGACGCTCGCCGGCGAGCTTGCCGATCTTCGCTCCCAGCATGACGAACGCGGCGACGAACAGCGAGTAGAGCAGCAGGGCCGTCGCCGTGGCGGTCGCCGGCGCATCCAGGTCCTCGGAGATCGGCCCGAGCGACACCGGCAGGGCGCTGATGTTGATCGCCATCTGCAGTTGGGCGAGGACGATGACGACCAACGGCAACCACGGCCCGTGGCTCGGGCGCGGGACCCCGGCGTGGGACGCGGGCTTCACCCGGGGGCTCGGTCGGCAGGGCTCGACGCGCCGGCGAGAGCGGCGCCGGGACGGACATTGCCGAACTCGCGTACCTGCTCCGCGTACTCCCGCAGCCGATCCTGGACCAGCCGGTGCACGGTGCCCTCCGGGAAGGTCCCGTCAGCCGCCGGTTCGCCGGCCGACCGCTCCGTCAACAACTCGATCCCCTCGTCGATGTGGCTGACCGCCCAGACGTGGAACCGTCCGGCGCTGACCGCCTCGACGACATCGTCCCGCAGCATCAGGTTCTTGACGTTCGACGTCGGCACGAGCACCCCTTGCTCACCCGTCAGTCCCCGCTCGCTGCAGACGTCGAAGAAGCCTTCGATCTTGCGCGTCACGCCCCCGACCGCCTGCACCTCGCCGTGCTGGTTCACCGCGCCCGTCACGGCGATCCCCTGGTGCAGCGGCAGGTCGGAGAGGGCCGACAGCAAGGCGTAGAGCTCGGTCGTCGACGCCGAGTCGCCGTCGATGCCGCCGTACGACTGCTCGAAGGTGATCGTCGCCCCCAGCGAGAGCGGCCAATGCTGCGCGTACTGCGCCTGCAGGTACCCGGTCAGGGTCAGGAATCCCTTCGAGTGGATCGGGCCCGACTTCTCGATCTCCCGCTCGATGCTCTGCACCGTCCCCAGCCCGACCGAGACCCGTGCGGTCACCCGGGTCGGCCGCCCGAAGCTGTGGTCCCCGATGCCGAGCACCGCCAGCCCGTTGACCTGCCCCACCTGCGCGCCCTCGGTGTCGATCATGATGGTGCCGTCGAGGATCACGTCTCGGCTCCGCTCCTCGACCAGGTTGCGCCGCCGCTCCTGCTTGGCGATCGCCGCATCGACATCCTCTGCCAGCACGACGTCGTGCCCCGCCTCGCCCGCCCAGTGGCTCGACTCGACCGCGAGCCTGGCGACGTCGAGGAAGCGCGCGGTCAGCTTCCGCTGGTGATCGCGCAGCCGCGCTCCGTGCTCCACGATCCGGGCGACGGCCGAGCGGTCGAAGTGGCGCAGTTCGCGGTCCTGGACGAGCCGGCTGAGGAAGGCGGAGTAGCTCGCGAGATTCGCCTCGCTCCACTCCATGTCCGGCGCGAACTCCGCCTTCACCCCGAACAACTCCGGGAAGTCCACGTCGGCTTGGTGGAGGATGTCGTACACCGCGGACGGTCCGATCAGGATCACCTTCAGGTCGAGTGGAATCGGCTCCGGACGTGGCCGAGCCGTCGGCGCCGCCTGCTCGCCCGGGTTGTCGATCCGCACCTCGCCGGACACCAGGGCGCGCTCCAGCCCCTCCCAGGCGATGGGGTTGCGCATGACGTCGAGCGCGTGCACGACGAGGAAACCACCGTTGGCGCGGTGCAGTGCGCCCGGCTTGATCTGCCGGAAGTCGGTCACCATCGCCCCCAGCACGGCCCGGTAGTCCTGTCGGCCGGTCAGGTTGAAGTAGGTGGGGTTCCGCTCGACGACGACCGGGGCGCCGTCCACGTCGCTGTTGTCGATCAGCACGTTGACCTCGTACCGCGCCAGGCGCTCCTGCCGCTGGAGTCCGCGCATCGCGGCCGGGCCGTCCGCGTGCTCCGCTTGCCGGGTTTCGGTCGCCGGCAGGAAGTCGTGCAGGTGTCCCGGCAGGTTCTTCTCGATCTGCTCGATGAAGGTGAGGACATCCGGCTGCTCGCGGTACTCCTCGCGCAACTCCGCGATGAGCGGGCCGACGGCGTACAGCGCCACCTCGCGTTCGAGCGCACTCACGCGCTCCTGGGCCTCCTTCTCGATCTGCTGCATCTGACGCACGAACGCGCCGACCTCGCTCTGGACCTCCGCGCCCCGCCGCTCGAGCTCCGCCTTCCTCTCAGGTGGCAACTGCCCGAACACCTCTTGCGCCATCGGCTGGCCACCCTGCAGTGGGATCTTGCCGATACCGGTCGGCGTCATCTCCAGGGCGAAATCGCGTTCCTGCGCGAAGGCGCGCAGATCCGCTATCGCCGTGGCACGACGCGTATTCACCTCGGCCAGGGACTGCTCTTGCCGCCGCGCGTAATCCTCGCTCTCGAAGGCGCGGGGGATCTCCCGCTGCACCGCCTCGAGGAACGACGCCATCGCCGTCGCCAGTCTCCGGGCGTGGCCGGCCGACATCGAGAAGCTGCGTGGCCGGTCCGGCTCGGCGAAGTTGTGGACGTAGACCCAGTCAGGCGGCGTCGGCCGCGTCGCGGCGAAGGAGTGCACGGCCGCCAGGACGGTGCTCTCGCGCCCCGTGCCCGGCGGACCGGCGGCGTAGAGGTGGAAGCCGCGCACGCCGACCTCGAGCGCGAAGGCGATCGCCTCGGCCGCGCGCGGCTGCCCGATCGTCGTCTGGACCGGCGCCACCTCGGCCGTCGTCCGGAACGGCAGCACCGCCGGGTCGACCCGTCGCCGCAGGTCCTCCGGCTTCACCGCCAACCGCTGGCGCAGTGCCTCCATCACGCTCCTCCTCACGACTCGATGCAGGCTGGCACTCATGCCTTCGTGCGTACCGCGGGGTCCCGCGACGTCTCCCCCTCCGGGCAGGTCCTCGCGCCGGACCGCCGGCAACCGGGCGCCGGAGAGCCAGGCCCCGCCGGGCGATCTCGTCCACGACACCGCGCGATCCGCCGGATCCCGCACCTGTGAAGGTCACCTCACCCAGCTCGTCGACCTGGCCGGGGACGGTGGTGTCGATGTCGGCGAACGGGGTCTCCACGGCGCCGCGGGAAGCGAAGCGGGCCGGCGCGGCGACATCGGTCGAGGTGCGGCCCTGCTGCGAGCGGCCGGCAAAGGTCCGTTCTCCTCCTCCAGCCGATCGGCGTACCAGCCGTCGAGGATCGTCCGGGCCTCGGCGACCAGCTCGCCGTCGCCGCGGCCCTCCGGGTTGCCCGGCACGCTGTGCGCCCGGGAAGTCCTCGTCCTCCAAGACGGCGAGCTGCTCCGCCGGCCCCGCGAGATCCTCCTTGCGCACCTCCCCCAGCTGGGGCTGCGCCTCCCGAACCCCGTTCGGGTAGGCGATCCGCTCCGCCTCACCCGCCGACTCGGGCGTGGTCTGCAGGCAAATCGAGACGGCGGCCGGAGCGGCGGCCTGCCAGAGCGCGTCGATCTCGGACCGGGTCGGGATGTCGGTGTGGAGCGTCATGTGTCCTCCGCCGCGAGGCATCCGTCCACCCGTCACCCTGCCGCGCCTGCAGCAGGCGAGGAAGCGCCTGACCGGACCAACAGGTTGAAGCCGGCCAGTGGCCGTAGGCGATCAAGGCCGACTCCGACTCGAGTACGGTCGGAGTCGCCCCATCGTCCTATCGCTGCACAGCGGCTGTCCACACGCGTCGAGCAAGGATCTGTACGCCTGGAACCTGCTCCCGGTCGTCAGCCCGGCGATCGGCGGCCGTCGTCCGTCGCTCCGGAGGAGCTGACCCGGCAAGGTCACCGCGGCGCTGGTCTGCGCCCCGGGGTTCGGTGCACTTCCGGCTGACCCCCGCCACGTCGAGTTCGCCAACCGCGCGATCGCCGGGTCGAGGTCGTCGAGCTGCACGACCTGCTGGCCCCTGGCGCCCTCGTGCCCCGAGGACCATCCTCGACGGGCCGCGGCGTGTCCCTGCACCGCGGAACCCGGGGAGGCCGACATGGTCTACGTGGAGGTGGGTGCCTGGTCGGGACGGGCCCGTCCGCGAGGGGCAGTGGTGGTCGGCTACAACGGCAGGACGCACAGCCGTGTCGCCTTGAGGTGGGGTGCTGAGGAAGCGGTGCGGCTCGATGCGCCCCGGCTCGTGCTCTACGCCGCCAACTACCTCGGGATGACGGTCGCGCCCGGCCCGGGGCTTCTCCAGCGGATGGTGCTCGGCTCGGTCAGTCACGCCGTGATCCACGGCGCCGGGTGCGTCGTCACCCTTGCCGGGCAGGGCCACGAGTGATCCGCTCGCGCTCCGCGGCGGACGCGTTCGCCCCGCTCCGGCCCGTACACCAACAGCAGACCCGCCGTGGCGCGGTCGTGGAACCGGAGAGGAACTGGCGATGGGCGACGTCATGATCCAGGCGCAGCGCCTGCCGGGAGTCGGCTGGCGGTACTCCCTGCCCACCGCTCCCGACCGGCAATTGATGGTCGTGGTGGAGGATCGGGGGCCGCGGCATCTGGTGGTCCTCGATCCGTCGCTCGACGCCTCGCTCACGACAGTGCGGTTGAGCGAGACCGACGCCGGCGTCGTCGCGGCGCTGCTGGCCGGCGTGCGGTTCCACCTGGAGGTCCCCGACGAGGAGCCGGGGCAGCGCGCACCCGACGAAGCCGCCGTCTGGATGCTGACCGTCCAGCGCGGATCCCCTGCGGTGAGCCACCGCCCCGCGGAGGCGCTGCTGGCGCTCGGTCTCGATGTCGCCACCCTGCTCGACGTGGTACCCGAGCGGGTCGTCGGACCCGGAGAGGTCGATCACGAGCGACCGCTCGAGGCCGGGGACAAGCTCGTGGTCGCCGGGCGCCGCTCACAGCTGGAGGCGATCGGTACAACCATCTGATCCACAGGAACGCGCGATGGAGAAGACGATACAGCGACTCCGCGCACGCGGAAGGCACGCTGCGCCGGCGCCGGCGGCGGTCACCCTCGTTGCGGTCGCACGACGGCGACCGGGCACGCGGCCCGGTGCAGCATGGCGTTGCTGACCGAGTCGAGGATCAACCCTACGAGCTCTCCGTGCCCGCGCGACCCCACCACGACGAGCTGCGCATTCTCCGACAGCTCGAGCAGCCCACGTGCGGGCTGGCTGTGGATCACGATGCGCTGTACGCGCACGTCGGGGTACTTCTCGGTCCACCCGGCCAGGCGCTCCGCCAGCCGGCGCTTCGCTTGGTCTGCGAGTTCCATCCACTGCGCTGCGATCCGCACGTCGCCGGGTGGGTCCCCCCACGTGTGCACGGCCATGACGGGCACACCCCGCGACGCCGCGGCCTCGAACGCGAAGGCGATCGCGGCCCCCCCGACGGGCGACGCGTCCACACCGAGGATCACCGGGGTGGTGCTGTCGTGCACCTCTCCCCTCACCACGACCACCGGGCACGCCGCCTGGGTGCACACCCCGACCGCGACGGAGCCGGCCACCACGGCAGCGATCCGCCCGAACCCGCTCGCTCCGACCACCAGCAGCCCTGCGTGCTGCGACTCGGCGGCGAGCACGGCGACGGGGTGCCCCATCTCGACCTTCCGATCGACAGTCACCGCGGGAGCGACCTCGGCCGCGGCCGCGGCCGCATCCTCGTTGCCCTGCCTGGCCTGCTCGAGCATCGCGTCGACGGGAAAGCCCAGCACGGGACGATCGAGCCCGTCCACCGCGGTGACCAGGCGCAGTCCCGCCCGCCGCCGGGTCGCCTCTGCCCCAGCCCACCGGACGGCGTCCAGCGCTCGCGGTGAGCCGTCGACACCGACGACGATCCACCGTTGATCCTCTGGTGCGCTCATCGGATGCTCCTCTCTGCCGCGGGCGCGCTCGAACATCCGCTCGCGCGGCTCACGATGACGGGCCGGGGTGGACGATGGCGAGCTGGGCAGCGTTCACCGGCGACAGCGGCGGCTTCCCGGTCAGCACCCGCGCCACCTCGCGGGCGGCGAAGTCACGGACGGTGCGGATGGCCTCGTCGGAGTAGTAGGCCGCGTGCGGCGTGATGATCACGTTGTCCAGGCTGAACAGCGGGTTCACCGGTTCCCAGCTCCGCTGCTTTGCGGGTTCCTCCTCGATGTCGTCCAGTCCTGCGCCGGCGATCCAGCCTTCCTTCAGCGCCGTGTACAGCGCGGTGTCATTGACGATGGGCCCGCGGGCTGTGTTGATGAGGATCGACGTCGGCTTCATGCGGCGAAGTTCCGGCTCGCCGATGAGGTGGTGTGTCTCCTTGGTGAGCGGTGCCTGGATCACCAGGTAGTCCGCATGCTCGACCAGCTCGCTGAACGAAGTCGGCCGGGCGCCGTGAGCCGCCACGTCCTCCGGCGCCAGGTACGGATCGTGGGCGATGACGAGCATGCCGAACGCGTGTGCTCTGGCGGCGATGGCCTGCGCGATCGCGCCGAACGACAGCAGCCCGAGGGTGCGTCCCTGGATCCGGTGGATCGGCTCACCGGACTGCCACCGCCAGGTCCCGGCGCGGGTCGCACGGTCGTAGCCGCAGATCTTCCTGGCGGCGGCGAGGAGCAGGGCCATGGCGTGGTCGGCGACCTCGTTCTGGCACCAGTCGCTGGGGACGTTGGTCACCAGGATGCCGCGCTGGGTGGCCGTGTCCACGTCGACGATGTCGACCCCGGTGCCGTACCGCGCGATGACCTTGCACCGGGTGAAGGCGTTGATGGCCCTGGCCCCGACCGCGGCGTACTGGGCGATGACCGCGTCCGCGTCCCGGGCGGCCTCGATGACGTCGTCCTCGGTCTTGCAGTCGGCGGCGACCAGCCGGAGGCCGGCGTCCTCGATGATCGCCCGCTCGATGTCCACGTCACCGTAGTCGTAGTCGGCGATGACGACGGTCTGCTTCGTCATTTCCTGTCACCTTCACGAGGAGAACGGCCGCGGGCATTCCTAGGTGAGAGAGGCTCCGAGAGACGTGTCGCCGGCGACACGTGCGTACAAGGAGAGGATCCCGCTGCTGTGGCGTGGCTGCGGTGCCCGGTTCCCGCCGGCCTCATAGACGCCGTTGCTGACTTCCTCGATCAGCTCCCGGAAGTGGAACGTGCCCGGGTGGCCCATGCCGTAGGCGCTGTCCACCAGGACCTGCGGCTTGCCGAGATCCTCCTCGGTCCAGTTCATCCCGAGGCGGAGCGCGTCTCCCTGGTGGTTGACCATGCGCAGCCGCTGGCTGCGGAGCTGCGGTCCGGTTCGTGCCATCGTCCTTCCGTTCCTTCCGCCCAGCAGGTCGTGGAACGCCCAGCGAGCAGGTCGGTTAGCTGGTGCCCTCCCGCTGCCGGGGTCCAGGCCCATCCGAACCGGCGGGGTATTCCTCGAGCGGAACGAGGTCTTCGGACCATGCCGACAGCACGGGGGTGAGGACGCGCCAGGCTTCTTCGGCTTCGTCACCGCGGATGGACAGGGCTGCGTTCCCGTCCAGCACGTCCAGCAGCAGCCGGCCGTAGGCGGGCAATTCGGGCGGGTCGATCCGGGCGGTCAGCGTCAACGGGACGAAGGTGTGGGCGCGGGCGCCGATACCGATCAGGTCCAGGGTCATGGTCTCCGGGGAGAGCCCGAACCGCAGCAGGTTGGGCTGCGGTTCCCCGCTGTGGCCGAGGGGCAGGTGCGGCACGTGCCGGAAGCGCACGGCGACCTCCATGCGGTCCCGCCGGAGCGCCTTCCCGGTGCGGAGCCGGAAGACCGTTCCCGGCCAGCGCCAGTTGTCCAGCTCGAGTTCCACCTCGGCGAAGGTCTCGGTGCGGCGGGTGGGGTCCACCCCCGCCTCGGCGGTGTAGGCCGGGACGTCGCGGTCACCGAGCCGTCCGGCCGTGTAGCGGGCGCGGCGGGTGCGGCGGACGACGTCGGCGTCGGTGAGGGGCCGCACCGAGCGCAGGACGTCGAGCTTGTGGTCGCGCAGGTCACGGTCGCCCAGGGTGATCGGCGGCTCCATGGCGACGAGGCAGAGCAGCTGCAGCAGGTGGTTCTGCAGCATGTCCTTGAGCGCCCCGGCCCCGTCGTAGTAGCCGGCCCGGCCCTCCAGGGCCAGCGATTCCTCCCAGATGATGTCCACCTCGGCGATGTGCGCAGCGTTCCAGACGGGCTCCAACATGCGGTTGACCAACCGGGTGCCGAGCACGTTCTGGACCGTGGTCATGGCCAGGAAGTGGTCGACGCGGAACACCGCCTGCTCGGGCACGAGGTCGGCGAGCAAGCGGTTCAACTCCACCGCGCTGTCCAGGTCCTCGCCGAACGGCTTCTCCAGCACGACCCTGCTCCCCGGCGGCAGGTGCGCCTCGTGCAGCGCGGAGACCGCCGCGGGGAAGACCGCCGGAGGCAGCGCCAGGTAGGCGGCGACCGGCCCGTCACCGGCAACGACAGCCGCGACGGCGGCGGGGTCGGTGACGTCTGCCCGACAGTAGCCCGATGACGACACCACGGACTCCTTGGCGGAGGCCGGGAGCTCCTCGGCGTGCCGGCCGAGCTGGGCGCTCGCCCACCGCCGGAACTCGTCGCCGTCCCAGTCCTCCCGGCCGGCGCCGGTCAGCCGGAAGCCATCGCCGAGATGCCCCGCGGCCCGCAGCGCGGCGAGCCCGGGCAGCAGGTAGCGCGCGGTGAGGTCACCGGTCGCCCCGAAGATCGCCAGCCGTTCGATCATCTCGGTTCGCCCTTCCTGGCTCGCGCGAGCGTCACGCCGCTGGCGATCACGCCGATATGGCTGAACGCCTGCGGGAAGTTCCCGATGAACTCACCCGTCGACGGGTCGATCTGCTCCGGCAACAGGCCGAGCGGGCTGGCCCGGGCGCACAACGAGTCGTACAGCTCCTCCGCCTCGTCGAGCCGGCCCTGCATGGCCAGGTTGTCGGCCAGCCAGAAGCTGCAAAGCACGAAGGCGCCCTCATCACCGGCGATGCCGTCGGGTGAGTCGTGGTGCGAGTAGCGGTAGAGCAGGCCGTCGCCGGCCGACAGGCGCTCGGCCACGGCCGCGGCGGTCGCCGCCATGCGCGGGTGATCGGCGGGAACGACCCGCCGAAGCGGGAGTGCCAGCAGGCTGGCGTCCACGCTGCCGCCGCCGCCGAGATGCTCGCTCAGCGTCCGGTTCTCCTCGTCCCAGGACTCGTCCAGGATGATCTGGCGGAGCTTGGCTGCGGTGGCCCGCCAGGCCGGGAGCGGCCCGGGCAGGCGCAGCCGCTCACCGATGGCCACCGCCCGGTCCAGGG
The DNA here is from genome assembly GCF_039543345.1 of Pseudonocardia adelaidensis. NCBI lineage: Bacteria > Bacillati > Actinomycetota > Actinomycetes > Pseudonocardiales > Pseudonocardiaceae > Pseudonocardia > Pseudonocardia adelaidensis. Next base: position 5,891 of record NZ_BAABJO010000003.1, on the reverse strand, counting down.
CCACCTGGCACATCGCGGCCGAGTATGTGAAGACCCGGCCCTCGCTGCGCACCTCCCAGATGCCCTGGTCGGGCTGGCGCCAGGCGTTCCCGGCGGCCCCGGCCAGGTTGGACAGCGCCGCCCACAGCGGCTGGTCGAGGTAGCCGCCGGCGCGGACCCACTGGTCGGCGCAGTCCAAGACCTCGCCGTAGACGTCGTGCTGGCGTTGGTCGGCCGCGCCGTTGCCCCACCGCACCGGAGCGGAGCGCCGGTAACCTTCGAGCTCGGCGTCCTCCCATTCCGCAGGTACCGGGCCACCGTCGAGGTCGTACATGATCCGCGGCAGCCGGCTCTGCTCGAAGGCGTCCAGTACCCAGCCCAGGAACGCCTCGGCCTCATCCGCGAACCCGATCCGGCGCATGGCGAACACGGTGAAGGCCGCGTCCCGGATCCAGGTGTAGCGGTAGTCCCAGTTCCGCACCCCGCCGACCGGCGCCGGCAACGACGATGTCGGCGCGGCGACGAGTGACCCGTTGACCCAGTGGTCGCACAGCTTCAAGGTGATGGCAGCCCGCCGGACCAGCGGCTCGGCTGGGCCGTCGTAGCTGAAGCGCGTCATCCACCTGCGCCACGCCTCCCCGGTGGCCTGCAACATCGCGTCCGCGTCGAACCGGTGGTGGCGATGAATGCGGCCCCACGACAGCACCAGGTCCAGCGAGTCGCCCTGCTCCAGGTCATAGCGGCCGTGCAGGCCGCTCAGCGGGCGGCTGGACCGCAGGTGCAACCGCAGGTCCGGGCGCCGCGCGGGCATGACCACCAGGCCGCTGGCGGCACGCCGCGCCTGGGCGCCGCCCCGGGGCTCCAGGTCCACCCGCAGCCGAACGCTCCCGTGCAGGACCACCACCGACCGCACCAGTTCGCCCCGGCCCGCGGGAACGTCATCAGTGAGGTCGGCGCCCGGGCGCAGCGCCAGCGCATCAGTGAGGCGAACCGTGCCGGTGGCACTGCGCAGCTCGGTGACCAGCACCCCGGTATCGGGCTCATAGCGATGCCGCGCTTCGGTCAGGCCATCCGGGGTGATGCTGAAATGACCGCCGTGATTCCGGTCCAGGATCCCGCAGAACAGCGGCTCGGAATCAAAGCGCGGAAGGCACAGCCAGCAAATATTCCCGTCCAGACCAGCCAGCGCCACGGTCGACCCGTCGCCGATCAACCCGAGATCTTCGAGTGGCGGGTAGCCGTCCCGGGCGCGGACCGGCCGGAAGGGAGGGTCAGGCTCGAGCATCGTCGCGAACCTCGCGACTGCCGTCGTCGGTGATTCCGAGGTCACGCATGGAATCGAAGGGCGCGCCGCCGGCCGCGCCGATCGCCATCCCGAGCAGCCGGGTGGGGAAGAGCAGACCGAACAGCATTCCCCAGAAACCGCCGCTGACCGCCCCCGTCCCGGTGGTGCCGAGCAGTTCGTGGGTCTTCGGCTTCTTCTGCCCGGCGCTCCGGCTGACCACCACGGCGTCGTGCAACCGGAGCAGCGCCTCGTCGTGCAGCTTGTTGACCTTCTTCAGCGCCTCGTCGGCGCCGTGGCGAGTCTCGGGCTCCCACCCGGTGAGCGTGAGCATCGCAACCTCCACGTGTCGACCGCACAGGCCCATCCGTCCTGGCACCCGGTCTAGCCGGACATCGCCGGCACCGCGTCACCCGCGGTGGATGACGCGGACAGACGATCACACGGGAAACGGCGGGCTGCCGCTGGTGACGGCCTTCAGCAAGGAGTTCCTCGACCTGCCTGGATCCGCGGTCAAGAAGATCGAGATCGGTTTTCCGGGACGGCCGACGCAGTACCGTTACACCGGTCTTCGACTCCTGTCAACGTCTACGACACCGCGTACATGCTCACCCGGTGCCCCGAGGAACAGTCACGCAGGACAACCCCCAGAGCGGCTGAACAAGGAGATCAACCCCGCCGCACCGCGCAGGCGCGTGAGCCCGGCTCAGCCGGGCACCGGGTCCACCTCGGGTACCCGGGTGTGCCCGTCCGCGCGCCAGCCGGGCACGCTCGTGGTCGTAACGTGTGGTGTCGGCTCCTCGAGTGGCACGACGGGGATCCAACGAAGCAGCTGTGCTGGCTCGCGCAACGGCTCCCCACGCAGGTAGGTGGCCATCCGCAGCTCCGTCACGAGCAGGCGCGGACCGGCGAAGGGGCCGCCGAATGCGGGCGTGTACGTGATCTCGGCGGAGGGATCTTCCGGGGGCGGAGCCACGCGCCAGCGCGGCAGCCCGGCCGTTCCGAGCGGCAGCGGCTCGGGGCGTAGGCAGGGGAAGAGGAACGCGACCGGCCAGTCCAGAACGGCGGTCGATCCGGGCGGCAGCACTGCGGTCATCGGTGTGAGACGGGGGACTCGTGGGAGCGACACAGCGGCTCGCCGGCCCGTCCCGGCTCCGGTCGTCGACTCCGGCGCGTTGATCGCGATCCGGACGGTGTCGGCGCCGGGTGGCGCCATCACTCGTTGGTCACGAGGCATCGTGGTGGCCGGCGCGAGCATGCTCCGGGCGACCACCTGGCCACCGCTGCCGAAGTCCAGGCCGATCGAGTCACCCGGCGCGGTCGCTCCGGCGAGCGTCACCACGACCGGCAGGACCGCCTCGCGCTGTGCCTCGTCCAGCACATACCAGGGCGTGACGCCCGTGCTGGGTATCGGCACGCCCGGCAGCACCGGCCCCCCGACGTCGACCGGGACGACCGGCATCGCGGGCTCGGCCGCCCCGGCCGGCCCGACCGCCTGAGGCAGCGTCCCGGCGGCGGGGTCGGTCTCGACCGACAGGTCGGACTGGAGGCCGCACGACGAGCCGGTCAGCGTGCGCACCGCGTCCGAGGCCAGCGTGTACGTGTCCGGGCGCGCTGCGCTGACCCGGACGAAACCGAGCACCTCCAGCGCCACGACGGCGATCACCAGCACCAGCGCCGGCCCTGCGGGGGCGGGCACCCAGCGCGGCAACGTCGGCTCCGGCCGGTCAGTCGCGCGCCGCCACACCACGGCGCCCGCCAGGCCCACCACGAGCACGGCACCGAGCCCGAGCACCGCCTCGGCCAGCCGGACGGGGCCCAGGTGCGGGCTGTTCGTGCTCCACGTCAGGCCGTAGTTCGAGACGTAGGCCCACGTGTTCAGGCCCCTCAACACGAGCGCGCCGACCACGGTCACTCCCGCCAGCCCGGCGATCGCCGGTCGACCTAGCCCGGACCGCGCGCGCAGGCCGGCGCGTGACCACGTCAGCACGGCCAGCACCAGAACACCGGCGCCGAGCCCGGCGAGGCCACCGAAGTGGTGGGTGAACTTCGTGGGGCTGAGTGTCATGGCTGCGAGCGCGAGCACGAACCCGACCACCAGACGCCGGGCCGGCCCGCCAGCCACATCACGGCGCTCGCGACGCGTCAGCGCCCAACTCGCGCCGGCGACGGCGAGCAGGGTCAGCAGCACCGGCGCCCGGCGGGCCAGCGAGCCCTGGATGTCATGGGGGTCGAGCAGCAGCGCGTACCGCTCGTATTCCGCGTACCACGCCGGCCTGCCGCTGATCACCGTGCGCACCCGGACCGACTCGAGCACGGCGGCCAGGCTCTGGTTGGCGAAGACCAGCAGGGTGGCCGAGGCGGGTGCGGCCAGCAACGCGACGGCCAGCGGCAGCCGGTGCAGGTCCGAGCGCTCGCGCAGCCGCCGCACCAGTGGCCCGGCGGCTGCCAGGATCGGTGCGAACGCGAGCAGTCCGGTCGGGGTGACGAGCGTCGTGACGCCGGCGAGCATCAGGGCGGCGGCCAGCGGGAGCACCCGGCCGGTGGCCACCGTGCGTTCCACCGTGACGTAGACGGCGAGCGCGCCCACTGCCACCCACGGCTCGGGTCGCAGGCCGAGGTTGAACGGCAACCACCACAACGCGAACACCGCGGCCGCGGTCCACCGCCCGCGGACGCCCGCGCACGGCCGGCCCAGGCGAGGTAACAGGTGGCGGGACAGCAGGGCCCAGCAGACCAGCCCGAGCAGGGTCGAGGGCAGCCGCATCCACACCGTCGACGGAGAAACCAGCGACCACCAGTAGTAGAGCTCGTAGAACCAGCTGAACGGTTCCTCCGGCGCGTTCAGCCACCGGTAGACGTTCCCGATGAAGCCGTTACTGCCGCGGCTGCGCACGATGCCGCTGATGTAACCGTCGTCGACCGTGATCGGCCCGATCACCCACCAGAGCCCGAGCACCGCGGCCAGCACGACGTCCACCGCGCCGGGTCGCCACCGCCGCTCTCCCGGCGCCCGCGGACCGGTCCGCCTCCCCCGGACCGCCCGATCCGTGTACGCCAACGCGACCAGCAGCACCAGCAGCGACGCCACACCGAGCACCGCGATCGACAGCTTGAGCGGGCCGATGGTCGTACTGAACCGGGTATCGGTCACCAGCCGCAGGTCCAACCCGGTGGCGTCCGGCAGCTCGGTGAACGCGCCAATCACGTTCGGCCGTAGGTCGCCCTCGCGGACCGCGAGAACCACCTCGGCCATCCGCAGCTCCGTGCGGTCGACCCCCGAGGTGAATGTCCACGAGCAGTCCGACCCGGCGGGGACCGGCCAGCTGCCGAGGTCGACTCCCGCGCTACTCACCGCGAGCCGCCCGTTCACCACGGCCACCCTCAGCCCTGGGAGGGGATGCGCGGACGGGTCGACGCGCAGCGGGGTCGTGGAGAGCAGCACGTGCTCGCCGGCGCCGCCCGCCTGCGCCAGCCGCCGGGCCGCGGAGCAGCTGACCGAGGCGGTCAGGCTGATCGGCTGGTAGGGCATGAGCGGGATCGCGGCGGCTTCGGGGTCGGTTGGCGACGAGGGCCAGTGGTAGGTGACGGTGGGCTGCACCACGGGCGCGAATGGGAACGCGAGCGCGGCCAATCCCGTCAGCAGCCCGGCCACGACCACGACAAGCCGCGCGACCCGCGCCGGTCGCGCTGGGTCTCCCGAAGAGGTTGGCCGAGCCGCCCGCGGGAGCGACGCCACCATCGCAACGCTAGCCCGCTGCTCTTGCCAGCGCGGCCGCTAGCGGGACGCTGAGGTGTGGTGCGGGCAGGGCAACGCGAGGGCCAAGCAGGCGCAGAAGGACCAGGCGCTGCGCCGTGCGCGCGCTGTTCCCGTGCCCGCGATGCAGTGTCCGGCTGCCGGCAGGCTGACGGGTGTGCACCAGCTGGACGAGCAAGTCCGCACGGCGTGCCGCCCGTGAACGTGGCAGGAGGGCGTTGAAGATCAGTTTGTGACGACCGGTGCCGCTTGCCCACGTCCACGCCGGCCCACGCCTTGTCCAGCACCGCCTCCGCACGCAGAACGCCGGTGCCGAGACGAGCTCGCCGGCAGTCGCTATGCAGCGACGATGCGCAACTCTCGATCAGCGGCCGAGTCGTCACAGGGCGGGCGGCCAGTCGTAGGAGGCCACCCACGGGCAGACCACTGAGAGCCACACCCCCGGCGGGACGTCCGAGCCGACCACCAGCCCCACCCTGACGCTCGATGAGCCCGACGTCGACACCGGAGCGGCTGCTCTCCGCCTGCTGACGAGCAGAAGCCGACCCGCGGGTAGCGGGGCCGGCTCCTGCTCTCACTGTCGCTCGTCGCGCCGGTAGGAAAACCATCAGACCTGGTGGAGTTCCTGATCGTGGACAGTCTCGGTAGTCGGCAAATGAACCCGAGTCGTCTCGGAGGCCGCCTTGGGTGCCCCTAGCAGGTTTCGGTGCAGGAGATGACGGTGGAGGAAGTCAACCTCGTCCGCCACGACGGCCTCGTACGGCGGTCCGTCATAGATGTCGAAGTGATCGATATCCGGATAGATCCGAAGCTCGCCCTCGGGTGCTCGCAGTGCGGCGTCGATCGCCGGCCCGGGCAGGGCAACCCTGTCGT